>JADHXI010000008.1 GCA_016783065.1 Desulfobacteraceae bacterium | reverse complement strand
TTCCTGTGACTGTTACCCAAGATCCACTTTCTGATGTTGTTCTCGGTGCTGGGAAGGCTCTGGACAATCTCTCAATTCTCAAGGAGGTTATGATTGACTAGCAAATTTATCTGCGAGCTCGACAGCAAAATGCACACATTTCCTATAGGTTTTTCATACATCACGGCGTTGTCTTTCACCCAAGACTTTAAAAGAGTAAATTCAAAAACTGACAATAGCTCACCTTCCGGTCCGTTAACCCGTGTTACTTCGTTCCATATCATCTCGCCCTGCTCGCAATTCTGGCATTCGGGAAAACGGACAAAAGCAGCGAACCGGGAGGATCTGGGATGAGTTTCAGGACAACCAAGCTCAAGGATCGGCCATCGTTCCAGGAGATGCTCTCTGAAATTCTCAAGAATGGAAAGGCGGCAAAAAGGGCCATCCCAAACCTAGAGGAAATAAAGGAACTCAAGGAACAGATTGCCGACAATGAGAAGGAACTGGCTAAGATCAAGAAGGCAAAGCGGAACCTTATTGAAGCAATAAACGAATACGGCATAGATCCAGACATTAATGAAGAGATGGTCAAACATCGAGAAAGGCAGGATTCACTGAAGGCCGAAAATAGATCCATAAAGGCCAAACTTGAAGAGATCCCCACTGAGCAGGCTATAACAAGAAAAGCAAAACAATTGAAGAAAGTGGTCGCAAGCTTTTCTGGCAAGAAAAATTTGCAATACCTCTCAGCAGCATTCCCCCAACTTGTTTTTTCTTCTTTCGGTTCCTGGTTCAGAACAATTCGATCAGACTTCTCGCCTTCAGAACATGTAGCTGCTATTGCACTCCGAAATACGTTCCCCGAATTTCTCTCGGATTCCTCTAAAGACTCCATCTTTGAAAAATTCCTCCTTGAAAGAATAGATCTGGATAGAACGGAAGGTTTACGACTTGTGGCCTGATCAAATTTGGTATAGAATTCGGTACTCACAAGGAAGAGTATTCTTTAGCCAAAAATAAGTGATTTCCATCAACCTGGAATTGAAACATGAAGGTAATTGTCAAAGATAATCAGATAGAAAAAGCCATTAGAGCTCTTAAAAGAAAGTTGACCCAGGAGGGCTTTTTCGCTGAAATCAAGGATAGACGCTTTTATGATAAGCCAAGCGTAAAGCGGAAGAAAAAACAGGCTAAGGCGCAAAAGAGGCGCCGTAAGGCAATGAAGGAGTTTTGATCTCCTTTGTCTTATCGGCTTTCTTGAAGTATTGGCCTTCATTATCTTACACATGTGAAACGGCAAGATCTATGGATGTATTAATCCGGAATCCTTCACTTTTTTCAACTTTCCAGATTTGCCAATTATAGGACCGTAAACGAATCGTCTATCGTCTTTAGAGTCATTTCATAAGCCGTAACCAAAAGGTAAAATGCTGGGAATTCGGTCCAAGCCCCAGTGTTTATGTACCTGACACCTCTGAAAACCCTATCCTCCGGATAGTGAGTATGGCCACAGATGACCGATTTATACCCATTTTCTATGGCACAATTCACAGCGTTCATCATTACATTCTTACGCAGGACCTTGTAGAAGGGTGCCCATTTTTTGGCATATTTGGCCACGTGCACCGGTTTTGCCCCCAATCTTACCCTTAAATTGTGCATCATCTTGAAGGCTTTTATGAATGTTCGGTTCCTGGGCATGATCCCATCAAAATCATCGCCATGAGCGATTAATAGGCTATCTTCTATGTGGTGGAGGCGCTTAAAATGTACTTTTCCAAACCCCTTTGGGATATAACCGTTGTCATGATTCCCCTGTACCCAAACAATCTTCTGACTGCAAGAAACTTGCTCAATAAGGTCCATGATCCTCTGGTGGGATGGCTTCAATTTAGCATAAGGATTGTCAATGATGTCCCCATTCAGAATAAGTTCGTAATCCTCGGGAACGTTCCCGAGAAAGCGTCCAAATCCCTGACATAAAAAGTATCGAGACCCTATGTGCAAGTCGCTTACAATGACTGCGTTCATTTTATGTAACTTCCAAAATTAAGAGCAACCCCAACAACCCCATCTTCATTGAAGTGACCATAATATTACCCAGCTATGACTTACATATCCGGAAATGTGGCCAGGGACAGAGGGATGATCGGGTGTTCCCCCAACCGCATATGGGGGCGGAGTAACTTCTGACTCATCCGGTCGCGGGTCAACAATGCGTGCATGATCCTGCATAGCACATCCGCCAAAACCATGCAAAACTGCCAGACCTAAGTTTCACTTTTTGGTTGGAATATCAAACAGATGTATCATGAAGTCTTCAATCGAGCTAGAGGTCCGAAACTGCTATTTTTTCCCGTTCTTCCCTACCCCATGGGACCATTATCTACAAAACCTCAGATCTCATGCTAGGTCTGGAGACAACTGTTTTCGAAATCGATATCAAAGATGATGACACAAAGAAAAATGTCCTGAAGCAATCTCTTGCCATAGGGGCTCAGCCTCAGAGCAGATCTTTTCCCTTCTCGAGCACCTCGGATGAAACTTACAGCCTTTGGGCGGTCTAATGGGGCTGGGGGGTTCGCCTTCGAGGGCTAAACTGGTCCTTTTTGCCTCGGCGGCTGGATCCGGGATGGGAATGGATGAAAGCAGTGCCTTGGTATAGGGGTGTACCGGGTGGGAATACAGCTCATTTTTCTCAGCAAGTTCCACGACAACACCCAAATACATCACGGCCACACGGTGAGAGATGTGCCTGACCACCGATAGGTCGTGAGAGATAAAGAGATAAGACAGGTGAAATTGTTCCCTGAGGTCCTCCAGCAGATTGATGATCTGGGCCTGTATTGATACATCCAGAGCCGACACCGGCTCGTCGCAAACAATGAATTCCGGACGCACTGCCAGTGCCCTGGCTACACCAATGCGCTGCCTTTGGCCTCCGCTGAACTCATGGGGATAGCGATGCACGTCCGTGGGATTCAGCCCAACATATCGCATCATCTCCAGGACCCTCTCCTTTCTTTCGCCAGCGTTCTTGTGCACGCCATGAACCCACATGGGCTCCTCGATGATCTTTCGCACGGTCATGCGAGGATTGAGACAGGCATAGGGATCCTGGAAGATCATCTGAATGTGCTTGCGTTTCTTTCTCAGGGCCTCCCCTTTCAAGAGACAGAGATCCTCGTTTCGAAAGAATATCTGTCCGCTTGTCGGTCTTTCGAGCTGAAGAATTCCCTTTGCCGTGGTTGACTTTCCGCACCCACTCTCTCCCACGAGCCCGAGGGTCTCTCCTTCATTCAGCCTGAGGTTGACCCCATCGACCGCCTTAATTGCGACTCGTTTCTCTCCCGGAAGCGCTCCGGCCTTCAAGGAAAAATGAACTTTCAGGTCTTTGACATTTAGAAACCCGTTGTCTCTGGCTTCCATCATTTCGCCTTCCAGCATGAGACATGATGATCTTGCACTACCTTCTCTAAGGGAGGCAGATGCATCGTACAGTCTTGCGTTGTAAATTCGCATCTCGGTGCAAAACTGCAACCCTGGATACGTGTGCGCAACAGGTCGGGAGGCATCCCCTCAATGGAAAAAAGCCTTTCCTGGGTCTCCCTATCCGCCCGAGGAATGGATTGAAGGAGACCCCGGGTATAGGGATGAAGGGGATTGTGAAAGAGCTCCATTGTGGGGGCCGTCTCAACGATCTTTCCGGCATACATAACCATGATACGATCCGTCATCCCAGCCACAGCGCCAAAGTTGTGGGTGATCAGGATTGTGGCCGCCTCCAGGTCCTTGGCCAGAGATTGGATAAGACGGAGGATCTGATCCTGAATGGTGACATCCAGTGCCGTCGTGGGTTCATCAGCCAGAAGTATGCTGGGATTACAAGAAAGGGCCATGGCGATCATGACCCGTTGCCTCATTCCCCCACTTAGCTGATGAGGATAGGACTTCAAGCGCATGTGTGGTTCAGAGATACCTACCATCCCCAACAATTCAATGCAGCGGTCCTTCAGCTCCCCACCCTTGAGCCCCATGTGCAGTTCAAGAATCTCGCCCATCTGTTTCCAGACAGTCAGGACAGGGTTCAACGATGTCATAGGATCTTGAAAGACCATGGAGATCCGGTTTCCGCGGATGTCCCTCATTTTTTTCTCTGAGGCTCGGAGTAGATTCACTCCATTGAAGTGGAGTCTGCGTGCTTCCAGATTTCCGGGCGGAATGGGTATCAGCTTCATGAGGGAGAGGGCCGTGACGGACTTACCACAACCGCTCTCTCCAACCACGCCGAGTGATTCGCCGGGATAGAGGTTGAAGGAAACGTCGCGTACAGCGTTCAACTCACCATCACGAGTAAAAAACCTGACCGACAGGCCGTCGACTTCCAAAATCGGCGTCCTATTTTCCTTCACAGGGTTCATCTTTTTTCATAGGCTAAGATCATAAATTTATTAAAGATTGGTTAATTCCTGCCCCCCAACCCACCTGTCAGTTTGGGATCCAGGAGATCCCTGAGGGCGTCGCCCAGCATGTTGAATCCAAAAACGGTGATACTGATGGCCAGCCCGGGGAAGACAGCCAGACCAGGGGCTTGAAGCATATAGTCCAGACCGTCTCCACTGAGCATCCTCCCCAATGAGGGCGCTGGAGGCGGAACCCCAAAACCGAGAAAGCTGAGCGCGGCTTCGGCCAGGATAGCATTTCCCAATCCCAGCGTTCCAAGAACGATGATAGGAGCGGCTACGTTCGGGAGGATGTGCCTGAAAATGACCATCCACTGTTTGCACCCGATAGCCTTGGCGGCCATGACATACTCGCTCTCCTTGATAGTCAGGACGGCACCTCGGACAACCCGAGAACCGCTGGCAAATCCAGCCAGGGCCAGCGCCAGGATGACATTCCTTATCCCCGGACCCAAAATGGCCATGACCGTAAGCATGATAATCAACCATGGGAAGGACATTATTGCGTCCACGCATCTCTGGATCACGGTATCGAAGAACCCTCCGATGTAGCCGGAAAGAATGCCAATTATCGTAGAAAGAAGAATGCTCAATCCCACTGCGCCGAACCCGACCATTAAAGAGACCCTGGCCCCATATACAATGCGGCTAAAGACGTCCCGGGCCAGTGCGTCAGTGCCGAACACAAAGGTACTGCTGGGCGGCTGGACAACCTTTTCCCCATGAATTTCGTCAGGCCCATATGGGGCGATGACAGGAGCCAGGACAGCAGTTATTACCATGCAAAGTACCAGGAGGCCCCCAAAGGCACCAAGGGGCTTGGTCTTCACCAACTGGATAAAAAGATCCAAAATCCAATGGTGCCTTTTCGGAGGTTCGATCTGCTCGAGTTGAAATTCTAAACGTTCACTTTGATTCAATTTTACTGCTTCGTTCATGTTTTATGTCCGTAAAGGAGGTTCTTGAGATTTGTTCTACCTATATCGAATTCTGGGATCCAAAAATCCATACAATAAATCTACACAAAGGTTGATCGTAATGATCAAAGTGCAAATGAAGAGATTGATTCCCTGTATTACCGGATAGTCCCGCCATGTGATGGCGTCAAGCAGATATTTTCCCATACCTGGAAGGACAAAAATACTCTCCATGATGACGGTTCCGCCCACCAGAAAGGCGAGTTGTATCCCCATGATGCTGACAACCGGGATCATGGCGTTTTTCAAGGAATGGCGGATGACCACAGTCCAGCCCGTGAGTCCCTTGGCCCTAGCCGTTCGTATGTAGTCCTCTCGCATCACCTCCAGCATCATGGTCCTGGTCATCCTCATAATGCCTGCTGACAGGGCCAACGAAAGGACAAGGGAAGGCACCACGAGTTGCGAAAGATTTTGAATGGGGTCTTCCCTGAACGGTATGTAGTCCATGGGTGGAACCCACTTGAACCAGATGGCGCCAAAAACCAGAATCAGGGTCGCGATCCAAAATCCGGGTATGGAAAGACCCGCAATTGCGAACGATCGCAAAGCGTAATCCGTTCCTGTATCCTGTTTTAGAGCCGAAATTACACCGATGGGTATGCCCAGGAGGAAAGTCCATATAAGAGCCATTAAGGCCAGTTCAAAGCTGATAGGCAGCCGCCTGGAAATCTCTGACAAGACGGGTTCCCCGCTCCAGAGAGAGATCCCCAGGTCGCCCTTAAATACCCCTTTCATATATTTAAAGTATTGTACAAAAATAGGCTGATCCAGCCCCAACATCTCCCTGAGTTCTTTTGTATCGTCTGCGAACCCCCCCTCGGATACCATCAATTCAACGGCATCACCGGGTATCAGGCGTATGATGCCAAAGACCAGAAATGAGAGCAAAATAACGGTAGGAACGAGCAGCAAAACCCGTCTGATGACATATTTTCTCATCGCACGCTCAAAACGGCCTGATAAAACAGGCCGTCGGCACCATCAGCGCCGGCAGCTCAAGAAATGATGGTTTTAGTGTTTTTCCATCCATGTAAATTCATACATTCGTCGCTGACCTTCATGCATGTAGAACTTCTCATGGACATAGGGTTTGAGGGCGGTGTAACGCCTTGTCGTAAACATGGATTGGCTCATGGCCTCATCCATGACCTTTCGTTGAATCTCCTTAATATAGGCCACGCGCTTTTCCTTGTCCATAATGTGTGCCTGTTTCTCGATCATATCCCAGAGTTCATGGTTGCTCCACTTGTAATATGTGGACTTGTCCAACTTGCCAAAGTAAGGGACAAGCCACTCTTCAGGGTCAACCCCGGCGGTCGTAATGTGAAAGGCCATCTCGTATCGATACCTGTAAGTTTTGTTAAAGTATTGGGCAAACTCCAGGGCGTTTATATTGACATTAATGCCGACCTCCTTGAGCATTTGCTGGATTACCTGGGCCGGGCGGGTCATGTATGCAAGGTTCCAGGTCATGAGCTCACATGAAAACCCATTGGGGTACCCTGCTTCGGCCAGAAGCTTTTTGGCCTTTTCGGGATTGTATTTCCACTGATCTTCCTCGCCTAATCCCCATGGGTAATACGGCCGGGGCACAGGGCCGATCTGCTCTTGACCTGCACCGCCCCAGGCCAGCTTGAGTAATTTCACTTTATCGATAGAATGGGCGATGGCCTGTCTGACCCTCTTGTCATCAAAGGGAGGCTTGAGGGGGATTTTGCCCTCGATCCAGGGCGGGGTCCTGACGATCCTCGTGTAGGCCCCCGGCCTTTCATAAACTCTGGCTTCAAGGTCTTTCTTTTTTATGGTCGGAACCTGGAAAAAATAAAGACCTGAAACATCCAGTTTTCCAGCCAAAAACGCCGACAGAAACGTTGCAGGCCTGGGCATAAATTTAATATTGACGGCATCAAGGTATGGCAGGCCTTTCTTGAAAAATTTCGGGTGCTTTACAAAGCTCACGTGGGAACCCTTTACGTATTCCTTCAGCATGAACGGGCCGGACCCGATGGCCTTCGTCTTGAGATTGCCCCATTTTTCAACTGCTTCCCTGGGTACGATCATGGTCCACGGAGATGAGATATAGTTGATAAAAGGTGCGTACGGCTTTTTTGTCTTGAAGATGATGGTATATTTATCAGGTGTTTCGATAGAGGCCAACTTATCCTCGAAGTAGTAACGATGCTTAAAATTGGACTTTTTCCCGTACTTGCCTGATATACGTTCGATGCTGTACTTCACGTCTGCTGATGTTAGTTCACGGCCGTTGACCGGAGGGATGTCGTGAAAACGAACGCCTTTTCGGAGCTTGAATTCATAGGTAAGATCGTCTATCTGTCTCCAGCTTTCTGCCAGATCGAGCTCTTTACCCTGCATATCCGGTGTCAGACGAAGTAGGCCGTTGTAAACTAAGTTGGCGAAATCGGTTGTTGCTGCAGCGGTCTCCATGTGCGGATCGAGGGACCTAATAGCAGGCTCCTGCGTACGAAGGGTCCCTCCATATACCGCGTTTTTGTCGCTGTATTTGTACACGTCCTCGCCCACAATCGATTCACCGGCGAATCCCATAGCCGCAAAACCAAGGCATATGCCTGCTATCAATGAAAAGGTGACCAGCTTAAGTGGAAAAATCCGTTTTGATTTCATCAATTGTTCCATGTTTGTGCCTCCTGTTTAGGGTTCATGGGATTTTTTAAAAAAAAATTCGTATCCAAGATTTAATTGGCTTTATCACCCCCTTTATTCGCCTTATTTTTGAGTGGCGTGTTCGGTTATCTCTCTTATAGGTCGCAGTATAAGCGAGATGTGGTTTGGTGTCAGTTCAGGGACGATTTCCATATACTGTATGTCTTTTTAACGCCCTCCGACGAATGTATTCTTGCATGAAGGTTCTGTTTTATATTGGCCAAAACTATGCAACAATACCAAACCAATTGTGGTCTATGTCCTCAACCAATTGCGAATCAGCGGAATCAATCCTTTCGCAGGCGTGGGTTTTCCCCGCCTCAGATCGGTATGCCTAATCACACCTTGATCGCAATTCGTTACCAACCTCCCACAGCAGTGGGGATGGAGCCACACCCGCTCTAACAAGGATACACGCTCGCGCCCTCGAACACCTTCTCCCCTACCTCCCCCCATCATACACACCCATTGTACCCACTTCCTATTCCGCTCATCCAACAACCCCTTCGATAACTCACCGATTGCCTTGCATATGTCTTCTCCAGTAAAATCAAACCCTCCCGACTTCACGAGGGCGGCCCGAGCCTCCTTGTCTTCAGCAGCGATCATCTGATTTCTAAACTCTTCGTCTGTCTTCATTCTTTCACTAAAGGCCTCTGCGGATTCAATTGACATAATATTAATCCCTTTCCATCTCAGCAGCTATACTGTTCGAACGTAATTTGAACAGAACAATTGTAGATTAGAACCTCGGTGCAGAGGTGTTAGGGTTCGGCAGCTAATCCATTAAGTTTCCCAATGGGCCTCAGTGCGACCCCCATGACCACTTTCCCTTAATTCGCTTTTGATAGGGTTGAGTATAAGTGAGATTTCGCTTGGTGTCAATTCAGGGCCAATTTCCACATATTGTATGTCGTTTCAGCCCGTTCGAGGCGATGATAGCTTGCATCATCATTCTGTTTCATTCGGCCAAAATTATGCAAGACTGGCGGATCAATTGTTGTAAAATAAGAGCTTCAACACTACATTAAGCCTCAAAATAAAGAAAACGCCTCTTGCCAGCCGCATAAGCCTTTCCTCGAAGACCCTCTTTTTGCTTACTTTTGACTTTACCTTGGTTCCTCAGTCTATGAATAATTTGACTGATAGTGTCATATTTCCATCCTGTTTTCTTTTCCAAAGTGGCCATTTCAATTCCCTCTGGATTCGCAATTATATGGCCTAACATCTTCTGCAAGAAATGTTCGTAACGATCTTTTCGACCTGAGGGACTATTTCCTTACCCGTATCGACAACTTGATAGGGGCCTTCCATTGGCTCGAACGTTTTTTTAAAGAGCCTATATATTGAATAGGCTTCATCTGCTGACAAAATGTGGTTCTCCCTATCCTTCCCAATGCGAAGTCGCTCCTTGACCAGTTTATCACAGCAAACCGCTTCTATCCAATGCACTCTTACGTTTAATTCCTTGCAGGTTTCATTCCACATATGCCGGAATGACCGCATATGGAATGTTTCGTCGATTATCACAACTTGGGTGGGGCTTTTAGCGAAGAGAGATGGAAGCCTACGTATTGTTTTTGAGTAGTACTCGAAACGGTATTCGGGGGGATCTATATCCTCAGTCACAAGATCTTGAGGAACAACCAGTCTCTTGATCTCGTCAATGTCGAAATGCAACCCGCGCGTTTGATGAGCAAGTTCCTTAGCGACAGTCGTTTTGCCCACTCCTGGCAAGCCACTCAAGAGTATCAAATGCCTCTCAACTCCAGGGCTTTGGGTGGTGAATTTTGCTGCAATTTCTTCTATGTCATCTATTTTGAATTGCACAATCAGCCCTCGTTACGCCTTCCAAAGATATTGGAATGAAAAAAGTCTTGTGCAGCCAAAAGAAATGCCTTTTTAAATAGCCGTGGGGTCAACGATATTGACCTTGAAAAATGTGAGAACTTCTTTCAGATTTTCTGATACATGGTGGCGCCTCGGATTCCAGTATGTGTGCATTATTATTTGTCTCAAATCCATTGGAAATGGTCAAGAATTGGTTTTGCAGTCATCTGTTTTTCGGCCTTTTGACATTCCAGGAGGATATAGGGATTCTTGCATCAGCACTTTTTCAGGATTCAACAGTGATGGTCTCAAAAACACAACATAGCATCAAACTTGTGTCTCATATCGGGTAAAATTAGTGATGAATTGATTATCAATACTGAAAGGTTTCGATCTTTTATGGCGACCGGATTGAGTTGTTATGTTGAAGGCCTCTGATTCTTAACTGCATAGGTGGCTGGGACCGTTGCCGGCCCCAAGCCCCCTTTCAACAGCACATGCTGACCTCTAACCTTCCAGAATCGCCTTTAACATCTCTGGCGTTACAGCGTTGCCTCCTATGCCCCAGTTCTCAAAGTCAACTTCTTCAATAACACACCACGAATGAGGCAGAATTTTCTCTTTTGGGCTCGGTCGGGCTTCAATTTCAGCCACAGCCTCTGTAACACGCAAAATCATCTCCTGCTTTTCCTCTGCTGATAAGGTTCCTTTCAAAACTTTGATATTGATGAATGGCATAGTTATACCTCCTTGATGAAGAGGCGGAGTCATTGGCGACCCCGCTTTAATCCGTTAACCGGGCGATGAGTTCTCTAAAACCAGTCTCCTGCCGACGGGGGTTACTTAGTCTCTGAACAAAAACCTCGAAATGAAAACGAACCCAACATCAGTAATGATGTTCTAGTGGGTTAGATTTAATTCCATTAATCTGAAAGCTGAAATCTGAAATCGTGCCTGAACAGGGTTTTCGTTCAGGCACTACTTACCCACCTAAGAGTTTCGACCAACGAGAGATAACGTCCGTTAAACCTTCTCCGATGTATCCGGGGACGACTCCAAACCCATTAAGACAATACCCCGCTTCCATAACGATCTGAACAAAAGCGTCATCTTCCCGGAGCTCGGCAAGCTTTTGCGCTTCGCCTTTGAGCAGAAAAAAACCGTTCAAATCGCCGCCATGAGCGGCCAGGATCACCGGTTCAAAACTCTCGATTCGGCCGTCAACCTGTAACTTACCGTAGAATTCTACCACTTTCTGAAACAGTTCCATCGCCTGTTGTTCCCGACCCACAACCGGGCGATTCCAACCTATAAAAAGTACTCGATCAGCCATTGGTGCCTCCTAATTTTCCTAAAGTGTGTTTATAAGAGCGTCAATTAAAGGTAGCGGCCCTTAACGAAACAGCCACATTCCGCTAAGGGCGAGGTAGGCACAGTTTGAGGATATTCTCCATGGATAACCTCTGATTTGAGGTTGAATGAATGGTGGGAATATTTACATTTGATGTAATAGCAAAAAATGTCTAAGTCAAGAGAAAAAACGGTTTTCAGGAAACTCAATACAGTAGATGATCCTGGACTTGAGAAAGGAAACAATATGATCAGGATTTCTTTGGTATTTGTGAACAATCCCAGAACAAGTATTCATGATCATTCTGTCCCATCCGTGCCAAGAGGTAGCGTTCACAGGTTCTAGGTTCAGAGGTTCAGGGTTAAGGACAAAGAAGTCATTGAAGACCCGAAGTCTTCGCTAAAAATGCTCATTTTCCAAGTTATTGCCAATTTGGCTCCAAATTATGGGTTAGGCCTGACGAAGATGACGCTTTTCTCGTAAATACGGATTCCAAATGCAGTCCGGGGACGAGAATGGAACCTTGAACCCCTGAACCTTTGAACCCGTGAACGCCTACACATCATTATTGTGAGGACCTTAAGAAAATACTTTGGAAGATGTCAAGAAAAAACAGACATGAATTGGGGACCTCCGCGTCGCCGCCGGACGGTTGGAGAGATAAAACCTACATGGAAGAGATCCAAAATTCCGACCTCCAGACAAATTGCTCATTGCACAGACTGCGTGAACCCCGATGTTGCATTAGAATTGGCCCGAGTAGACGAAACATCCTGCCATTCAATTACCAAACCCGATAATTGATTTCTCGCTTTTCGCGGGAGACCGCATTGAATGTGAATTCGTGATGGAGCATCAGTTTGGCAATTTCACACTGATAACGCAGTTTATTTTACAAGTAACGCAGATATCTTTTGCAACATCGGGGTGAAGTGTTATAAGTACCGATCTCATACTAATTTCAAAAAAAGCCGGCGGGTGCTGTTTCTGACCGCTGCGGACCTGGAGAGACAATGAATCAATATTTTTCAAGACTGACAAGAAAGGGAGAAAGCATTTATTGGGGGTGGTTTGTGGTTTTTGGTGCCTTTGGAATGCTCAGTCTCACATATGGCGCCCGCTATTGCTTTGGCGTCTTTGTGAAACCGATGTTCCTGGAATACAACTGGCCCATGTCTGTTATTTCCCTGGGGGCTTCCATCAATCTTTTCGTGTATGCGTTGATCGGGATTTTCACCGGCAGACTCCTTGATAAAGTTGCTCCCCGATGGATTCTGACGGTTGGCGCTATCATTACCGCACTCGGTTTTGGCTCAATGAATTTTATCCGAACCCCGATGGGTCTATTTTTCTCCTATGGTCTCTTGTGTGGAATTGGTACAGCCTGCGCCGGCGTCGTGGTCAACAACGCCGCAGTGGGAAAGTGGTTTTTGAGGAAAAGAGGACTGGCCATGGGGATTTCCAGCATGGGAATCGGATTTGGAACGATGATTTTGACCCCCTTGGCGGGTTATATTGTGAAACATTATCCCTGGCGGATTGGCTTTATCTTTATAAGTGCGTTGATATTTGTCTTCGGAATTCTAATTTCTCAGGCCTTTATGGGCAAACCCAACCCGGAATCGCTCGGCCTGTTGCCCGATGGAAAAAGGGCCGATAAGAAGTTGACAAGACCGGACAGTTCGCCCGGTAAAGCCGAAAAGATATCCATCAAACCCCTCTTGAAAAACACACGCTTTTGGATCTTGGCCCTGTGCAACATTGTGGGTGCGATGACCTCGATGATGACCTTTGTCCATCAAGTCACCTATGCTATAAACCAGGATATCGGAAAGATTGCCGCAGCTTCTTCACTGGGTATCATCGGCATTAGTGGCGGTTTCGGAAAATTTTTCTTTGGATGGCTGAGCGATAGGGTCAAAGATGCCAAGTATTCGGCCTCTCTGGGTTACTTACTTATGGCATTTGGCATGTTTGCCTTATTGAAGGCCAAGACGATGATGGGACTAACTTTTTTCGCCCTTATCTTCGGATTTGGGTATGGCTCCCTGGCACCCCTAATGCCGTATTTACTTTCAGACAGATTCGGCCGCCATATGCTGGGAACTGCCTTTGGGCTGCTAATATTCTTTGTGGCCGGAATCGGCGGCGCCATAGGACCTCTTTTGGGGGGTATCATATTTGATGCTACGGGAACCTATGCATATGCCTGGCAACTAAACATGATCGCCCTGCTGGCGGTGTCGCTTGTCATATTGGTTTTAAAACCGAGAGAAAAGCCCATTGAATAGAGGTGTTTTGGCGTTCACAGGGCCCCCCACGCGTCCCCTGGAGGGTAAATCCCCATCTGCTTCACGATGTGTGTTAGGTCAACAGTTTTTCGAGGATTGTGAGGTTGGACCGATCAGGGCTTAATGTCCCTTTTTGTATCTCCCGGGTGAGGGAAGTGACTGCCTCATTCAAAGGCGTAGCCACCCCGGCCTCTTTTCCCTTCTGCACAATAAGGCCGTTCAGCGTATCTACCTCGCTGTACCGCCCTTTGAGGTGATCCTGGAGGACTGAATTGCGTGCCTCTTTGCCAATATGGGTGACAAGGGTCACCAGATTCTTTTCAAGCACTTCATCTGTTGAGCCCATGAATTCGTCCGGGCTCAGCCCATAGATGGCCTCTATTTTGTATCCAAGGCTTGTGCCCACTTCCATAGCCTCCCTCCCCAATCCGATACAGAACTCAAAGACCTGGGGGATCTGGGTCGCCTCCCACTCATAAAGCCCAAGGATTCCGATGGGGGCCTGTAGCATGCAGTTTGCAATCAGCTTGGTCCATTTGGCCCCCCATATGTTGGTAGTGATTTCTGTTTTACCGACTGCCTTTAAGAGCTGCGCCAGTTCTTCCACACGGGGGGTCACCCTGCCGTGGAGTTCACCCAATGCAAACCACGTGCCTTCATGGCTGGTGTTGCGTTTCACAACTCCCGGTTCAAAGATCTCTGCCGATAGCTCGACAACAGCACCGATGTCCCGGTTAAACCCTATAATCGGAGCGATCCACTCGTCATTGAGGCTGTTCTGCAAAGATACCAACATGCCATCCGGTTTCAAATAGGGTTTGACAAACTCCGCCATCCAGCGGCTGTCGTACGATTTGGCCGTAAGAAGGACCAGGTCAAACAGATGGTCCACAGTACACACCTCGCAGAGATGGAGCGCCTTTACCGGGGTGTGCAGTTCCTCATCGGGCATCGTCACCCGCAACCCGTCTTTTTTCATGACCTCAACATGAGCGGGCCATTGGTCAATAAGCACCACATTGTACCCGGCCCTGGTGAGGTCTGCGCCAACGCTGCTCCCAATGGCCCCTGTACCCAAAATGGCCATATTTCTTTTCATAACTTCCTCCTGGGTTAACTAAACATATCTCTTAACTTCTCAATAAATTCGGGAGAAATAATAGGATTTCTGGAGTGGGGTTCGGGTGTTTCTTTCAGGCGCTCTCTCAAAGTGTATTTATTTCTCACTTTCGCAGTGGTTGATATTTTGGGTTTTCTCTTGATGAATCCTATTGGCTTCTCCGTGCTTTTGGCAAAACCCCAAATATCAGCCACGCTGTGGCTACAGGTTTAGAGAGCGCCTGAAAGAAATGGCCGAGCCCCACGGTACCCGGGTTTATTGAGAAATTACGGTTCCATAACACATTTCAAATCAAAAGGCACTCATCTGAATCTTTTTGAGACCTGATCATTCCTTCTTGAAATTTTACGGTCTGTAAGTCCAAGAACAAGATTCTGGCTGGACTCTCCGTTGACACGGAAAAACAATCTCGCCTATAATCCGCCTGGAAAAAACCTTTTTGACACGCGGTGCAGCCTGGCTTTTCCAGGGCGCTTTCTTTGTGTTTAAACGCCAATGATCTTCTTTGAGGTGAAAAAATGAAACAAACGATAGCTGTGGTGAGCGGGGGGACCCGGGGGATCGGCCTGGGAATCGCAGAATCTTTGTTGGCTCGGGGCGCTTCCGTGGCCATTACTTACAAGGACAATGATGCGGCCGCCAAGAGCGCCAAAGACCGGTTGGAGCATCTTATTGGCAAGGAACAACAAGTCCTCCTGCTAAAAGGTGATGCAGGAGACTCAGACGTTGTTGCAGAGCAGCATCAGGAGGTCAACAAAGAACTGGGGCCCGTAAGCGTCCTGGTCAACTGCGCGGGGATTATGTTCAAGAGGTCGTTTGAAGAGATCTCCATTTCCGATTGGGACGACACAATACGAATAAACCTGAGCAGCGCCTTTTATTGGTCTTCCCAGGTGATTCCGGGGATGAAGGCGGGGGGCTATGGCCGCATCATGAACATTTCATCTGTGGCTGCCAGGGGAGTTGGCGTGTTAGGGCCACACTACGCGGCTTCCAAGGCCGGACTCTTGGGTTTAACCAGGTTTGCGGCACGGGATTTGGGGAAATTCGGAATCACCGTCAACGCCATTGCCCCGGCATTTATTGAGGATGCAGGGATCTTTGTTGAATGGTCCGAAGAACAGAAGGCGGCCCTCAAGGACAAAGTACTGGTTCCTGAAATCGGAAATGTCGCAGATGTTGTTCGCGCCTTTGAGTATCTCTTGGACTCCCCTTTTGTCACCGGAGTTACCCTGGACGTGAACGGTGGGGTGTATATGATTTGACCTCATAAACGTCACTCTCCATCACCATAACCCCCTACCAACCCCGTCATTCGTTACGGGGTTGGCGCTTTTCAGGCATTTTCAAAAAAATGGCCGAGACAGATTCATGGAAACAGAGGAACCCTTCTGTTCTTTTTGTGAATCCCTCCACGGGATCCGAGAGATATGAGAGAAAAGACAGGCTCAGGGGTTACCTCAGTCTGGGTACCCTGGCAAGTGCCCTGAGAGACAAAACATTTCTCCAGAGATTTGCCGTCGTATCCGGAAGAAAAGAAGCTGTCCTGGAAAACCCGGTGGACTACCCATCCTTTGATGTCAAGGCAATAAACCTCTCCCTCAAACCGAAGAGGCTATCCATCAAAGCATATTTAAATCAGTTCATACGGGAAAACAGAGTTGATCCTCTGATGATATGCGTCACAGCCACCAGTGCCCAGCTTGATGAGGCAAATGAACTGGCTGGTGCGGCAAAGGCGATCTCACCTGAAGCGCTGCGGGTTATTGGTGGCCCGCATGTCTCGGTTCTTCCGGCAGAGTATCTCAGGGAATCAGACTATCAGGTGGCGTGTATCGGTGAAGGCGTGGAGACCCTTACGGAGATTGCGCTGCGGTTAAATACTTGGGGGGATGGTGACCTTTCAATGGTCTCCGGGATAGCCCACAAAAAAGAGACCGGGGAGATTATTCTGAATCCATCCCGAAAACATGCCCTTTCCCTCGATGATTACCCTTTCCCGTCAGACAGTATGGATCTCTTCCTGGATGATCCTGAGGACGCGATAAAGAATAAAAAGGAAGTTGTCTTCCTCTTCGCAGGATCAGGGTGCCCGCATCATTGTGTTTTTTGTGCCCAGAAGGCCGTTCACAAGGGACTTATAAGAGAACGAAGCGCCGACAACCTATTTGCAGAGATAAAGAAACTGCACGCAAGGGGTTTTCGCAGATTCGCCGTCGTACAAGAGACACTTCTGAATCGAAAATCAAGGATCAATCGTCTTTGCCAACTGATAGAAACCTCGGGGTTAAAATTCGAATGGACGGCGGAAACAAGGGCCAGTCAACTGGACCTTGAATTGTTGAAGAGGATGAGGAACGCAGGATTGACCTTTATCCAAATCGGCGTTGAGACAGGTGATCAGGAACTCCTGGATAACCTCGACAAAAAAATCACGCTTGAGCAGATAGCCAGGTTGAGAGATTGGTGTGCGGCGCTCAAAATCAGCACGACCTTTTATATGTTGATTGGGCTGCCTGGACAGGATTGGCAGAGTATCCTGAGATCGGCCATATTCTTGCGAGATCACCCGCCTTACAATCCTGCCACGATGCATGTTTCCGTGTCGGCTGCCATCCCCTACCCCGGCACCAAGATAGCAGAGGAGGACTCAGTAAGGCTATTGACCAAGGATGGAAAGAGCATGAACTGGCCTGATAGAAACCCGCCAGTCACGGTAACGGATGATGGCGCGTTTGAGGGAAAAGGATATATTGAGACAGATGATATGACATCTGGTGAGATCCTCGAATCGCTGACCTTTCTGGATGACTTTGCAGTTTTTCTCCTGCATGTAGCATATGACACCACCCTTACCGATCGTGACAGGGAAGAGGCTTTTGGCTTTGGCAACAGAATGTTTTACATGATCGTGAGAAGAACCATCCGTGATCTTATTGTCCGGGCTCAGGCTGAGTTCACCCCGGAGGCGCGGCGAAATGCCTATTCGGAAATACTCGATCGGGACGGAGACAAAGAGGTGCGGTTGAGGGACGTGACCGGGTCTTTTAGAGAAGACTGTCGGATATTTGTCGACTTCCTTGCCGCGGTCAAGTTCGTAAACGGTTTTCACACCATGAAATGCCTCAGCATTCCCAACAGAATAAAATGGATGAAGCTCTGTGCAGTACTATGGAAAGAAGATGGCAGGGACTCTGCCCGGTTTGGTTTTGAACAAGACAACGAACGGGCCGGGGAACTCCTTGACCTGCAATTAACGAGGCTGGAAGCCCACAAGTTGGACAAGGCCCTGAAGAGGCTTGACAGCCGCAAGGTAAACAACCTCCCTTTCAAAGTCGGGAAAAGAGATGGCCACAAGGTTGAGGTATTTGGATTTGAATTCTATTTAGCCGATGGAGAGAAGATATTAAAGATCACATGACCAGAGGACCCGGCTTTGGTTATCCCCGGAGGGGATTTAGTCTGCTAAAATTTGAATGTCTTAAGGAGTGTTGGAGTACTGGAGTGTTGGAGTGCTGATAGAGAACCTTGAAAAAAATGATTGATTGCACAAAACAGTTGCTGTTTCGGAAAAAATTACCGCCTCCTACAATGTTTCAATACTCCAATACTCCACAACTCCAATACTCCGTGTCAAATCATACAAAGGCAGAGCCGTTTTGCTCTGACCTGGCCCGGAGGACCAGTTTTTCCATATCGAAAATAAAGCCCCTTTACTATTTTCCGGGGTTTTGGCATATGTGTATGGATAAATCTTGATAGCGAAAGGATTTGGAGGACACAGAGATGGGTGCTGGCGAAAAGAAAAAAGCCGCGCTGATTATAGCGACCATGGATACAAAGAGCGAAGAGGTTATCTACCTCAAGAATCGCATCGAGGAAAAGGATCTCGATGTGGTTATCCTGGACACGGGGATCCTTGGGGAGCCAAAGGGTATTACCCCTGATATTGCAGCATCCGAAACAGCAAAGGCCGCCGACACTACGTTGGAAGAGGTAAGAAAAAAACCCAGCCGGGGTGAGGCGGTCGATGAAATGCTAAGGGGAGCCAAGGTCATTACAGCCCGGTTGTTTCAACAAGGCCGCATTCATGGGGCGATCTCGCTCGGTGGGGCCGAGGGGAGTGTAATGGCTGCAGCTGCCATGCAAGTTCTCCCGCCCGGTTTTCCAAAGGTCATTATCACGCCGTTGGCAAGTGGTGTGCGATCTTTCGGCCCTTTTGTGGGTATACGCGACATCATGGTCATGCATTCCCTCCTGGATATTGCCGGCCTAAATGACATCAGCCGGTCCGTTTTTAATAATGCCGGGGCCGCCATCTCCGGTATGGTGCATCAATACAAGCCAATGGAAGTTAAAGGGGATAACTTGGTACCTATCACAACCTTGGGCACCACCGACAAGGCCATGAGATTTATCTTCCAGAGGCTGGAAAAGGCAGGGTATGTGCCGATCATCTTCCATACCAGTGGTGTAGGCGGCCAGGTCATGGAGGATATGATTGGCCGCGGGTTTTTCTGCGGTGTGGTGGATCTTTGTACCAATGAACTGACAGACAACCTGTTGGGAGGATTTCACGACGCGGGTCCCCAAAGGCTGGAAGCTGCAGGTAAACTCGGCATCCCTCAGGTAATTGTCCCAGGGTGCCAGGACTTTTTTGCCCTGGGAGCGCCGGATACGGTCCCGGAGAAATGGCATGACCGTAAAAAATACTACCATAACCCAGCGTTTACTCTGATCCGACCCAATGTGGAGGAAATGAAGGAGATCGCCTCCAGGTTGGCGAGAAAGGTGAATGCAGCCACAGGTCCTATAATCGTCTTGCTGCCGTTGCTGGGCATGAGCATCGGCGGGCTGGAAGGTGGCAGCACATACGATCCGGAAGGGGATCAAGCCTTTTTTGAAACCCTCAAGAAATCCTTAAAGCCCCATATTCCCGTGATCGAAGAAGAAATGCATATCAATGAGGAACCCTTTGCCGACCGGATCTTTGCGGCGTTCCAGGAGGTCATGGCAAAAGGGTCTGCAAAATCAACTAGTGTCCATCCAGAAATGAGCTAGTTTTCGCAAGGTCAAGCCTCCGGCCCATAGGGCCTACGGCCCGGAGGGGAAGATGAGAATTTTAACCACAGGAATACATTGAAGTATTTCGAGGATTAAAATCCGAACTGACGCAGAGATTGCGGAAAATGGCCATTTATGGATGGGCACGAACCAACGAAAGGAGATGAAAACGATGGCGCTTGACTTTTCAACATGGAACATGGGACATCTGTGCTACCCTGACATCCAGGAGTATTTGAAGGAAAAAGATATCGTGATGGTGCCTGTTGCCAGCCTGGAACAGCACTCCTATCATTGCCCGTTGCTGACAGACAGCCTCCACTGTGAAGCCATCACCAAGATTGCGGGTGAATATGCCCAGGTGCTGTACACCCCCCAACTCTGGGTCGGGTACAGCCCCCATCATATGGGACCTCCCAACCAGGGCCTTGGCACCTGCACGGTGCGTGCAGAAACCTGGCGCAACATGATGTACGACATCTGCCGCAGTTTGATCCACCATGGGTTCAATAAGATCATGATGGTAGTGGGTCATGCGTCGAATATGAAAATCATTGACCCGCTGATGCGCAGCCTCAAATACGATACAGGTGCCCTGATCGGCGTCTGCAAACCCTGGGCTGAGAACTATCTCGGGATTGTGGAAGACGTCCTGGAAGGTCCTCCTGAAGAGACGCCCGGGTGGCATGCCGGTGAACTGGAAACATCTCAGGTAATGTCTGTGGATGAAAAACTGGTTCGAATGGATCGGGCCATAAAGAGCGAGCGGACAAGAACCCCACCTTTCCTACCGGATGCCTTTTTGAAGAAAGACGGGACTCCCAACGTGGAGTTCGAAGGCTACAATTACTTTGTCTTTCCCATGGAACACCGGGAATTTTCCGACACTGGCCTCATCGGAAACCCGTTGCGGGCAAGCAAAGAAAAGGGTGATGAGGCAAACTGTCGTTTTGGAGAACACCTTGGCCGGGCACTCAAAGAACTTGAGAAGGTGAAGGTGGAGGTCAAAAATCGGGAGTGGACCAATCGGGTTTAGCAATGGCGTGATATAAGAGATATCGTAACCTGTTCACAGGTTCAGGCCTGCCCGCCATCGCTCTCGCTCAGGCGAGGCGGACGGGGTTCAACGTTCAGGGTTAAGGACAAAGAAGGTATTGAAGACCCGAAGTCCTCGTTAAAAATGCTGATTTCCCAAGTAATTGCCAATTTGGCTCCAAATTTTGGATTAGGCCTGACGAAGCTGACGCTTTTCTCGTAAATACGCATCCCAAATGCAGTCCGGGGACGAGAATGGAACCCTGAACCCCTGAACCTTTGAACCCTCGAACGCCTACGAGATATCAATGGAGGAAACAGGAATTGGAGATGTCAAAGAACCTTCTCTTCGATGTAATCACAAATGAAATCATGGATATCGTTGGCCATGACGATGTCACTGTCCAAGAAGCGGAACGGGTTGCCTACGGTATGGATGTCTATCTGGTTCCCCAGATATGGTTGGATAGTGGCCTGAAACCTCCCAGGCCAGAATGGATCGTTTTTCCCGAATCTGCGGGTGAAATCTCCCGTTTGCTAAAAATGGCCTCACGGCATGGAATTCCAGTGATCCCTTATGGCGGAGGAACAGGGTCCCAGGGCGGGACAGTGCCTCTTTATGGAGGGATACTCCTTGATGTAAAAAAGATGAACCATATCATCAAGATTGACGAAGAATCCCTTGCCGTCACCGTCCAGCCCGGGGTCAATGGCCAGCACCTTGAATGGACGGTCAACAAAAAGGGTTTTACGCTGGCTCATTACCCTGCTTCGCAATATGGCGCCACAGTAGGAGGATATGTGGCCGCCCGGGGCTCGGGAACCCTTTCCACAAAATACGGAAAAGCAGAGGATATGGTCATCAGTATGGAGATAGCTCTGCCCTCGGGTGAGGTGATCCGAACCCTTCCGGTCCCGAGCCACGCATGCGGACCCGACCTGTTGCAGTTGTTTGTGGGTTCCGAGGGAACTCTGGGGGTCATTACGGAAATCACCATGCGGCTGGATCCTATTCCGGAAGAGCGGCGCTGGCGCGCTTATCTCTTTGATGACATACGAAAGGGACTAGAAGCAGGCCGCCGCATCATGACCCGGCGTCTCAGACCTTGCACCATACGCCTATACGACGAAAACTCAACACAACGGATTGTGAAACGGGTTCTCGGTCTCGATGTGGCGGGCTCCTACATGGTCGTCGGATCTGACGGGGATAAGGAATCTGTGGACCTGGAAATGAGAACCATCCACGACATCTGTTCGGAATTGAACGGAAAAGACCTGGGGCCTGACCTGGGGGAGCATTGGTGGAAACACCGATATGACTTCTACTTTCCACCGCTAAATTTGATGTTGCCCCAGATGTTCGGAACGGTGGAGACGACCGCCACCTTTGACCGAATTCACGATATCTATGTAGCGAAAAAACGTGTCATTGAGGAAGGGTTCAAAGAGTGGGGCGCGACGTATATCGGTCACTTTTCCCACTGGTTCCCGTGGGGCGTAATGGTCTATGACCGGTTCATCATTGAAAAACCGCCGCAGGATCCCCACGAAGCGCTTCAGCTCCACACCGAAATCTGGGGCAAAGCAGCTCGGACGTCCATCCAGCACGGCGGTATCCTCAATGATCACCATGGCATTGGTTTTAAGCTCGGCTGGCTGATGCCCGAGCAATACGGGGCGGCGTGGCCGGTGCTGCAAGGGATAAAAGATCTCCTGGATCCGCTCGGCATCATGAATCCGGGAAAATTGGGGTTTATCCGTCGATGTAAGTAAACGTCTCAGAAATTCTACAACCCATTGAAATTGTAGATATTTAGTGAGGCTTGGCAGTCTTGCCTCACACATGGAATAATGGAATGGTGGCCTCCGGCTCCGCTTCCAGCCCGTAGGGCTTCCAGGCCAGAGGGTAAAGCCTCCGGCTCGGAGAGAATAATGGAATGATGTAAATTCGTTTTCTACCGAATGAATTAGATCGGGATTTCTCATTTCTCTCATGCTTTATCAACTTGATTTTCCCGATAAACCATTCCGTCAATTCCCCAAAACCCATTATTCCAACATTCCACTATTCCATTGTTCCCTCCGGGGCGTAGTCCCTACGGGCCGGAGGCCAATTGTGAGCGAAGCGAACTAAGTTTAAGCCCATCACGGACACAACAGGTGAAAGGAAGATGAGATCGATGTTTCTAAGTGAGGAAGAGAGGACTGAAACAATCCGGGCTTGCCGGCATTGTCCCATGTGCAATGTGGCGGACCGTGTGGCTCAATTGGTCTGCAGGGAATCTTACGCTCCCCGGGGACGGGGAGCCATCCTGTTCGCCCTGGATCAAGGGCTCCTGGATTGGGATGAAACGGTCGCCGAGATCATGTACACGACCCAAAATGACGGATTAATCCGGGAGTGGTGCGTGGGAAATTACGACCATGAAGAGCTGGTCCTGGATGCTCGGGCCAAGATCTTTAAAAAGGGACTGGCGCCTGTGGAGGCCGTCAGGTTTATCGAAGACCTGCACGCCGGTCGCGGGAGGGGCCTGAGCCCATCAGAAGTCCTCTCGAAGGAGGGTGTAGCCACAGAATCCAAAGCAAATATGCTTCTTTTCTGTGGATGTGGGTCGCGGGAATCTGAAGGAGATACCATTGCAGATACGGGCAGGATATTTAATCACGTGGGCATCAAATTCCAGGTTCTGCCGAAAGAGCCTTGTTGTGGGTGGCCTCTTTATCAATTGGGGGATCTTGAGGGGACGAGAGAATTCTCCGTAACTATCGCCGACAGAATCAGGGCCTCAGGGGCTTCGACGGTGGTTGTCCTGGATGCGGATTGCTATCGCATGCTTCTGACCCGAACTGGGCGTTTCGGAGGCGATCTGAAGGGCATAAAGGTCATTCCTGTTGTGAGCTTACTGGCAGAATGGATAGAATCGGGCCAACTCAAGGTCACGCGGAAGATCTCAGATCCCCTGACCTACCATGATCCCTGTGCCCTGGCCCGATACTGCGAAGAGTCGGACTCTCCAAGAAAAATTCTGAGCGCCATATTGGAGGTTGAACTCAAAGAGATGGAGAGCAACAGGAAACTGGCCAACTGTTGTGGAGCCGGTGGCATGTTGCCGGTCACACGCCCGGATCTGGCCGACAAAGTTGCCCTTCTGAGGCTTGAGGAGGCCAGGGCCACAGGCGCATCCACACTGGCAACCGGATGCCCCCGTTGCCATGGCACCTTAACGCGAGCCTTAAGTTCGGAGAGCGAAGCAGGACTGCATATTACAAACCTGGTAAGACTGGTAGCTATTGCCGCAGGGCTTGTGGAATGAGCACATATGGCGGGTATCCTTGTACACGTCCATGTCCCTCCCCTGCACCGTTTTTGAATAGGAAATGCATGCCCCAGAGATAAGAAAGGAGAACGTAATGCGGGCCTTATTCGTGTTTGCGCCCCCTGAATCCAAACGATTTATTGCAAAGGCTGTTTCCCGGTTGCCGGAGGTCACTAAGGCCAAGGAAAATGAAAGTATCTTGATCGCACACGGTTCCACCAATGTGCGCGTGGCCCAAGAAATCCTTGGGCAATGCCCCGAACCGGACAAGTTTCTTTCGGGAGAGGTGATCAACAGTATCCTGTGCATAACACAGGCGGAAGAAAAACCACCCATGATTGTGGTCCGGAAAGGTAAACTCGTCCCACCCGCATTGACGATGGAAGAGACCCTTGAAGGGTTCGGTGCCGGTTCGGTGTTTATCAAAGGCGCAAATGCCGTCGATCCGGCAGGAAACGCGGGGGTGTATGTCGCCCATCCTTCGGCCGGCACCATTGGTTTTGCCTATGGCATCCTCAGCGCCAGAGGCATTCAGCTGGTTGTCCCAGTAGGCCTTGAAAAACTGGTTCCTTGCGTGAGAAAGGCGGCACAACACGTGGGACAGGATACCTTGTATTACTGCATGGGGATCAAGATAGGGATGTTACCCATCGTAAATGCGAAGGTAATCACCGAGGTGGAAGCATTCCAGGTCCTTTTCGGTCTTGAGGCGGTTCACATTGGAAGTGGCGGCGTAAATGGCTCAGAGGGGTCGGTAGTCCTGGCAGCCGAAGGAGAAAAAGAAAAGCTGGACCAGGCCATCCAACTTATAGAGTCCATAAAAGGTGAACCGCCGCTTCGGCCAAAGAAATCATTATGCAGCAATTGTCTGCCAACAACACCAAGCACCCTTACATCCCCGGACAAGCAGTTCTCCAAAGGGGAAACCAAACACTGCATGTTCCAAGGAAAAAAGGAACAAGAGCTTCCATCCTTCATTGGCAGAAGATCCGATTGAAAGGCAAACTACTTTACGTGCAATAGTTCACCGGTGAATAAAGCTCTTGACAGGATAAACAGGATAACAGGATAGTTATGCTTTCAAGAAGAAGCCCCTGAATGATCCAGTTGATCAAAAAATTTATCACAACCTGAGAGAGGCAGAGCAAGGGAATATGGAGAACTGACAGAGAAAGTCATTGGGTGTGCTTATCGTGTTTACAACAAAAACAGTTCATCCTGGAACTTAAATCAGTGAGACGAATCATAAAAACTCATGAAGTTCAATTAGTGAATTACCTCGTTGCCGCGGGAAAGTCAGTAGGGCTGATTCTGAATATTGGAGAAAGCAAGGTTGATGTGAAACGCAAGATCAAGGATTTGAAGGAATAGATCAACAAGATAAGAAAAATAATCGTGTTCATCCCGTTAATCCTGTCAAGGACACACGAACTGTTACCCAGAGTTTTTGTCCGATTAAGAACTGAGGTCCCAATCCACCGGTTCATCTTCGGATAGGATCGCAATAGCCCGTAAGGGAGATCCCGTTCCTTTCCGAATCCTCAGTGGCAGTGCAATAAAGGTAAACCTTTTACCAACCAATTTGTCCAGGTTGCACAGGTTCTCCATGTGTGTGACACGTCGTTCGCTGCAAACGGTATGACACGGGTAGGTCTTGTCCAGAAACATATCCGGGCTCGTGTTGTCCACGCCAAAGTTCACCACACCTTTGTCAATGATGAATTCGGTGGCCTCCTTGGTCAGACCCGGCTGATGTGAGGCGTATTCGGGCTTGCCGTAATAGTTGTCATAATGGCCGGTGTAAAACAACACCGTGTCTCCCTTCTGAATATCCAGATTCCACCGTTTAAGCTCGGCCTCGATCTTTTCAGATCCAAATTGGGTCTGCACCGGAACATCACTCATATCCAGGCAAATGGCCGAAGTGATACAGTGCTCCAGGGGGATCTCGTCCACGGAGGCTGCATCCGGATCAGTGGAAAGATGGCTGATGGAATCGATATGGGTGGGTCCGTGATCGCACATCATAATGCCGCTTGACTGGTAGGAAAACCCGGTCCCGATGGTGCGTCTGGATTCGTCATGAGACATATGTTCCCAGATCACCGTCTTGGCATGACCCGGATAGACGGGCATACCCGTATAAATCTCTTGGCTAAGATCAATAACTTTTCCTTGGATCTTCATATTTCGCCCTCCTGTCTATTTCATCAATAAAATTTTCTGATCTAATGTGCGGTCCATCCCGCATCCACCAGAAGCACGTGCCCGGTAACCAGAGAGGAAGCGGGTGAGGCCAGATAGATCACTGCTCCTACAACATCTTCTGGCTTTCCGAGTTTTTTGAGCAAATTCTTTGCCAAGGCATATTCACGAAACTGGGGATCGGCCAGAAAGCCTTTTGAGAGCTCTGTCTCGATAAACGTTGGCGCCACACCGTTGACCAGGATTCCGTGGGAGGCCCACTCCAGCGCCAGGACCTTGGTCACCAGATCGAGCCCCGCTTTGCTGGCACAGTATGCCGAGCGTTTTATCAAGGCAACGGTACCTGTCTGAGAACTGATATTGATGATCCTCCCCCCCCGTCCTTGATCTATCATTACCCTGCCGACCGCCTGTGACAGGAAAAAACTCGCCTTCAAATTAATATCCATGATCTGGTCCCATGCCTCGACAGTCACGTCCAAGGCTTCCTGGGGGATATTGATTCCTGCGTTGTTGACAAGAATATCGACCCCTCCCAGTTTCCCCCTTAATTCCTCCACGACAGACTGAATCCCATCCGTTGCCGTAAGGTCCGCTGCGACAGCACCGGAACGCCGCCCCAAGGAATTGATCTCCTCGGCCACTACCTCCAGTTCCGACAAGGTTCTGGATATCAACCCCACATCGGCCCCAGCCTCGGCAAGACCCAGTGCTATTGCCTTTCCGATACCCCGACCGGCCCCCGTCACGATGGCGACTTTCCCTTCAAGGTCAAACATCTTTCCCTTCATTGTGCAACCTCTCCGTAAATTACGTCTCGGAATTTCTACAACTTATTTAATTTGTAAATATTTACTGAGGCTTGGCAGTGTTGCTTCACACATGGAATAATGGAATGATGGAAATCCGTCTTCTACCGAATGAATTAGATCGGAATTTCTCATTTTTCTCGTGCTCTGTCAACTTGATCTTCCCAATAAACCATTGCGTCATTTACCCAAAACCCATTATTCTCTCCGAGCCGTAGGCTTTACGAGCCGGAGGCCAACATTCCACCATTCCACCATTCCCTCCGGGGCGTAGGCCCTACGGGCCGGAGGCCAATTGGGGCGAAGCCCCTAACTTGTTACCTCCTGGCTTCTAGATCCCGTTGAATCCCCTCTTCAATGCAGTCAGATTGAGTTCCACTTTGGAGCTGGGAAAAGAGCTTCTTACCTCCTCTTCTGCCTCCTCGAGGTTTATTGGAATCTCATCTGTCCCAAGCAAGGCGCCCAACATGATGATGTTGGCCACAATGGGGGCCCCCAGTTCCATTGCCATATCCGTTGCCTTCAGGAACCTGGATGACCTGGAGAGCCCCTCAATGGCCCCTTTGAGTTCTTCCAGATCCGGGTAGGTCAGTCTCTTGGCCAGCACCCCAACGGGGTAGACGGGCTGAAAATTGGTGACCGTCACAACATCAGGGTTGCCATAGGATTGCAATGTCCTCAACGTTTCCAAGGGTTCCAGACCCAGGATAACATGACCCTGGCCATCGGGCACAAGAGGTCCATGATATTTCACTTCGGATATCCGTAAGCTGCTGAATACCCCCCCTCCCCTTTGTGCCGCACCGAACGTCTCTCCTATGGTTACAAAATAGCCCTTGTTGGCCAAGACTCTGCCAATCAACCTGGAGATCAATATATTCCCCTGTCCACCAACTCCCGAAATAATGAGGTTCATAGGGTCATGTTGAGAAGTCATCACGCAATTTCCTCTCTTTCAATGGCGTTGAAGGGGCAGATGTCCGCGCAGACACCACACCCTGAACACATATCCTCTCTGATTATTGTATTGCCTGTCTCCACATCCTGGAACAAGGCGGGGCACCTGAACTCACTGGAACAGATCCCACATTCTTCCCCTTTGCATTTTTCCTCTTCGACGCGAATGCCGTAAGGCCTCATCTTTTCTTCTTTCATTCGAACAATTTCACAGGCCCTTCGCAAGATGAGTATGCGGACACCTTCTTCCATCTTCAGGAGACTCCGAATTGCCTTTACAGTCCCCCTTATATCAAAGGGGTCACTGACCATAACTTCACATCCCAGTGAACGGCAAAGTTTTTCAATGTCAATCCTCTTGGCCGGATCGCCAACGGCATTAAACCCCGTGCCTGGGTGGGACTGAAATCCCGTCATGGCCGTTGCGGAGTTATCCAGGATGATCTGAATCATGCTGGAATCATTGTAGACTGCATTGATCAGGGCGGGAATGGCTGCGTGGAAAAAGGTGGAATCGCCACAGACAGCAATCACAGGTTGCTGGTAATCAAAGGGTGCCAGTTGCCCAAAACCCGTTGCCAGTCCGGTGCTTGACCCCATGGCATGAAGCAGATTGATCTGCTCTTTGCCCCCGGGAAGGACATCGAGGGTAGAACAGCCGATATCGCCTGTCACATAGGCATCTCTTCCATCTGCCTTGATGGCCCTTTCCAAAGCCCAGAAGCTTGCCCTGTGGGGACAACCCGGGCACCAGGTCAGGCCCCTGTTGATAAGAAACCGGTCTGAGGCTTCTGCCAGCATCTTTTCATAGCCGGCATTCCTCGCCTCGTGGTCTACGTCAAAGATCTTCCCCAGGGCGCTTAATACCCGGTCAGGGGTTATCTCCCCGTAACCGGGTATGTGCCCCGATCCTTTTCCGTAAACCTTCCTGCTCTCCATATGTGCGTCAGCGATTGTTTCCTTGACATGGATTTCCAGAAATGGGTCCACTTCCTCCACCACGAGTATCTGTGCCGATTTGGCCAGGCATTCCTTGACCAGTTTAACGGGAAACGGCCACAGGGTCCCCAGCCTCAATATGCCAACCCGGTCCTGCAAGCCCAGGATGTCGACGGCTTCAGTGGAGCAGGGGACTCCGCTCCCCCCGCACACAATAATCAAATCCGGTTTTTCAGGGCCCTCGTATTGATTAAAGGTGGAGGCCTCAAAGCGCCCCCTTATTTTCTCCAGGTTTTCAAGGACAGCCGCATGTTTTGGCCACGCCAGGTAAGGGGAAATGGTCTTGGAGGTGTCTGACTTTGCCTCTCCGGACGACCGGGGCAGATCGTCCATTTCAATGGTGCTGCTGGCGTGGCAAAGGCGCGTATAGCCCCTCAAAAACACAAAACAGTGGAATTCTTTTGAGAGCTCAAAGGCCCATTTTACCATGTCCTTTGCCTCCTGTACGCTGCTTGGTTCCAATACAGGGGCAGAGGCAAATTTCCCCAGCCACCGGGAATCTGTTTCATCACCGCTCGAATGTGCATTGGGATCATCACATACCGCGGTGACCATGGCTCCCCCCCGGTCACCAAGACCCGTATAACTGAGATGGGTCAAAAAATCCAATGCCACACTCAGACCGGCGTTTTTCATTGCAGCCAGGCTACGCAGACCTGCAAAGGCTGCAGCAGCAGCCCCCTCCACTGCGGCCTTTTCATTGGTAGACCATTCCACGTGGAGATTTAAGGCCTTGGCTGCCTGCGAAAGTGTCTGGATAATTTCAGAAGATGGGGTCCCGGGATATCCTGCGGCAAAATGAGCCCCCGCCTCCAGCGCTCCCCTTGCTATGGCATCATTACCCATCAAGAGATGTTTGGTTCCTGGAAGGTACTGTTCGATACTTGGCATTACCTGGCTTCCTTTCGATAGTCGAACTTGGCTCTCCGAGCCGGATGTCTCAACGCAATTTTATACAGGCACTCATTATCCGGGTACTACTTCTGTCTTAGACATGGACTCAAGCACTTTCAACACCGCGGAGTGGTCCCAGTCAAGTCCCCCATGGGCAGCAAGTGAATTCCACAAATGAGACATCAGGGCGGTCCCGGGCAGATACATCCCGAGTTCTTTGGCCATGGACATTGCAATTTCCGTATCCTTCTTGTGTAAGCTCGCCCTGCCACCCGGTTCAAAATTCCGGTCCAACATCCTCTGGCCATGCAGTTCCAGGATACGGCTTTGGGCAAATCCTCCCAGCAGCGCGTTTCGTACCTTTTCGGGATCAACCCCGGACTTCTTGGCAAAAATCAGGGCCTCTGCAACCGCCTCAATGGTCAAGGCCACAATGATCTGGTTTGAGGCTTTGGCCACCTGTCCGGCTCCGTGGTCACCAATGTGACTGACGTTTTTACCCATCTTCTCAAAAACCGGCAGAACCCGTTCAAAGATCTCCTGTTTTCCGCCTACCATGATGGACAGGGTTCCTTCAATGGCCCCCACATCGCCACCACTCACGGGCGCATCAAGCATTTCCATATTGTTTTGTTCCAGGTTTTCAGCAACTCTTCTGGCGGTGGTCGGGGAAATGGTGCTCATATCAACCAGGATCACCCCTTCACCCATGCCTTCGATGCAGCCGTCCTTCCCGGTGACCACTTCTTCGACAATCTGATCGTTTGGCACCATGGTGATAACCAGCTCGGCGGAGATCGATGCCTCCTTGGGTGAAGCGGCCTCCGTGGCGCCGAGTGCCACCAAGTTCTGAATTGCTTCGCGGTCTATATCGTGAACCGTCAATTTATACCCCGCGTCCATGAGGTTCTTGGACATGGGCGTACCCATAAGACCTAGGCCAACAAAACCAATTCTCTCAATCATTGTTACTCCCCTCCGGTTGAATAGAAAAGTTGTTTTTCGCTTTGCCCTTCTTGTCTATTTGAAGCGTGATTCTTACCCACACATTATGAATTGTCAAGAATAAGTTCTCCGAGAAAGAACGTGCGACGTCTATAATTGGCCGAAAGATACGCCTGTTATCCCTTTCTTTGAAGATCGCCGGAGAAAATTGAAAAAATGAGGTTGAGTAAAAGGCCTGCATGGATTATTGCTGTCATCTTGAGAATTAAATGATAGGCACCAAATGAAACCCCCACAGAAAGGGCTGACAAACAAATGAAATCTGAGGCTTTGATCGAGAAGGCTAAAACGAGCGCTCATGGCATCTTTATGAACAAGCAGGCGAATTGTGCTGAGGTCGTCTTTGAGGCTATCCAGGAAATCGTAGCCAATGATTTCCCCCGGGAAGTATCCCGTCTGATGACACCCTTTGGCGGGGGTGTCGGGATCAGTGGCGCAAACTGCGGCGCAATGCTCGGGGGTATGGCGGCTCTGGCACTTTGTTACGGACGAGGAGACCCCCACGAGAACTCCCTTGAAAACCACCGGAGACACCTCTGGAAAACCTATGCGTTTTACAACCAGTTGCCCCACCGATTTCGGAAACGATTCGGGACAATTGAATGCCGCGATCTGATAAGAAGCCATATTTACGGGACGAGGAACTGCAGGGAATTCTGTGAGAACGTTGTGGCAGAGACCGCTGGATTGGTCATGGAGTTGCTAATTGAAGCAGAGGAAAAGGGGCTTAATTTCGGATTCAAAGAATCTATTCTCACGCAGGGGGCCAAAGCCACCGGGTTGACCATTGAGGATTTGATCGATCATAAGGCAAAAGCGATCCCCTTCCCCATAAAGGACAGATGAGGCGGTACTCCTGTTGGACAGATCAAGCCGCTGACGCCTGATTTCTCCGGGAGTTTGCCACCGGAAAGGGGGTCGCCCATACCGCAGAAAACATCAAATTCCTCGTCTCAATCCATTTCGGAGATCAGCGTTCCACCTGCTGCCCAACTGTCTTGGGGCATAGGCTCAAACACTACCCAAATATTCTCTTTGGGAACTTCGGTCGCTTTGTGAATCACCTCGGTGATTCCTTCAGCGATTTCAGACCGAACTTCCTTTGGTTGGGGAAAACTTGTCACCCGCACAAACGGCATACATCTCACCTCCTTTCTTCCTCACTTCAATAAAGTATTTTAGGCCACGCTGCAGATTAATACGTTTAGACCGAAAAAGCACGGTTTTCGGTCAATAATAAGATAGCCATACCGCTTTTGCACAACAAAATCAAGATAAGGAATGTGGTCATGTGTGGTCACCAGCATTTGATCATTCAATTATCGAAAAAGCGCTCCAACCGAATCTGACAATTCAATTTCATGTCACAAGGTATTTATGACATAGCACAACCCTCGAACCGCCCCTCTGAATGATGATATCACACGTTTTCTCTCGGTTGACCTAAATAGCAGATATCGCAAGGTCCGTATAAAATGGTAGAAATCAGCGGTGCGCTTTGTCTTAGGCACTGCATTGATGGTAGGCAAATGGCCTTAACTGTCCAATGTCAATGGCTATCGAACTCTGCCAAAAAGCGATGTCAAAATACCTCTCGGACTGCCATTTCCTTGAATTGATTGGCTTGTGTATCAAGCAAAACCTTTTCGAAAAATAGATGCTGCCCAAAATATATAATATGCTATATCCACAATCAAGACCACACGATACTTTATTGACAACCGTCTGGATTTATGTTATGAATATAACATGATGAAGAAAGCTAATATGATTAATAGACAGGTGCCGGCTGACATTCCAGATCGAGTAAGGGTTTTAAGGATCAAATATGAGCTAACCCAGACCCGAATGGCCGAGCTCATGGGGGTTTCTTTTGCGACAGTGAATCGTTGGGAAAATGGACAATCTGAGCCATCCCGTCTTGCCTGGCAGCAGATTTTGCGTGCGGAGCGATATGGGTTGGATGCATTAAGTAATGATTTTGAACCTCCCATGACTATCAAAGAACCAGCAACAACCTACGAAACGGGCCCAAAAAAGCGAGATTTGCCAAATTTTACGACTGTGCCAGAAATTGTCCGGTTGGTAGCTGAAGGCCACCGATTAAAATATGGACACCTCTACAACCCTGCATTTGCAACAGAAATCTCCCGAATAGATCCTTTGCCACACCAGAGAATCGCAGTTTATGAGTATATGTTGCCGCAACCCCGACTTCGGTTCTTGCTTGCAGATGATGCGGGAGCCGGAAAAACCATCATGGCTGGTCTATATATTCGTGAGATGCTCGCACGACGATTATTGCGCCGTGTTATAATACTTCCTCCAGCTGGTCTGATCGGAAATTGGCAACGTGAATTGCGGCAGCTTTTTAATATCCACTTCCGGGTTGTTAAGGGCAGTGATGCCCGTTCGGGCAATCCGTTCAAGGAAGAACAAAGTGATCTGTTGATTGTTAGTATTGATACTTTAGCTGGTGAACGGATGTTTAGCAGGCTCCAGGAAGCCGGGGTCGAGCCTTACGATTTAGTAATTTTTGATGAGTCACACAAACTTTCGGCACGTAAAGATCCGGATGGTACATTCCGTGCGACAGACCGGTATCTTTTGGCTCGTGCGTTGGCAGGTGTTGATAGTGATAAGCAGCGATGGAGACTTCCGTGGAGTGCTCGCCATCTATTATTGCTGACAGCCACACCTCACATGGGAAAGGATTTTCCTTATTACTGCATCTGGCGTTTATTGGAACCTGCTATTCTCTCCACCTATGAGGCATTTTCAGCGTATCCAAAAGAAGCCCGCAAACGCCATTTCATTAGAAGAACCAAAGAGGAAATGGTTCACTATGACGGGACCCGCATCTATCCAGATCGCGCTTCCGATACTTTAAGTTACGATCTTTCTCAGGGTGAGGTCAGTGAACAGACGCTCTATGATGCGACCACCCGTTATATTCAATCCTACTACAATAAGGCTCGGTTATTGAATCGTGCGGCTGCCCGCTTCGCAATGAGTATCTTCCAGCGACGGCTGGCAAGCTCTACATATGCGCTAATACGTTCGTTTGAAAGACGTATAGGAAAGCTTGAACAGATCATTGCCGATATTGAATCGGGAAAAATCACATTAGAACAGTTGGCAGCACAACAGAGAAGGTTGGATGAACTTGAGGATGTAATCTTTAGCAAGACAGCGGATGAAGAGCATGTGGAAGAAGGGCAAGAAGAGCACGACACCGTTGAAGAACTGGCCCTTGGTGGCTTAATTGCGGCCAACCTGGCAGAACTGGAGGTAGAACGCCAGAGAGTCAGAGAACTGCTGGATCTTGCACGGCAAGTCTACGAAACAAGAGATGAATCCAAATTTGAAAAACTGCGAGAGATACTCGCTGATCCCAAATACAGGGATGAAAAATTCATCATATTTACCGAGCATCGGGATACGCTCAATTTCCTTGTCCGCAGATTGGAAGGCCTGGGATATACTGGGAAAGTTGCCCAAATTCACGGCGGCATGGATTATCAGGAGCGCGACGCCCAGGTTGAATTTTTCCGGAAGACGGATAATGAAGGTGGCGCCAGATATTTGGTGGCTACTGACGCAGCGGGTGAAGGAATTAATCTTCAGTTTTGCTGGATAATGATCAATTACGATATCCCATGGAATCCTGCTCGTCTGGAACAGCGGATGGGTCGAATCCATCGCTACGGCCAAAAACATGATCCTGTTATTATCATCAATCTTGTTGCCGGTAAAACGCGTGAAGGGCGTGTTCTTAAAACTTTGCTCGATAAGCTTGAAAGAATACGAAAACAACTTCAATCGGGTAAGGTTTTCGATGTGATTGGTCGGGTCTTTGAGGACCTTTCCATAAAAGAATACATGGAAATGGCTGTCACCGGGGAAAGCACTAAGGAGATTGAGAAGACTATTGAAGGCAAACTCACCAAAGAACAAATCAAGGCCATAGAGGAACGTGAGCGTACTCTCTATGGAGAAGGTGGTGATGTCAGCAAAGAATTGAAAAGGTTAAGAGATAGTCTGGAACAGGAAATTTACTGTCGTCTCTTGCCGGGATATGTGCGTCGATTCGTTCAAAATTCAGCCGTGATTTTGAATATTAACATTGAAGGGGATTTGGATGAAATATTCTCTCTTCGAGCAGGTCGGGCCGGTGCCCTTGATTTTCTTTGGCCAGCAATTGAAACTTATCCCTACCAGCTTCAAAATCTCTTTACTGTCGATAGAAATCGGGAAAACGCCGCCGCCGTGTTTCTGCATCCTGGCGAAATTATTTTTGATACTTTATGCGAACATATTTACGAACGGTATGGCAACGATGCCTTGAGAGGCGGAATCTTTCTGGATCCAAATGCAAAAAAGCCCTATTTCTTTCACTTGGCCTTATTGAGGATAGAGCGAGAAGCCGATCCAAACTTCAGGCCTTTTGAGCATAGCGAAATTATTGAATACCGGTTGGCGGGTTTAAAGCAGGGGCAGGATAATTTGGTAGAGGAATGTCCTCTGGAATACCTTCTTCTCTTAAAAGGAAGTAAAGGATTACCGCCCTCTGCCATTCGTTTCGCAGCCACGGTTAATGATGCAATAAACCGTGCAAAGGATTATGCATTTGAAACAATTGCCCATGGTCTTGCCGGAGAGCATAAACAGGTTTTGTTCAATACACTGCCGGAACGCGAAGATTTTGTCAGGCGTGGATATCATTACCAGGAGGCCGAACTTGCAGGACGCAGGATAGAGCTTTCAAAAAAAGCTCATGCGGGCGATGCGAAATCAAAAATTGAATTAACCCAAATCAAAGAACGCCAGCGACAGATATCTCAGTTGAGGGAAAAGGATATCACGATATTGAGGCGCGAGCCGGAATTGATTGTGCCTAATCATGTAGAATTTCTTGTCCATGCGCTTGTTGTCCCGTCAAGTGATCCTGAAGATAAAAAACGACATGATAATGCCATTGAAGATATTGCTGTAAAAGTTGCCTGGTCCTTTGAAGAGGCCGAAGGAGCCGTTGTGAAGGATGTATCAAATCCCTCGCGCGCTCGCGAAGCTGGTTTGCTGGATTGGCCTGGATTTGATCTCTTATCTATCCGTCCAAATAATGAAGAAAGAGATATCGAGGTAAAAGGTCGCGCCGGTGTTGGGGACATTGACATTTCGGAGAATGAATGGGTTAAGGCTTGCAATCTCCGTGACACATATTGGCTCTACGTGGTATATAACTGTGCCAGTACTCATCCAAGATTAATAAGGATCCAGGATCCTTTTTCAAGGCTTATTGTGAAGGCGAAGGGAGGGGTTGTCATCAACGAAAGCGAGATATTTTCAGCAGGGGAGCCAGGAATAAACTAAGCCCACGGAATACACGGAAAGACACAGAAAAACCAAATTCTTTATTCCGTGTTTCCGTGTGATTCCGTGTGTTCCGTAAGAGTTCTAATGAATTCTGAGGAGGTCAATAATGACTAAAACCGAATTTTTAGAAATACTAATAAATGGAGAGAACTCCGGTGTTGAATTCAAGCGTGATACCATCGATAACCGCGGCCTCGCAAAAGAACTGGTGGCGTTTGTCAATCTGGATGGCGGTAGTGTTTTCCTTGGTGTTGAGGATGACGGGACCGTTACCGGCATATCACGTTCAGATATCGAGGAGTGGGTTATGACAACATGTCGGGACAAAATCCGTCCGGAGATTGTCCCTTACTTCGAGATTATCCGCGATGTTGAACCAGGCAAGAATGTGGCCGTGGTTAGAGTGGATTTAGGCTGGACGGTTCACCATGTCTGGTATAACAATCATTCCACATATTATATTCGGGTTGGAAGCCAAAGCAGAGAGGCGAGCAAAGAGGAATTAGAGCGCCTTTTCCAGCAGCGAGGGGCCTTCAGACTCGAAATCCGTCCTGTTGGAGGCTCCTCCGTTGCCGATTTGGATATCAGAAGAGTCCGTGAATATTTTAAACGCATCCGCAATCAGGAATTGCCTCAGGATGAGAAGGAGTTGCGAAGTCTGCTTATAAACACTGAAATTCTCAGAGATGAAGGGGATTATTCTCCATGCACCTTAGCAGGCTTACTCCTTTTTGGGAAAAAACCATACCGTTATCTGCCACAATCCGCAATTGATGCAGTAGCCTACCCGGGTCTTGAAAAGGACTACGCCGCCCTTGAGAGAGCTCAACTGAGAGGACCTATACTGGGCCTTTTTCAACAAAAAGATGATGGTATCGAGATCATTGATCCGGGTTTGGTAGAGCAGGCCGTTTACTTCATCAGACGCAATACAGGGGTTAATGCATCCTTAAAAGACGGAACCATTCGTACAGAGCGGCATGATTATCCCGAGGAAGTAATTCGCGAAGCCATTGTGAACGCAGTGGTTCACCGGGATTACCTGCTTTCAGGTACGGATATTGAACTTTCCATTTATTCAGACCGGCTTGAGGTTATATCTCCTGGTAAATTACATAATGGTATTACAACAGAGAGAATGCGAGTAGGGTGCCGCACTGCGAGGAACCAGTTACTCAAGGATGTCATGAGGGACTATGGCTATTTGGAACATATGGGCATGGGGATCCCCCGCAAGATCATAAAAGGAATGCGGGAGCATAATGGAACAGAGCCGGACCTGATCGAGGATGGTGAGCGGTTTATCCTGAGGCTGTGGAAAGAAAAAAAGATTGAGCCCACGGAATAAACGGAAAGACACAGAATTTTTTTATCTTCCGTGTATTCCGTGGAAGAATGTATTGTGAGAGTGTAGAGTATGGATGACAAACCCCGCCTAATTGAACATGCCTTTCCTCTTAAACAGGCATCACTGGATTCTGTACATGAGAAGAATGTACGACATGGGCACATTTCAACGCTGCATATCTGGCCGGCAAGAAGACCCCTGGCAGCATGCCGCGCTGCATTAATTGCTACCCTTTTACCAGACCCTGGCGATCCCAAAAAACGCAAAAAACTTGTGGAAAAAATCGGAGGGAGGGTTGTTGAAAAAATAGAAAGAAAGAAGATGCCTTCGGGCAAGATCGTGGAGAATATCAAGGAGGAAACAATTGGCGGAATCCTCCACTGGAAAAGGGAGACAGAGAACAAGGAAACCCTCGACTGGTTTCGGGAGGAAATAAAGAAGGCTTACGGCGGAAGAGCCCCAAAAGTTCTGGACCCTTTTGCCGGGGGCGGAGCGATTCCACTTGAAGCAATGCGTTTAGGATGTGAGGCCACTTCAATCGACATAAACCCTGTTGCGTGGTTTATCCTGAAGTGTACTTTAGAATATCCTCAAAAGCTTGCAGGCCAAAAACGGCTTCTTCCCGATTTCATTTTAAAAGACTGTGATTTCATGGAGGCCTTTTTTAAGTCACAGGGATTCAAAGGGGCTTTGCTGCGCACACAGCTTGAAAAACTGGGGCTTAAAGAAAATAAACAGTTTGTACTTGAAAATTTTCACGGTGGAGATCCCTTGCTGGAAGCCGATCTGGCATGGCATGTACGTGCATGGGGCAAATGGATGCTCAATCAAGCCAGGAAGGATTTAGCGAAATATTATCCCACCTATGCCGATTTTGAACCGATTAAGAACATTGGCAAGAAGTATAAAAAAAAGAAAATGAAACTTGTTCCACTGCGAGATGATGGAGCCCCGGATATTGATGCCCTCAACGCCGAGTTTGACGAGAAATACCTTGAGGACAAAGCCAAGCCCCGATGGATTGCCAAGCCGACAGTCGCCTACCTCTGGGCACGAACAGTAAAGTGCAAAAACTGCCGTGGAACCGTTCCCCTTCTTAAAACCCGTTGGCTCTGTAAAAAAGCCAATAAGCGGGTTCTCCTTACCATGGAACATAACAAAGATAAAACGGGGGTTGTATTCGGAATACAGAATGATGTTCCGATAAACGGCGGTAATGCTGCACAAAGAAGGGAGCATGACAAGAGAATTGGTGCAGGGACAATGTCACGCTCTGGAGCTCAATGTCCTTGCTGTCCATCCATCATGACTATGGAGGATATACGTTTAGAGGGTAAGGGTGGAAGGCTCGGGGCTACCATGACAGCAGTGGTGGTGGATGGGCAAAAGGGAAAACAATATCGCCTGCCAACTTGTCTTGAAGTCAAAATTGCGGAGGAATCTGAATACAACTTGAATAAATTTGTTGATCGCAGCAAATTTGGTATTCCATCTGAACCACTGCCAAAGCCGGATAGACATAGAGCAGTTGGTTCTCAATTACCAGGATATGGTCTCAGAAAGTGGCCCGACCTATTCTCATTCAGACAACTTCTTAGCCTGACAACCTTTATTTCTAAATTACATAAAGCCCGCTATGATATTTTCAAGGGTCAGTATAATGATATATGGGTTGAAGCACTAACATCTTATCTGAGTATTTGCATAGATAAGATCGCCGATTACAACAGCTCTTTAGCAACTTGGATTGTTGGACTTGAGGCTATAAGAGGGACCTTTGCTCGTTTTGCATTCTCATGGGCTTGGGATTGGTGTGAAACTAACATTTTGTCGCAAACAGCAGGAGGCTATGCCAGTTCCTTAAACTGGTCAGCTTTAGCTTTATCTTCGATACTAGAAGGCATCAAAGATACAAATGAGGTAAATATCACTAATCAATCAGCTATTAAACTTAAAGGATCACCTGAAGAGTTTGATTTGGTGTTCACTGATCCTCCCTATTATGACGCTATACCTTACGCTGACCTAATGAATTTTTTCTATGTTTGGCTTTCGCGATCTCTAAATGACTTATCAGATGATATTCGTCAAGTATTCAAAGGGGAGTTATCTCCTAACTGGGATAGAGAAAAGCAAGACGGCGAACTAATAGATGATCCAGGTGCATACCATGGCAACAAGATACTATCAAAACTTGCTTATGAAAATGGAATGGCTCAAGTTTTTACTCGCTGTAAGTCCGTGCTAAAAAATAATGGTCGTTTTGTTTTGGTGTTTGCAAATAAATATCCAAATGCTTGGGAAACCTTAGTCTCCGCTATCGTTCGAGCTGGCTTCGTTGTAAATGGTAGTTGGCCTATTCAGACAGAACGTGGGAATCGAACAAACGCTATAACAACAGCATCTCTGGCATCGTCCGTCTGGATAGTCTGCAAAAAACGCTCCGACACTGCCCACCCGGGCTGGGATAACAAAGTCCTCGAAGAAATGCGGGGAAATATCAAAACACAATTACGAGACTTCTGGGATGCGGGGATTCGTGGTCCTGACTTTGTCTGGGCGGCAACAGGGCCCGCCCTAGAGGCATATAGCAAGCATCCGGTCGTTAAAAAAGCGAATGAGCCGGGTAAATTAATGGAAGTGTCGGAATTCCTCAGGCATGTGCGGCGGATGGTTGTGGATTTTGTTGTTGGCCGGGTGCTTTCCCATGACGGTGAGTCAAAGGAGGTAAGCGGGTTAGATGATGTGACCACCTATTACCTGCTACATCGGCACGATTTTGGGATGAAGGATGCACCGGCCGGCCCCTGTATTCTGTATGCTGTTTCCTGTGGGCTTACGGATCGTGCTCTGGTTGATCAGTTTGATATCCTTGCAAAGACGGGTGGAAAGAACGCACCGGAACCCGATGAAGAGACAGCTTCGAATGAAGATATGGGCGGGGGAACGGGGAGCACTTTGAGGCTCAAACAGTGGAAACAGCGTAAACGTCAGAGTATGGGGTATGACCCTGCTGTTGATAGCGCTAAGGCTCAGGAAAAGGCAGCGCAAATGACTTTTCTCCCGGTGGAAGACAATGAAAAAAACGCCCAGCGACGAGAGATCCCTTTAATAGATCAAGTTCATCGTCTGATGCAACTCTGGAAGTCGGGTGAACTGGTCAAAGTTGATGATTATCTTGAAGCTCGGGCACTGTTTCGCAACAACACCTTTCATCAGGTTCTCCAGGCACTCATTGAGTTGGCAGACACAGGAAGCGAGGAACGATCCATTCTTGAAAGTATAAGCAATCATCTAAAGACAAGAGGAGTGAGCGTTGCTGATAGGCAGAAAGAACTGTTCAAACAAAGTGTCTGATTCCAAGGAGAATGAATAATGATACGTCTAATTGAAGCACTCGATTTTCGCTGTCTACGCTATATAAACCAACGTCTGAATAGATTCCTTGTTTTGGTAGGACCAAACGCAAGTGGGAAGACAACTTTTCTCGATGTTGTGGCCTTTTTGGGCCAGATCGTTTCAGATGGTTTGGAGCCGGCAGTCAATGAGCGGACGCAAAACTTCCAGGATCTTGTTTGGCAGCGGTCTGGAGATAGCTTTGAATTGGCTGTGGAGTTGGATATCCCAGGGGAACGGCGCAAATTGCTTCAAAGGAGCTCCTATGACAAGGTGAGATATGAAGTCTGTATTTGCATTGATCAGGAAACAGGGGAAGTCTCAATACTGTCTGAGAAAGTCCTTCTCAAAGAATCAGTTAATCAGGACAGCTACAATATTCAGCGTTCACTCTTTCCTATAGAGTTAGAACCCCCTCAAACACTAATTACTCCAAAAGGCAAAAGGAACACCAAAACAGTAGTCAACAAGGTCCAGGGTGGAAATGATAATTTTTATGATGAAACTGGAAAAGGATGGGATCATTCCTTCAAGCTCGGACCTCGTAAGTCTGCACTGGGCAATTTGCCAGATGATGAAAGCAAGTTCCCAGTAGCCACATGGCTTAAAGCGCTACTTGTGGAGGGAGTGCAGCGATTGGTACTTAACAGCGTATTTATGCGGAGGCCGAGTCCTCCGGGCCAACCAAAGAGGTTCCGGCCAGATGGTTCAAACCTTCCTTGGGTAATACATTCTTTAAAGGATAATGCCCCTGAACGATTTCAGGATTGGCTACAGCACATAAAAACCGCTCTGCCCGATTTAAGAGATATTCACACAGTTGTAAGGCCAGAGGATCGTCATCGTTACCTCCAAATAAAATACGAGAATAACTTAGAAGTCCCTTCATGGATGGTTTCGGATGGAACTCTCAGGCTTTTGGCTCTGACTATACCTGCCTATCTTCCAGAGCTTGAAGGAATCTATCTTATCGAGGAACCGGAGAATGGTATCCATCCCCGTGCGGTAGAAACCATGTTTCAATCCTTGTCATCAGTATATGATGCACAAATCCTTCTGGCCACTCATTCCCAGGTCATTCTAAGTATAGCTAAGGCATCCCAGGTGCTATGCTTCTCCAAGACGGAGAACGGCGCGACCGATATTGTTTTAGGAACGGAACATCCGGCTTTACGTGACTGGAAAGGTGAAACCAATTTGGGTGTGCTTTTTGCCGGGGGTGTTCTGGGATGAAAGATGATCTGGTGCTGAAAGATCTCATTGTTCTTGTAGCGGATCAAGATATCGAATTCTCCGTAAGGGGCCTGCTCTCTCGTCACAGAGCGATTGGAAGTCGTAAACTGACAACTGGAGAGTATGATGTTTATCGGCACCTTGAGCATGATCCCGGATGCCTTCAGGATAGCCACAATTTCTTGCGCCCGTTCATCAACCAGTATGCACATGCCCTGGTTATTTTCGACAGGGAAGGATGTGGCAAAGACTATTTATCCAGAGATAATTTGGAGGAGATGGTCGAAAAACAATTATCCGTCAATGGCTGGGGAGATCGTGCCGCAGCCATCGTTTTTGATCCAGAGCTGGAAGTATGGGTCTGGAGCGAATCGCCTCACGTGGATGCTGTATTAGGGTGGAAAGGAAGACAACCAGATTTGATAACCTGGCTGGTTGAACAAGGATTTAGGGAAGCGAACGAAACTAAACCAAATCGCCCAAAAGAAGCCGTTGAGGAAGCATTGAGAATTGCCAGGAAAGCAAAATCCGCCTCTCTTTACAGGCAGTTAGCAGAAAGAGTGAGTTTAAAAAAGTGCATTGATCCGGCATTCGACAAATTCAAAGCAATAATGCAAACCTGGTTTCCGGAGGAATGAAAAATGACCAAACTGGCATGGACACCGTGGCACAAGGTCGTCCAGTTACGTGAGGACCTGAAATCTGGTGAGCTGTCATTATCCATTTTCGCGGCCGATATTTACGATGTGATCATGGGTAAGGCAAAACCGGTTTACCAGAACCCCGAAGAATTCTTTGCCCTGACCTATCCGACTTTCAACATAAGGGAATT
>JADHXI010000007.1 GCA_016783065.1 Desulfobacteraceae bacterium | reverse complement strand
GGGAATTATGCGCTGATCAACATCAAGGACATCCTGGCACGCATCAAGGGTATCGGGCGGGTCAATGTGATCGGGGCCAGCGATTACTCCATGCGTGTATGGATCAAACCGGACCGGCTGGCCCAGATGGGCATTACGGTGCCCGAAATCATCGATGCCCTTCGCGCCCAGAGCGTGATTGTTCCGGGGGGTAAGTTCGGTGCGGAGCCGGCGCCTCCGGGAACGGAGTTTACCTACACGGTGCGGCTGCCGGAGCGTCTGCAGTCTGAAAAGCAGTTCGGGGAAGTGGTGATTCGCACCACCGATGACGGGGCCCAGGTCAAGATCAAGCATGTGGCCCATGTGGAGTTGGGCGTTGAAACCTATAATGCCTTTACCCGATTAAACGACAGCTCGTGCGCCATGATCGGCGTGTATCAGGCCCCCGGTTCAAACGCGGTGGACCTGGCCCGGAAAGTCAGAGAGACCATGGAGGAACTTTCAGGGTCCTTTCCGGAAAGTCTTCGTTACGATATTTCTTTAGATACCACCCTGGCCATTACGGCGGGCATCGATGAAATTATAGAAACCCTCTTTATTGCTCTCGCCCTGGTGATCCTGGTGGTTTTCATCTTTATTCAGGACTGGCGGGCGGCGCTGATTCCCACCATTGCCATCCCCGTATCCCTGGTTGGGGCGTTTATTGTATTCCCCATCATCGGATTCACCATCAATGTACTCTCGCTTCTGGGGCTGGTGCTCGCCATTGGCATTGTGGTGGATGACGCCATTGTGGTGGTGGAAGCGGTTCAAAACAATATCGAAAGCGGTATGGATCCTAAAGCCGCCACCATGAAAGCCATGGATGAGGTGACCGCCCCGGTGATCGCCACCACCCTGGTGCTGGTGGCCGTATTTATTCCGGTGGCCGTCATGGGCGGCATTACCGGCAGCCTGTACCAGCAGTTTGCCATTACCGTTGCGGTGTCGGTGCTCTTTTCATCGGTGAACGCTCTCACCCTGAGCCCGGCTCTCTGCGCCCTCCTGCTCAGGAAGCAGAAGCCCATGCGAGGCCCTCTGGGCGCCTTTTTCAGATTGTTCAACAAGGTTTTTGAGAAGTCCACCAACGCCTACGTGGGGTTTACAAAGATTATTGCCCGGAAGATATTTATCGGCATGGTCTTTATTGTGACTCTTTCCGTCGCCATGGGATTCTTAGGAAAGATGATTCCGGGCGGATTCATGCCGGAAGAAGACATGGGATATCTCATGGTGAATATTCAACTGCCCGATGCGGCGTCTCTTCAGCGGTGCGATGCGGTTTCCCGTAAAGTGGAAGAAATCATCAAAAGTCAGCCGGAAGTGGAGTTTATCACAACGGCTGCCGGATTCAGCCTGTTGTCTAACAGCATGAGCTCCAATTCGGGTTTTATTTTCGTCTCCTTGAAGGATTGGGGCCTGCGCGAGGCCACCGCCAGGGAAGTGGTGGCGCGCTTGAATATGGCGTTTTATTTCGGTGTCAATGAGGCCCAGGTGTTTGCATTCGGTCCCCCCGCCATTCCGGGCCTGGGCAGCGGTTCCGGATTTACGCTGATGATTCAGGACAAGCGGGGGAATACGCCGGCCTACCTGATGGATCAGTCCGTCCAATTTATCCAGGAGGCCTCGCAGCGCCCTGAGATCGGTTCCATATTCACGACCTTCCGGGCCACTGTGCCCCAGCGCTACATCGAAATCAACAAAGACAAGGCCTTGAAAGCGGGGATCAATCTGAACGACATTTATAACACGCTGGGCGCTTTCCTGGGAGGCTCCTATGTAAATGATTTTAATCGTTTTGGAAGACTCTACAAGGTGTATGTCCAGGCCGAACCCCAGTATCGGCTCAAGGAAAGTCAGGTGGAACTGTTCTACGTCAATAATAGCCAGGGAACGAGTGTTCCCCTGTCCGCCTTTGTCAACATAGAGAACATCGTGGGGCCGGATTACACCAACCGTTATAATCTGTACCGCTCCGTGGAGCTGACAGGCTCCCCGGCCAAGGGGTTTACTTCCACTCAGGCCATGACCGCCCTGGAGGAGACCGCAGCCAAGGTGCTGGGGGACGGTATGGGGTATGAATGGAGCAACATGAGTTACCAGGAGAAAAAATCCGCCGGTACGGGATCGATGGTCTTCATCTTTTCATTGGTTTTCGTATTTCTGATTCTGGCGGCCCAGTATGAAAGCTGGTCGTTGCCTCTGAGTATTCTATTGGGGACCCCCTTTGCCATTTTCGGCGCGTTTCTGGCGCTCTATGTGGCCCGCATGTACAGCGAGAGTTTTGAACTGAATGTCTTTGCCCAGATTGCTTTAGTGATGCTCATTGCCATGGCAGCCAAGAACGCCATCCTCATTGTGGAGTTCGCCAAGCTGGAGTTCGACAAGGGCCTTTCACTCTTTGATGCTGCTATAAAATCCGCAAGATTGAGATTTCGACCCATATTGATGACGGCCTTTTCTTTCATCTTAGGGGTGCTGCCATTAGTGGTCGCCACGGGCGCCGGCTCGGAAGCCAGGGTTGTCATGGGTATGGCCCTGCTGGGAGGGATGACTTTGGCCACTATGTTAGGGGTCTTCTTTTATCCCATGCTGTTTGTGCTGATCGGTAAAATCGGCCGATACGAGAAAAAGCGCGCTCTTCAAAAGGACAAGATCTGAAAAAGTAATGAGACCGGGTTCATGAAAAAAACGGCAAGTATTTTAGGCGTATTGGTTTTCTTGCTTCTTTCAGGATGCGCGGTGGGACCGGATTTTAAACCCCCTGTGGTTAAGACGCCAAAAAACTACCGGTTTGAAAAAGTTCCCGTGGAAACCATGATCAACCTGAAGTGGTGGGAATTATTCAATGACCCCGTGCTTTACACCCTCGTGAACCAGGCGTTGGAGAATAACCAGAATCTGAAAATTGCGGCCAGCCGTATGGAACAGGCACGCGCTGGGCTGGGATACACCCAGGCTGATCAGTATCCCTCGATCAATATCCAAGGAGGCGCCGGCACAGGGAATTTTTCCGGAGGAGCCAGGTCCGACACCCGGAATTACAATTATTATGTGGCACCTGCCCTGAGTTGGGAGATTGATTTCTGGGGCAAGTTCCGCAGGGCCACCGAAGCAGCCAGGGCGGAATTAATGGCCTCTGAATATGCGCTCAGGACCGTCCAAATCGGTCTCATTTCGGAAGTGGTTGGCGCCTATTATTTACTGTTAGACTACCACCAGCGGGTCAAGATATCCAAAGATACCCTTAAGTCGCGGCAGGAAAGCCTGGATATCATTCAAAAACGTTTCAATCGGGGGATTATTCAAGAATTGGATGTGAATCAGGCCCAGATCCAGAAAGAAATTGCTGCGGCGGCCATCCCCCAGTATGAGCGGTCCGTTGCCATGACGGAAAATGCGTTGAGTATCTTATTAGGCAAACTTCCAGGGGCCATCAAGACAGGCAAAGGTCTGAACCTTGAAACCGCACCCCCGGAGATTCCCGCTGGTTTGCCTTCCAACATCCTTGAACGGCGCCCGGACATTGTTCAGGCCATGTATTTATTAGAGGCCCAGACTGCGAATATCGGCGTAGCCCAAGCCATGCGTTTTCCGGCCATTTCCCTGACCGGACTCCTGGGCTTAGCGACCAGTCAACTAGGGGGGATAACCTCCCAGGGAGGCGCCTGGTCGGTCAGTGGAGGTCTGTTCGGGCCGATATTTGAGTTTTATAAGAATATACGGCGCGTTGAAATTGAGGAAGCCAAGACCAAAGAGGTCCTTCATTTTTACGAGAATACCGTATTGACGGCATTTAGAGAGGTTGAAGATGCGCTGATTGAAATCGATACCTACAAAAAGCAAATGGCTGCAGTAGAAAAAAAAGAGAAGGCTGCCAAAAATGCCTATCGATTGGCAAAGTTGAGATATGACAAGGGGGTCAGCACCTATCTCGAGGTTTTAGAAACCGAGCGGGCCTTGTTCTCTGCTGAACTGGAACTTTCGGAATTAAAACAGCAATATCTGAACGGGTACGTGAAGTTATACAAAGCCTTAGGTGGCGGATGGATTACAAAAAAGGATTTGAACAAAGGGATGGTTAAACCTGTGCCTGTCCGCACGTCGCACAAAACGCACCTCGATGATTGGTAGTGTCAATTTTTTCGGCACCTTAGCTGGGGCGTTGCTCGCTAAATGCACTTGGCATCCCTGCGCCTTGGCTTTGTGGGTTTTCAGATAAGAACCCCAAAGGAGAAAGTGCATGAAAAGAATTATCAGCTTTTTACTCATTCTAGCCATAGGAACATTTTCTATCAATTCATTTGCCTTTCAAAATGAACCCGATGGTTTTAGGGGTATTAAATGGGGAACAAAAATAGAAACATTAAGAAATATGATAAAATACGCGGTACAAGGAGATGTGGTAATATACGCAAGACACAATGACAAATTACAAATAGGAAATGCTGAACTGAAAGGAATTTATTATTTTTTTTGGCAGGACAAATTTTGTTCTGTATCAATAAAGGCTAAAGAGGATTCAAATTGTATCGCACTTAAAGAGGAAGCGGTCGCAAGATTTGGCAATGGCAAACAATATAGCGAATATTTTGAAAGCTATACTTGGGGCAACATATCAACTGGAAAAACTTTTATGTTGTTTAAATATAATAGATTGTCAAGCGAGGCACGATTTATAATGTACTCAGTTAAGATTTGGTTGATGCAAGACAAAGATAACAAGAAAAAGGCCAAAGAAGGTGCAGAGAGCGATTCTTAGAGAGTGAGCCCTCTCACCTCCTCACACCTGTTTGACACTCTTGTCTTTTTAATGTAGGATTTCGACGGCTTGGATAGGTCTGCCATTGTCAAAAGGGTTGGGCTGCGGTCGTATGTCAACGATTTGTTCGTCGCCAGAAAATGGTCCTACCGGCTCCCGTTGCCGCGAATCTCTTGCCTCAGATGAGGCCGCCTGAGCGGGTTGAAAAACTATTGGGTTCAATTTGAGACCTTTGAAAAACGTTCAATTTTGGTCAAGGTCAAGGAAGGCGAGAATTTCAACCACAGGAATATATTGAATATTTCGAGGATTGAAATTTGAGCCTGACCCCAGTACCATCTTCCGGAGCTACGGGGCAAGCGCCGAGATTGGCCAAAAGGGGGCGTTTTGCAAAGGTCTCAATTTGTGAATGCGAATATCACATTTAATCCCAAGCACTGATAGTCAACTGGGGCACAAAAGAAAAAAAAAGGTGCCCGAGCCTGCGGTCCATGATCTTTCCCCATGAGGCACAGGGTTTTTATGGACGAAAAGACTTGCATTCCCTTTACACAGGTCTGTTTTAAGAATCGATTTCGTTACCTGTTTGTTTCTCTTTTGGCGATGCTTGTCATAGGTCCATTTGTTGAAGGTTTCGCCTACCTCCAAATACTCTTCAGTGTTTTCCTCACCGCCATTTTCATATCTGCCATTTATGCCATTAGTCAGGAAAGGCGTCATACGTTCATTGCCTCATTTCTGGCCTTGCCAGCGCTCGGGTTTACATGGGCGACGTATTTTACGGACAGCATTGCCTTTTCTCTGGTGAGTAGTTTTTTGGGCGCGGTGTTTTTTGTCTTTATCGCCATTAACATTTTGGCCTTTATCTCTCAACAGGACCATGTTACTGCGGACATGATCGTTGGGGCGGCCGTGGTTTACCTCCTCATGGCAATGACGTGGTTGACTGTCTATGAGATCATAGAGACACTTCACCCCGGATCATTCGCCATGCCTGAAGGTCAACTGCGGGACAGCAGATACGTTTTTCTTTATTACAGCCTTGTCACGATCACCACACTGGGGTATGGAGACGTGACGCCCTTGACCAGCGTAGCGAGCAGTTTTTCGGCTCTTGAGGCCGTTGTGGGCCAACTTTATCTGGTGATCTCGGTGGCGTGGCTTGTTGGAGTACACGTATCACAATCCAAGAACAGAAGATCACCGGAAAACAAACCTACCCCTTAGATCTGACTTTCACCCCGGTCATTTCTTCAAGAGGCCTGATGACCGCCGGATGATATTGTTTCCCCACACCTGCCGCAATGCCCTGCTGATAAAATTGTGAGGTGAGTCCTGTGAAAAAGAGGGGGACATTCAAAGAGGCACCGGTCTTTAGTGCAAAGCCTATGTCTTTCAGCATGTATTCGACAGAAAAGACCCCTTCTTCAAATTTTCCTTCCATTACCGCGTTCTTGATGTGATTCTGGAGGGCAAAACTGTTGGCCGATCCGTTTCCCAACGCCTCCAGCAAGGTATCGGGAGCTACGCCGCCTTTGACGCCCATGACAAGTGCTTCGGACAAAAGGGCCACAGTCCCGGCGAGGATTTGGTTATTGATGATTTTGACGAGCTCACCCGTGCCCAACTCACCAATGTAGAAGAGATCCGAGCCCATGGCAGCAAGGAGATCCCTGCACTTCTCGAAAATTTCCTTTTTACCGCCAATAAAAATCGCCAGGGTTCCTTGTTCTGCAGCTTTGACGGTTCTGGCCACCGGAGCATCGATCATGTCAACACCCTTCTCCTCCAGTGCTGCCCCGACCTCCTTTGTCGTGATGGGATCTATGGTACTCATGTCTATCACGATGGATCCCTTTTCCACCCCGTGAATGACGCCAGACTCACCAAGAACTGCATCCTTCACATTTTCAGAGCTTGGTAATACGGTGATGATGACATCCGCACCTTGGGCCACGTCTTTTGACGATTTCCCAATGTCTCCGCCCAACCGACGCCAGTACTCTTCATCTCCCTCCCGAAATATCAAATCAAAGAGAGTTAATTGATAGCCCTTCTTGAGTAAATTTGTTGCCATGGGTCTTCCCATGGCGCCAAGGCCTATAAATCCGACTTTCTTCATGGTCTTATCCCCCTTTCCATGGCAGTTTACTATATCTACATTTTATAAGATGACAAGTAAGTTCTCAATAAACTCGTGTACCGTGGGGTTCGGCCATTTCTTTCAGGCGCTCTCTAAACCTGTAGTCGCAGCGTGGCTGATATTTGGGGTTTTGCCGAAACCACGGAGAAACCAATAAGGGTTCATGTGAGAAAACCCCAAATATCAGCCACTGCGAAAGTGAGAAGTAGATTCACTTTGAGAGAGCGCCTTCAAGAAACACCCGAACCCCACTCCAGAAATTCTATTATTTCCCCTGAACATATTGAGAAACTACGATGACAAGCCAAACTGCCCCGACTGATTTTATTTTTTATTTGACAAAATATAAAATAAAATTCTATTTTCTTAACGAATGCTGCCGAAGGCCCGGATTGGACGTTTATGAAAAAAGTGATTAAAGACAAAAGACGTGAAGCCTACAATCGGATCAGAGAATTCATTCTCACTTACAAGATCAAACCGGGTCAGCGACTCGACCATGAATACCTGCGAAAAGAGATCGGGGTGAGTACGACGCCGATCCGTGAAGCATTGAACCGGTTGATGGAAGAGGGATTTATTTTTCAGATAAAGAACCGTGGGTATTTTGTAAGCGATCTGAGTATCGGGGAATTAGAGGATCTCTATGAGGTCAGGGAAGCCCTTGAGGTATTCGCTGCAACGAAAACACTTAAAGAGGGCCTGGAAATCACGGAGGCTTTTAGAACTGAGCTTGAACAGACAATGGATCTCTATTATAAATATGCGCATGAAGAACCTTATAGAAACCGGTTGATGCTTGATCAGGAATTTCATGTGGACCTGGCAAAGCTGGCAAATAATTCCCTTCTGAGCACCAAGCTTGAAAACATATTTGAAAAGGTTAACTACAAGCGAAAGGTGGTGGAACTTCATCCCCAGCGAGGCCAGGAAGCCAGCGAAGAGCACTATAAGATACTCAATCTTTTCTTAGAGGGGAACAAGAGGAGGCTCATCGAACGTCTGCAAGGTCACATAAGAAAAGGGAAAGAGGGGATCGTTGGTGTTCTCAGGGCCCGGGAAGAGAATATGAGGTTATGAAAGAACGTGTGTGTGCAATAGGTCTGGGCATAGCTGGGGCCTAGTTTTCAACGGGAGGATCAAACAAATGGCAAGGCTTGTGGCAAACCCGGTTGTTTGTAGCGGCTGCAAAATCTGTGAACTCATCTGTAGCTTTTGGCATGAAGGCGAATTCAACCCTTCCATGGCGAGAATCCGGATAGAAATCAATCGTTCCATAGGACCGGATACGTTGCCTGATCAGATAGACGTTCCACATGTCTGCGAGCAGTGCGATCCGGCTCCCTGCGCGCAAATATGCCCTGAGGACGCCATTGTCAGAGATTCAAAGACAAAAGGGTTGTTGGTGAAGGATGACGAATGTGTGGGTTGTGGACTTTGCGTGGAAGAATGTCCCTTTGACATGATTCTCCTAAATGAAGAAAAGGAAACGGTTCAAAAGTGCGATCTCTGTGGAGGAGGGCCTCTCTGTGTATCTTTTTGTCCACGCGATGCCCTCAGCCTGGAGGACGATTAGGGGGGGATGGCAGTCGTGAACGGCTATTGCGGGAAGATATTGAGGGCTAACCTGACGAAGAAGACCACCAGGGTCGTGCCTGTTACGCGTGAAATGGCTCTGGAGTATATCGGGGGACGGGGGTTTGCATCCAGGATGATGTATGATGAGCTCAAACCGGGTGCGGACCCATTGGGACCGGATAATAATATATATGTATTGACCGGACCCATAAACGGAACCGCAGTCCCGTTTTCCTCGCGATATGTTGTCGCTACCAAATCTCCATTGACAGGGACCTATACAAGGAGCCTGTCTGGCGGTGAATTCAGTGCCCGGCTGAAATACGCCGGATTTGATGGGATTGTGGTAGAGGGGAAGGCAGATAAACCTGTTTACCTTTGCCTGGAAAATGGTTCAGCGGAAATCAGAGATGCGGACAATCTCTGGGGGAAGACAACCTGGGATACCGAGGAAACCCTGCGGAAGGATCTTAGAGGATCAAAGAGCCTGACCATTGGTCCTGCAGGTGAACAGCAGGTTTTGTTTGCTTCGGTGTTCAATGATTGGGGGAGATCAGCCGGCGGAGGGGGAACCGGTGCGGTATTAGGCGCAAAGCGGTTAAAGGCCATTGTGGTCAGCGGCCAACAAGGTGTCAGCGTCCCGAACAAAGAGACATTTCTGGAGCTTTTGCGGGAGAGCTATGCCGCAGTCAAATCTCACCCGGGGGTTCCGGAGCGGGTCTGGAAAGGCACCACAATGACCGTGGAAACCACCAACAAGCTGGGGATTATCCCAGTGAGGAATTTCTCGGGTGAGAAACTGGAGGGGGCGGAGAACCTTTATTCTGAGATATTCCGAGAAAAATTAGTTCTGCATGATGAGTCTTGTTTCAGTTGTCCCTTGCCCTGCGGAAAGCTGTCTTTGGTCAAGACCGGGCCTTACGCGGGGACCGTTTTACAGGGACCTCAGTTTGAGACCATTGGATTGTTAGGTACCAATTGCGGGATTATCAACATCGAGACCGTGGCCAGGGCCAATAGCCTCTGTAACCTATATGGGATAGACACCATAGAAACGGGCAATGTTATTGGCTTTGCAATGGAGTGTTTTGAAAAAGGGATACTGACCAAGGGAGACACAGGGGGGATTGATCTCAGATTTGGGAATGATGATGCATTGATTGAGGCCATAGAGGCCATCGGTCAAAAAAAAGGTGTTGGAGCCCTCTTGAGTGGTGGGGCCGAACGAGCCGCCCATGTGATTGGTCAGGATAGCATCAGATTTGCCATGTCCACGAAAGGCAAGGGATTTGCCGCCTACGATCCGAGAGCCCTGGTGGGTATGGGGCTTATTTATGCCACAGCCCCGACGGGCGCTAATCATTCAACTGGGCCTACCTTGGGAGGCGAAAAAGGCCTGGGCCTCACAACAAACAAAGAGAAACCCGAACTGGTTTACAAGAACCAAAATAGCTACTGTTTGCTAGACTCCCTGGTTATTTGCTCTTTTTCACGATACGGCCTAGACGATTCTTCCCGTTTGAAGATCCTGGAGGCCGTCACGGGTGAGCATTATGAGGCAGACCTGATTACCCGGAGGATCTTTTCTCTGGAGCGGCTTTTTAATGTCAGAGAAGGGTTTGGCCGATCGGACGACAGCCTCCCCTGGCGAAGTTTACATGAGCCTCTCCCGGAGGGCCCCTCCAAAGGAAACACCGTCCGTTTGGAGGAATTGTTAGACAGATATTATCCCTTGAGGAAATGGGACCGGAACGGGATTCCCACCATAGCCTGCCTCAAGGAATTGGATCTTGAAGATGAGATTGAAAACCTTTCTCAAATGGGAATAGAGTTGAGCCCTTGAGGCACAAGAGGGGGATTTATATGAGTTTACCTTTGGAAAACGTGAGGATACTTGATCTTTCGGTAATCATGGCGGGACCATACTGCACCTTGCTCCTGGGGGATTTAGGGGCAGAGGTAATCAAGATCGAGAGGCCTGGTGTTGGGGAGGGAGCACGAGGCGTGCCACCTTACTTTTTCGAGGGTGAAAGCGCCTATTTCATTGCCATGAACCGGAACAAAAAGAGTATCGCCCTAGACTTAAAGCGTCCGAAAGGAAAGGAAATCTTTTACGAGCTGGCGAAGACATCGGATGTGGTGATTGACAACTTCAGACCGGGGATCGTCGAGAGGCTTGGCGTCGATTATAATACCCTGAAAGAGATAAATCCTCGCATTATCTGCTGTTCTATCTCCGGGTACGGTGGGAGCGGTCCCCTCAAAGACCGGCCTGCATTTGACCTCATTATCCAGGCGGGGGGGGGCATTATGAGCTATACCGGAGAACCCGGACGAATGCCCGTTAGAATGGGAGCGCCCATGGGTGATTTGTCAGGCGGTTTGTTTGCCTCCAACGGGATACTGTCTGCGCTCTATCAAAGGGAACACACCGGAAGGGGTCAGAAGATCGATATCAGCCTGTTGGACTGCCAGATCTCGCTCCTCGCCTACAGGGGTCAATATTACCTTATCGGGAATGAAATAGCCAAACCGGTAGGGTCGGGACACATATCAATCCATCCCATTGGGGCCTTCAAGACCAAGACCTTTGATATCGTAATCGATGCCAACACGGAAAAGATTTTTGCCGAACTGGCCAAAGGCATCGGGCACCCTGACATGTGTACAGATCCAAAATTCAATTCCAGAGAAAGCCGGCTGAAAAACAAGGAAGAGCTGTATGATATCTTGCAGGAGGCATTTGCCACAAAGACCGGGGAGGAATGGTTGGAGATACTAGATGGGAAAGTTGCCATCGGGCCCATCAACACGGTGGACAAGGCCCTCTCAGACCCACAGATACTAAGCCGGAATATGGTTCCCGAGATGGATATGGAAAATGGAAAAAAACTAAAGATTCTTGGCAACCCCATCAAGATGTCTGAGATTGATCAGGAATCCTTTAAATCGCCTCCCCGGTTGGGCCAACACACCGAGGAGGTCTTGACAAAAACGCTCAATTATTCGCCCGAAGACATTGAAGAACTGAGGCGGGAGGGAGTTGTTTAGGGCTTGCGCAAAAATAACTTCGCAGAATTGGCGCCCAGATTTGGGTCAGCTTGAAAACAAAATGGAAGAAAGGCATTGTGAAGATGGATAGCGAATGGAAGGAAACCAATACAGGGGTCAAGGTCAAACTCTTTTATACGCCGGAGGATGTAACCGGGTTTGACCATGAGGCTTCTCTGGGGGCACCGGGAAGCCCTCCGTATACGCGAGGTATTTATCCTTCGATGTATCGCGGAAGGCTCTGGACCATGCGACAGTATTCAGGGTTCTCTACCTCTGAAAATACCAACAGTCGCTTCAAATTTCTGATCGATCAGGGGCAAACCGGGCTCAGTCTCGCCCTCGATCTCCCCACACAGCTGGGACTCGATTCCGATGACGACCTCGCCAAAGACGATGTGGGCAAACTGGGAGTCGCCATTGATACCCTAAAGGATATGGAGGAGATGTTCGAGGGGATTCCCTTGGACAAGATCAGCACATCCTTTACGATCAATGCTACGGCAAGCATCATTCTGGCCATGTACATTGCCACTGCTCAAAAGAAGGGGATCGACCCCGGAAAATTAAGGGGGACGATCCAAAATGATATTATCAAGGAATATATTGCCCGGGGAACTTATATCTTTCCTCCCGAACCTTCCATACGATTGATCGGGGATACCATTGAGTATTGTATTGAACACATTCCAAAGTTCAACACCGTGAGCGTCTCCGGGACCCATATCTGTGAGTGCGGTGCGACTCCCGCCCAGGGCGTGGCCTATCCGTTTCTGACGGGGATTACCTATCTCGAGGAGGTGTTAAACCGGGGTTATAATATTGATGATATTGCTCCGCTTCTCTCCTTTCACTTAATCTGCGGGGGTGTACAGTTTAACTTCTTCCAAGAAATTGCCAAGCTGAGGGCAGCCAGACGATTATGGGCCAAAATCATACAAAAGCGGTTTAAAACCGGAAACAAAAAATCCATGCGCCTCAGGTTCTCCACCGGCGGGATGGGCGGAGGTATGACAGAACAACAACCCCTGAACAACATTTCACGAATCTCCTTCTATGCCCTCGCCGCCGCCCTTGCCGGGTCCCAATCCATGAATCTTCCCTGCTTTGACGAGGCATATGCCATCCCAACGGACGAAGCCATTCGGACCTCCCTTCGAATCCAACAGATTATCGGCCATGAAATTGGTGTCCCCGATGTGGTCGACCCCTTGGGCGGTTCCTACTATGTGGAGTCCCTGACCGATTTCTATGAAAAGGAAATATCCAAGGAAATGGAAAGAATCGAAGCACTCGGGGGCATCCTGCGTTGCGTGGATGATGGAACCATTCAGAGCAAGTTGGCGGATCAGGCCTACCAAGTCCAGCAGAAGCTCGACTCAGGAGAAATGGTCAAGGTGGGGGTGAATCGGTTTCAGATCGATGAAGAAGACCGGGAACTGGAGTTCTTTGAAGTGGATCCCAAAACACGTTCGATGCAAATAGAAAAGCTGGAGCGTTTTAAGTCTGAACGAAATCCGGAAAAGCTCGCGGGAGCCTTGGGAGCACTCAAGAAGGCAGCGGACGCAAAAGAGAACCTCATGCCCTATATTCTCGAGGCGGTGAAATCTGATGCAACCGTTGGAGAAATCGTCGGCGAGATGAAGGCGATTTACGGCGAGGCAAAACAAATGAGTATTTTTTAGGGAGGAGCGCACTATGGTGTCCAAAAGGCCCATCAGAGTTCTGATTGCAAAGCCCGGTCTGGACGGCCACGATAAAGGAGCAAAGATCGTATCCAGGGGTCTGCGTGACGCCGGGATGGAGGTGATCTATACCGGAATCAGACAGAGCGTGGACGTTATCCTGGAAACCGCCGTGCAAGAAGCCGTGGATGTTATAGGGCTGAGCATCTTGTCCGGAAGTCATCTTTCCATCTGCCGGGAGTTGACGGAAAAGATGCAACAGAGAGATATCAGGGACAAACAAGTCCTGGTGGGGGGGATCATTCCCAAGAGAGATGTAGGTCCCTTGAAAGAGATGGGAATCGCCGAGGTCTTCAGACCCAGTTCCACCGTCAACGATATTGTTCAATTCCACAGAGAAGCCATTTGAATGAGAAAGTAAAAATAGTAAACCCAAAACGGGGGCAAATCACAGCTGTTGGTGAACAATAAATACCCATTTCTTATCAAACGTGGAGATTAGTCGTATCCTGAGTATCGAAGTGATGGGGTGATGAATAATTGGAATAATAGGGAAATATGAACGGTGTTTGGGTCTCGTCTCTTTCCGCTTTTGGACCCAACAAGCCAGTACTCCAATACTCCAGTACTCCGGTATCATGTCTGTTGGCATATCATGAACTGCCACGGATATTTTAATAACCGACAACCTTGATTTATACCCCCATTGAATTCGAGGTGTGACGTGGTGACAAACAAAGAAAAGATAGAGCTTCTGAAAACCAGAACCGAAGAGGCCAGGCAGGGCGGTGGGCCCAAGAGAATTCAGAAGCAGCACGAACGTGGAAAACTCACCGCGCGCGAGCGGCTCGACCTGCTGCTTGATCCCGGGACTTTTTCCGAAGGAGGCATGTTCATCGTGCCTCAGGATACCGCCTTTTCCAAAGATGCAAGAAAATTCTATGGGGATGGGGTGGTCACGGGCTCCGGTCTTGTTGATGGGAGAAGGGTATATGTATTCGCCCAAGATTTTACGGTAATGGGGGGATCTCTTGGGGAAAAACACGCCCACAAGATCTGCCGGGTAATGGACAAGGGCATACAGACGGGGAGTCCCATCATCGGGCTCATAGATTCAGGGGGTGCCCGCATTCAGGAGGGCCTGGGGCACTATGGTTCCATTTTTTTCAGGAATACCCTGGCATCCGGGATCGTGCCGCAGATTTCCATAATACTTGGTCCCTGCGCCGGGGGGGCGGTCTACTCTCCGGCCCTGAGTGACTTTGTGTTTATGGTGGATGGCGTCAGTCGGATGCATATTACGGGGCCCCAGGTGATCAAGGAGGTCACGGGAGAACGGGTCACTCCTGAAGAACTGGGGGGAGCAAAGGTTCACTCCACCCGGAGCGGGGTTGCTCATTTTGCTACTGAAGGAGAAAAGGAATGCCTTGAGCTGGCTAAAACACTTCTGAGCTATCTCCCCTCCAACAGCAATGAGCCACCCCCTTACAAATCGACCGATGATCCCATCGACAGAACCGAGGAGGCGCTTGAATCCCTGATTCCTGAAAATCCCAGAAAGGCCTATGACATGAAGACGTTGATCGGTTTGGTGATGGACGATCAAATCTTTTTTGAGGTTCAGGAGGGTTTTGCCAGGAATATTATCATTGGCTTTGCCAGGTTGAACGGTTACACGGTGGGGGTGATTGCAAATCAACCCCGAGTTTTTGCGGGATGTCTGGATATCAATGCCTCGGTCAAGGCTGCTCGTTTTATACGATTTTGTGATGCCTTCGGCATTCCCATCGTGAATTTTGTCGATTGCCCGGGGTATCTCCCCGGGACCCAGCAGGAATACGAGGGCATCATTCGCCACGGCGCAAAAATGCTGTATGCCTATTGCGAGGCCACAGTGCCCCGGATTTCTGTCGTGACGCGAAAGATCTATGGGGGAGCAATGTCCGGAATGGCAGTCAGCAAGCTCGTCGGGACAGACGTGACAGCGGTCCTGCCATCAGCGGAGATTGCTATTATGGGGCCGGAGGGCGCCGCAAATATCATTTTCAGGGAAGAAATTCAAAAGGCGGACGATCCTGAGGCGGTCAGGGAAGAAAAGATTCGGCTCTATCGAGAACAATTTGCCACGCCCTATGTGGCGGCGGAGAAGGGATGGGTGGATGCCATCATCGAGCCTAAGGAAATCCGCCCCTTTCTTATCACCTCATTTGAGCGGCTGCGAGGGAAAAAAGAGATAAGACCCAAAAAGAAACATGGGACTATTCCGCTTTAAACTTCTTTTCAATGCGAGGAATAAGAGATGTTAGAGAAACTTCACCATATAGGGATGGTGGTGCGAGACCTTGACCAGGCACTTGCCCTTTACCAGGGCATATACGGAATTGAGCCCAGCCTGATTTATGAATCTCCCCATGCCAGGGCCAAGATCGCCTTTTTGCCTTTAGGAGAATTCAGGGTTGAATTGATACAACCCCTGGATGACGAGAGTGCTGCAGGGAAGTTTTTGGGGAAGAGGGGCGAGGGTATTCACCATCTCGCTTTTGAGGTGGAAGATATTGACGCATGCCTCAGTGAATTGGGAACTAAGGGCATCCAACTGATTGACAAAAAATCACGAGTAGTAAGAGAAAATGAGAGGGTGGCTTTTCTGAATCCCAAGAGCACTCATGGTGTCCTGACCGAACTGATTCAGGAGGATTGATTCCAGCCATACTGAAAGTGAATAGCAAGGAGAAAACAGTGTCTCTTGATCCACTGTTCTCACCCCTGCAAATGGGGTCTCTAATCCTCCCTAATCGCCTGGTAATGCCGCCCATGACCACCAATCTGGCTGGGCCGGACGGTTCAGTCACAGACCGGCTGGTTGACTTCTGCGCCACTCGCGCAAGGGGCGGGGTGGGGACAATAATCGTAGAACTGAGCATCGTCTCGGTAGAGGGCAAACGGCTCCCTAACAATGTCGGGATCTGGGATGATGGCCAGATGGAGGGCCTGGTCCGGCTGGCCGGGGCCATCAGGGAGGCCGGTGCGGTGGCCGTTATTCAGATCGGTCACGGCGGGCGGGACAGCAACTCCCTCTATTCAGGCCAGAGACCGGTCGCCCCATCGGATCTGCAGTCCCTTTTCAGGGGAACGACCCTGGAGATAGAACGGCCGGCTCAACTCGACAGGGATGGTATCAGCCGCCTTGGGATTCCCCGTCAAGACCGATACTAACAATCAAAAAGAGGAGAGGAGACTGAGATGACACGTCCGTCCAACCAGAAAAAGGCAGTGGTGCGAAACATGGCCGAAGTGCTGTGGGAAAACCCGCCCGGGCATTCCCCTGGAGCGATCTCCAAGATGCTCGTGAGGCCGGAAACTGCGGGTTCGCGGCTGGTGGATTTCCGGATCTCGACCTACCAGCCCATGTCCCATGTGGAACCTCACCGGCACAAGGTGCAAGAACAAATTTACCACGTGATCGAAGGAGAGGGGCTGATGGAACTGGACGCCAAAAAAGCGGTCGTTCGCCCCGGGGATTTTGTTTTCATCCCGCCCGGCGTGGAACACGCGGTCCACAACACCGGTTGCGGAGATCTCACCTTCTTCGTCGTTACGACGCCGCCGGACGACGAATGACCCCTGGAGTCGGAACCCGGTCCATGAAAGGAGACGAGCAGTGACGCAAACCACACTCGAAACTGCAGCGCAACCGGGGCAACCCGCCGGACTCCGGGAAGAAACCTACGACGTCATTGTGCTGGGCAGCGGGGTTGGGGGGCTGACGGCAGCGCTCGTCGCGGCCATCGAGGGTCAGCGGACGCTGCTCATCGAGAAAAGCCCCCGGGTGGGTGGGACAAGCGCGCGTTCGTCCGGGACGGTTTGGATTCCGAATAACTCCTACCTGCGTCGCCATGGCATCACCGACGACGCGCATGCTGTTGGCCGTTATCTGGATGCGCTCGTGGGCGAGAAGGCGCCGCGAGTGCTGCGGGAAACGTTTATCACGGCCGGCACCGAAATGTTGCAGTACCTGGAACGGCACGCCGGCATCCACTTTCGGCCGTATCCCAGCCAACCCGACTACCGGCAGGAACTGCCGGGCGCAGCCCAAGGCTGGCGCCCCCTGGAACCGCTGCCCTTCGACGGCAGGACCCTCGCCCGCCATTTCGATGACATCGGCTGGCCCCTCCCTGAGCTGATGCTGTTCGGCGGGATGATGGTAACCCGGGGGGAAGTGGCCCGGCTCTTGAAATTCAGGGCATTCTGGGATGCAGTGCCGCTGGGGGTGCGGTTGGTGACGCGTTATGCCCGGGATCGTCTTCGCCACCGGCGCGGAACCCGCCTGGTGTTGGGCAACGCCCTCGTGGCCCGGCTTTACAAAAATCTGCTCGGCCGCAACGTCGCCGTCCGCCTCGGGTGCTCCGTCACCGGCTTGATCTCGCGGGACGAACGGGTGTGCGGGGTGGCTGCAAAACAAGACGGAATCGAATACCGGTTTACCGGCCGGCAGGGTGTCGTTTTGGCCGGGGGCGGGTTTCCCGCCAATCACGAATGGCGGCGGCGTTTCCTTCCGGAGCCCACGCCCCAATACACCACAGCGTTTGAAGGGTGCACCGGTGATACCATCGCCCTGGCGCAACGGGTGGGGGCCGCACTCGGGCCCCTGGGAGAAGACAACGGGCTCTGGTTCCCCAGTTCGGTCGCCACGCACGCCGACGGTTCACTGGCGGTTTATCCCCACATCGTGTTGGACCGCGCCAAACCAGGGTTGATCGCAGTCAACGTCCAAGGTCGCAGGTTCGTCAACGAGGCGGTCTCCTACCACGAATTTACGCGCGCCATGTTTCGCGCGCATGGACGCGTACCCTGCATCCCCACCCCGCTCGTCTGCGACCGGCGCTTCGTGTGGAAGTACGGGCTGGGCATGATCCGTCCCCGTACGCCGTTCCTTCGCCCTTTTATCAACCGCGGGTATCTTGAGACGGCCGATACATTGGGGGGGCTGGCCGCCGCAATTGGCGTCGATCCCGACGGTTTGGCCGAGACAATACGGGCAAATAACCGGAACGCGCGCAGCGGAACCGATCACGAGTTCGGCAAAGGCGAAAACAGCTACGACCGCGCCAACGGCGATCCTCTCCACGGGCCCAACCCCTGCCTTGGGCAGGTCAAGACTCCGCCTTTCTGCGCGGTTGTCGTACACCCGACCCCGCTCGGGACTAGTCTGGGATTGATGACCACCCCCGACGGCCAGGTGGTCGATCAGGAGGGTCACCCGATTCCCGGTCTTTACGCCTGCGGGAACGACATGCACTCGCCCTTTGGCGGCGAGTATCCCGGCGCTGGCGCGCAACTGGCCCTTGGCATGACCTTCGGCTATCTCGCAGCCCGTCACGCCGCCCGAAACGGGTAGCTCACTGGAGCAAGATATTTGACAGGATAACAGGATAGACTTGATAAAGATCCAGTTAATCAAAAAAATATCCAAACCCTGGCCCAAACCTCCTTCCGAAGTATTGAAGTAAGTTCTCAATAAGTTCGGGCACCGTGAGGTTCGGCTGTTTCTCTCAGGCGCTCTCTAAACCTGTCGTCGTAGCGTGGCTGATATTTGGGGTTTTGCCGAAAGCACGGAGAAGCCAATAAGGGCTCATGGGAGAAAACCCCAAATATCACCCACTGCGAAAGTGAGAAGTAAATCCACTTTGAGAGAGCGCCTTCAAGAAACACCCGAACCCCACTCCAAAAATTCTATTAGTTCTCCCGGACTTTTTGAGAAGTTTCGTACTGAAGTGCCAACAGTGTATTTCAGTCGAGTCGCACTCTCTGAGGTGTAGGCTCTCGAGGAGTCGGAGGTCAGGGCGGGCTTTGATACGGAAGCACAGAAACCTATTACAGTTTATTATGAGGATGAAGTCGTAGGAGAATTCGTGGCCGATATCATCGTTAAAGATGATGTCAGTATAGAACTAGAATCACGTCAATCCTGTCATCCTGTCAAGGACAGGGGTCTGTCTTCTGCGCCCCCACGCCTGGAAACAGCTATCCCCACATATCCTTGATTATCTCTTCAAGGCCCACCCGCTTGAGAGTGTTCCGCCAGGGCTTGCCTGTCTTTTCGTCCCATCCCATAAGTCGGTAGTATTCGTTCACCATGCCCTTCAGGTAGGGAGCAAAAGGCCGCCCCGCAAATGGCCCATCCTTCTGCCCTTCAATGAGCCGTTTGGATACATTGTAGTCATCTTCCGGTGTCAGCCCGTGTCTTATAGCAAAGGCGCGCTCAAGATTGAGCATTCTTTCTCCAAACTCAAGAAGCTCTTCCCGGCTGAAATCCCAACCTGTAACCGCTGAAATCATGGTGGTTGCAAATTCGAGCCCCTGGGGGTTTCCCCACGTACTAAACCAACAGACACCGGTACTGTCGTTGGCGAATTTGGTTATCCCGGTCTTTCTGACCTCCAAGGGTTTGCTTCTGGGTTCCAGTCCGGGTGTTCTTTCAGGATATCCGGAGTCCGGGTCCGGCCGGGTGAGGTCAGCACCAGGGGCCGGCCAACCTGAACCATAGCCGACAACTTGTCCCAGCAGCACCCCCCAGCCTCTTCTCCAGTCGTGAAGGTTCATGCCCGACCCCTTGATATGAACAGCAAAATCAGGGGCCTCCCCACCGATAATTTCGGCAGCTGCCTTGGGTCCACGGGCCAGGATGTCACCAAAACCGTCTCTTGCCACGTATTTCCTGACCATCTTTTCGACAACTTCAGCGTCCCCCCACCTTAACTCTAGCCCATCAGTGTCCTCCTTGGTGATGAGACCCTTCTGATACGCTTCAAATGCCATAGCAAGCGTACAGCCTGCGGTGCTTGCCTCTATACCCAGCCGATCAAAAAGGTCGGTGAGATAGAATACGTCACCGAGATCCGATATCCCGAGTATGGATGACGCGCCCTCCACATTTTCGCCGCCTCCACAGAGGGAAGCTACGTAGCCTTTGCGGGGGCCTTCGAGGATTTCCAAGTCATAGCTGCAGGCAGTGGGACACCGATAACACGGCTTAGGGGTTATTTTTTGCTTTGACCATCTGTCACCATATCCATCCAGGACGGTCGTCTGCATATTACGGACGCAAAGACCATAGATAGACTTTATCCCCTTATAATCTCCTTTTGGAACACCGCCGCGCCCCAGACGAGACCATGGGGAATCCGGCCCGTAGTCAAGTGACTTTCGCCATTGTTTGGCAATATCACGTGCCAGGTCTTTGTCGGCAACCGGGACTTCTTTGCTTCCGTACACCGCGATGGCCTTCAGTTTCTTTGATCCCATCACCACGCCCAAGCCCCCATGAGCCATGGAATGATTATAATCGTTCTCGATGAGTGCGCCGGCACACAGATTCTCACCTGCCGGTCCGATGGCCGCTACACTCGCTTTGGGTTCCCCCAGTTCTTTTTTGACCAAGTCTTCCGTCTCATGGGTGTCCCGGCCCCAAATCTTTTCAGCCTCCCTGATTTCCGTCTTGCCGTCATTTATCCAGAGGAATACGGGTCTTTCAGATTTTCCAGTGACGATCAAACCATCGTATCCGGCAAACTTGAGATTGGGACCAAAGAAGCCATGGGTATGGGATCGGCCAGCCGTAAACTCGGTGTCAGGATTCTTGGTAACAAGGGTCAGGTTGGTTGCTCCCGGTGCGTCCGAAGCTGTGAGCGGGCCCGTCAAGAAAATCAAGGGATTTTCCGGATCATGAGCAGATGTTCCAGGCGGACATCTGTCGTAGAGCCAGTGCAGCCCCAGACCAAAACAGCCAAGGTATTTGCGGAGTGTCTCCTCCGCTGGAAGTTCATTTTCCGAAATCCTGCCCGTTGAAAGATCCACTTCGAGTATTTTGCCCATATAGCCACCGATCATTATTCTGTCCCTCCTTTGCCGCTGATTCCTGGCACGAGCCCCCAATGGTTGCATGTAGAAGATTATTGGTTGAGTTCATCAGAACCTCCATTTTCGTGAAAGGGCTATAGAAAACTTCCCAATGTGAGTCAAGGAGAAAGGAACCATAACATATATGGTATCAGATATCCCTTGAATTCACCTGCTCTTGATTGTTAGCTTACTATTTCCTCAATGATCGCTTTGACCGACTTGATTTCTTTTATCAGCCCTGCCACCTGGCCGAAGCTGACAAACCCAAGGTCGAGGTTTCCGTTGAACCAGGCCTCACCCTGGTTGGCTATAATAGTTTTACGGTCGAACCTGTCCGGGGCTGCGAGAAGTTTTTCCACCAGCGGCGTTCGCAGGATGCGAGACAAGGTCCTCTGGCTTTGAGCAAAAAGAACAGTTTCGGTTTCTTTGGCCTGGCACAAGATTGTCTTCACGTTGGGGTGGGCAATACACTCTTGGGAGGCAATAAACCGAGTTCCGATCTGCACTCCTTTGGCGCCCAAAGCCAATGCCGCCCGAAATCCGCGGGCGTCCCCAATTCCGCCCGCAGCCAAAACGGGGACGTTGACCGCATCGACTACCATCGGTACCAGAACCAGGGTCGAAACGCCGTTACGCCCTTGGACTCCACCGGACTCTGTGCCTTCGGCGATGATGGCATCAACGCCGGCATTTTCGGATTTGACAGCGTTAGCAACGTTGGGAACTACAGCAAGGGATTTCACGCCTTTGTCCTTGAGATAGTCACAGACCTCCACAGGAGAGCCGGCCGACAAAGTAACAGCCGACAATGCCATTTCGGCGGAAATTTTGGCCAACTTCAATGCGGCAGGGGTCCACGTCTGGATGTTAATGCCGAATGGTTTGTCCGTGAGTCGCTGGACGGCTTTTATCTCCTGACGGACGGCTTCCAATTCCTTGAGACCTGTGGCCAGCAGGCCGAAACCACCGGCTTCGGAAACTGCTGCGACCATTTCTGGATTGGAAATCGGATTCATGGCACCCTGAATCACCGGGTAGCGAATACCGAGCATTTCAGTAATTTCATTCATGGCTGGTTCTCCCTACCAAAACCTTGATCAACATAACAGATATAGGATTTGCGATTGCCGTTTTGCGATTTGCGATTGAAAAGCCCCTGAAAATCAGCCTCATAACCATACAGGAACCCAAAAACATTTTCTTGAACAGTATAGCAGATATTGTAAGGTCGCTTTCATTTGCAGTCTATTTTAGGCACGCTCTGCACGAACGTCCCTCCCTGATTTCATTTTCGACACCAATGGTTGACCATTTCTCCTGAGGGCGAATAATATTGAAAATATTATTTGGCTACAATAAAAAAACATGCGAGTCAAAAAGGTGAACTTAGGGGCTTCGCCCCAATTGGAATGTTGGAATGATGGAACACTGGAATAATGGATTTTGGGGAATTGAAGGAATGGTTTATTGGGAAAATCAAGTTGACGAAGCATGAAAGAAATGAGAAATTCGGATCTAATCCATTCGGTAAAAGACGGATTTACATCATTCCATTATTCCACCATTCCATTATTCCATGTCTGAGGCAAGACTACTAAGCCTCATTAAATATCTATAATTTCAATAAGTTGTAGAATTTCCGAGACGTTGAATTATAATCGCGTTTCCTTGAAAAATCAAACGATCCATGTCAAACCAGAAAAGAAAAGACGAATGTTTCTCCTGAATCTATTTTACAAAAATGCCAGGATTAATGGATCTGAGAAGTTTTGCGTTGATAAAGATCACGACAAGATTCGAAAATGGACCCGGCTACCCCCAGATAAAAAAGGCCAAGAACTCCTTAGACTTATGGCTGTCGCCTGCGGGGGAACTGATTTTGTCTCCCACCTCCCATGCAAGCTGGAGGAATTGTTCCGCAATCCTTTTGAACCGCTTGCAATCGAATTCATATTGGCCCGCCATGCGCCTGGTGATAGAAACCCCTACCAGCCAGCAATTACCGGGAATGGAATTAAAATAATCCTTCCTGCAAAGGCTGAGACCATAAAGAAAAAGGATTACCGTTACCTTCCCGAAAAGCTGAAAATTTGGAAACCTAGGATGGGAAACGGTAATTTAAACTATTTTCTTCTTGGATATGGCCCTCAATTAAACCACTTTAATGATAAGGATAACTTTGATTTTAGCGATCCTTTTCATCGTATGGTTAGGTTTCACACCCTCTTTAACCCAAATGCACAGGTCACTAATCCTTGTGATTATCTGGTTAGGCTTCATTATAAGGCGGTTCTGAAGTCCCGCTATCCTGCTAAATTGATTATCCAATTGCTCACCCTTCTGTTAAAGAAATACCTTTCCATTAATACCGAGCCATGGCTTGAAAGAACAGTAAATTTTGAAAAAGAGTGGGAAAATCTTTTTCCCTGGCAAAAACGGGCTGTGGTTCCAATCATCGATACGGTTCGTCACGTTTATGATGCGTCCCCCCACATAGCAAATCCCCTTCATAAACCAGGGGTCATGTTATTGGATCGACCGGATCGATTTAGCACCCCGAAAGTTTTTCCACGCTGGATTACTGCTATGGACCGTCTGCTACCCAATGTTCAGTTCGTAATCACTCTTTCACAAAATGCAGACCTGACCTTCCCCAATGCTGTTCGAAGGCGGCGTCTAAAGCTCCCTGGGATAATCAACCGACCGAAACAAAAACCCGCGCCCCGGCTGAGTTCGAAAGATATTCTTCTTATTGATATAGACAGCCGGTTACCCAATTTGGCTTTGATGAAGCTCAGCACTCATTTCAAGATGAAGGGGAAGCGGGTAATCCTTGCTCGAAGGGACGATCGGATAAAAGGGGTGCAAGAAGTTTATGCAAGCTGTATTTTCTCTCATTCCAAGACAAAATATCATGTCAAGAAACTGCGTGAATATTATGGGACCGGGTTAATTGTCGGGGGCTCAGGTATCGATGTCAAACGCCGTCTTCCTAAAAAGATAGAAAAACTGCCGGCTGATTACAGCCTCTACCCTGAACTTAAAGACAGGGCAATCGGTTTTCTCACACGGGGATGTCCGTTTGAATGCCCCTTTTGTATAGTACCGGTTAAAGAAGGTAGCGTAAAACAGGTCAGTGATCTGGGTATATTGCTACAAAATGGATTGGAAAGGCTGATTTTACTGGATGACAATATTCTTTCTCATCCCAACGCCAATTTTTTTCTGGAAGAGATGGTGAAACGAGGTATCGAGGTTAATTTCAACCAAACACTTGATATTCGTCTGATTGACAAGGAAAAAGCAAATCTGTTAAAGCGCATTCGGTCCTCGAATGTTAGGTTTACTCGTCGAGTTTATCATTTCAGTCTTAATGACACAGAGAAGTTAGACCTGGTTAGACGTAAATATGAACAACTAAGATTTGCCCCTAGCGATAATGTCGAATTCATTTGCATGTATGGTTATAACACAACTTTGGCAAATGATTTGAAGCGATTTCGCTTTTTACGGTCACTTCCCGGGGCTTATGTATTTGTTCAGCGTTATCGGCCAATACTCAAGGGGCCACAACCGGATCTGTCAAATTTCTTTGATGACCATGCTGATGACCATATCGATGAATTAATCAGTATCCTTTTTCCTCAAAATATGAAAAGCATGGAAACATATTATCGTTGGTTGAGTAAATTGTATGCCCAAACATTCGGTAAATTGCATACTGGGCTGGTTGATACGATTTTCAGGTATAATTATAGGCATTCAAAGGGACGCTATATTGCATCATTAGCTGGATTGAAGCCGGTGTAGAATTCCCTAGGGACCCGCATCAGTTGAATTCGTTTCATGTATCTCATTGATATCAAATCCATTTTGGGTACAAAAAAAGCTGACCAACAGATATCGATAATCAAAGTATATTGCAGGTTAGTTAGTATACGAAATAATCTTAGTGAAAATTGGATTTAAGGTTTCATATCGTATGTGTGGGTTCGATGAGGCACAAGGTTACAAGCACAAAGAGCAATTTTTCAGATACCCAACAGGAAAAGGCTGCCAGATGTAAACTTCTGTTTTAATAAAAGGATTCCGGGAGAAGTATGATATAGGTAATCTTCAGTTTGATGAGAACGATCATCCGGTCAGCGAAAAGGCATATAAAAAGATGACCGATGGAAAAAAGACCCGTTGCCAGTGGAGACGGTGCTACAAGATGGTGTCGCTTCTGCACACGAATCGGACTATGGACTTTTTCTTTCTTGTATCGGTAAAGGTTCTCCCTGGCAATGTCCATGAGTCTCCGGTGCTTTATGAGCAGGTGAGAGAGTTTGTGGAGACGGTGGGTAAGGGGGTGATGAAAAGGCTGATCTTAGACCGAGGGTTTCTGGATGGTAGGAAAATCTCCACCTGGAAGAAGGACTATGGCATTGATGTGCTTATTCCTGCTCGTCGCAATATGGATATTCATGAAGATGCCATGGCCCTGTTCAAATTGCCCGATGTTACCTGGCTTCGCTTACAAGAGCCCGTAGTAGAGGCCCAAAATCCACCCCGCCCAAGGCCCCAGGCCGTCGTCAAGCGGGAGAAAAAGCGACAGGAAACCCTTGAGCAACTCAAAGCGCAAAAGCCATCCCTACCGCCAGAGAAGACCATCGTAAAGAGGGAGACGGCGACTATCGGGGAGTTTCAGAGCTGGTCTTCGTGCACAGTCCCGCTCAATGTTGTAGCCAACCGTGAGACCTATGCTGATGGCCATCAGAAGATATGGCTCCTGATCGACACTAAAGAGGTAGAGGATCCCTCCGAGGCATCTGAGGAATACCATCTGCGAATAACTATCGAAGAGCGACACCGTCAACTTAAGTGCTTCATCGATCTGATTAAATTTACCTCTCGCGCCTTTTCCATGGTGGTTAACCAGGTCATTTTTATCATGCTTAGCTATAATTTGCTTCAACACTATCTCCTCCGCCGGGGACGAAAGGAACTAAACAATCAGACACTGCTTCATATTCGTCAGCAGTTATTACCCTCGGACAACCACATCATCGTTTACTTCGAAAACTATTACGGTTTGTTTACTCCGATCGAATACACTTACATCATAGCGAACCTTGAGGACAAAGCCCGCAAGAAAATAATTGATAAATGCAGGAGACTCCGCCGGGAAATGAAGGGTGTCATGACGGACCCCCGGCCACATTTATGACCCCTTATGGCCTTGATCACCGTTTAGGCCAAGAATTCATGTTTTGAGCCTTACTCAAGTATCGAGTCGGCAGCAAGCCCGAAAAGCCGGTCTGTCACGTCATCCCGGCGAACCCCGGATCGGAGTCCAGGGCAGGCACCGGAATGACGCAAAGCTCTCGCTCTCGTTGCTGGCAGAAAGCCTTTGCCCTAACCTGCACAAAGACGGATTGGTGGTGTATAACAGGTTCATGACCGAAACGATGATCAAGGGCCTCCTTATCTGTCTTCCCCACCGGTTCTCAACAATATAGTCCAGCCAACGAACATCCTTTCGGGGATTTCCTCTCCCACAAAAATGCCCTAAGCATCCCAACAAATACACTTCCCACGATAGGTCTCTGGCAGGAGACTAAACTTACTCTCTTTCCATGCTGGACTGTGACTATAGCCACCCCGACCCCCGCTCTTACCCGGCCTCGGAACTCCATAGTGTCTGAATCGCAATTGCTGTGAAAAAAGTCTTGACATTTTTTTATATTATATTATTCTCAATTTTGGCCATTCTTGACCGATCTTAGTTCCCTTAGAATAAGGCTTTTAAAACAATAGGTTAGAAATAAATGAAGTGATCTAATTGACCTGATATGATATAATAATTCAATGTGAAAAAGCTCTACCCCTTGAGGTTCTAAGATAGATAAAATTGAAAAATGGCCAAAGTCGAGTTATTGAGGTCCTGTAAAAAGTCAGACATCCCTTACGCGGCCATAATGAGGGGATGCCCATCGCGACGGTCAAATAAGGTGAAAATTTTTCTCAATTGGCTCCAAGCCTTCAAAAAACGCTCTTTGACAACATAAATAGCATGCATTAGAGCAGGTAGAACCCCTCCATGGCCTGGCTTTCCATTAGTCACCGCCTTTCGGACGGCAGTTGCCCTGAAGATGTTCACTCCGACGGCTTTTAAGGTGGCACAGAACCTAACCGATTTAAAACCTCTGACTCTCAGATGTTTGACCCCGGTTCTTCTGTCGTACTCCGACATGGTAGCTTCAGACCCTGAACGCCACCTGTAGCGGTCTTTGAATTCTTCAGTTTGCTCGTAGGCTCTTCGTATTGCCAATCGCATCTCTTTATCCGTGTAACGAAGATAGTGATACTTCTTCCCTTGTTTTACCAGGCAGATTTCCTCAAAGGGGCAGGTGCTGCAGTGTTGAGAATCAAATGCGACGGTGTGCCGGGTTTTCTTCGTTTTTGTCCTAACCGATACATGACCCTGGGGACAAGAAACAACGTCGCCTTTTTCAGACACTTCAAAATCCGAAAGAGTGATGCCGTCTTTTTCTTTGGTGCTCTTGGCGGGGGAAACAACCTCTACACCCAGCTTTTCAGCCTTCTGACAGTTTTCATCACTACCATAAAGGGTGTCAGCCAGGAGTTCTTCAGGGGCAAGTCCACGTTCCTCACTCGATTCTATCGCCGGGATCAGGGCATTCGCGTCACTTTCATGGGCAGGCTCCACTTCAATATAAGTAATCAGATTCAGGCTCTCTTCTTTAACATCTTCATCCTTACAGTAGGTCTCCATCACCTGAACCTGATAGCCCTGACCCTTATGACCGCTGTATGTTGCGTCAGGATCTGAAGGGTTTTGAAGAGAGTCAGAAGGAATCTCTTTGGGCTTTTTTACTTCAACAAGCTTGCCATCATCTGACACGTTACATTGTTCTTTCAAAACCCGCTCAAGCAGTTTATAGCTATGCATGGCCTTGACTTCAGGGTGATCTTTGAACTGTTCCACCAGGTTGAAAAGATCAGCGCTGACCGAGTTAAGCGTTTTGGCTGATTCTGAAGGCTTTACCATAGAAAAGCATTGTAGGGATTTCTCAGAAAGATATTTATCAATGATGCCTTCATCCATCGTGTCGAATAACTCTTTGTGCCCCCGCTTTAGGTTGACCAAGAACTTGCTGATGCTTGAGGTGAAGATACCAATTCTACCCAAGCGCCGCATGTTGGATTTAATATGAACCGAATCAATCCTTTGGTTGTCGGTATCGACCTTGAAAACCTTTGCCAGTTTATTTGTAATACGGTCGAAGACAGTTGCGTCCAGATCATTATCAACAACTATACTGCGCATATTCCATAAGGTCTTTGGACACATATATTTCGCTGAATCCGATTCCTCGGTGATATTCAGCGCATAATGCCACTGGATGTTAAAGGCTAACTGATCCACTGTTTCATCATCCGTCAAGTCGAGTGTCTGTTGAAGAATCACAGCCCCAAGCACCGTGTGCAGTTCCTTTGTGGGGCGGCCAAAATCATCGTGGAAGAACGAGGCCACCTCGCCAACGGGAAGTTCACAAAGGAGTTCTTTTTGAAATAGACCGGCCCAGGACTGATTCAACATCTCTCGACGTTTAGGACTTAGAAAACGCCATGGATCGAAAAGATCCTTCTGTCTATGGTTTTTAATATGTATCATGCTTTTCACCTACAATTTGGTTAACATCTGGCTTTTCTTATACCAAAATGTAAAGCGAAAAGCAAGCAAAAAATAGTCTTATTTGCAATTATTTCAATTACTTAAAAGGCCTGACTTCTTACGGACTGATCAAGAGTTTAAACCTCAAAATGAGGTGCTTTTGCGTGGGGTAAACAAGTGTCCATAGGAATCCAGCCTATCGCGCAAAGCAGAAAACCTTGGGAAAGGAGGATTTCGACATGAGCGGATGAAACCTTTCGTGGTCGCCAAATGGTTGGAGTCGCCCCGGTCAAGGCCTGGGCAAAATTTCTGTAACATTTTATATAGTTAGGAGGTTCAATATGGCAAAGAAGCAAGGATGGACAACGGTAATTAGCGTTATTCTGGCATTAGTGTTGATTGGTATGTGGGCAAGCGAGGTGTCTGCCGAGGCTAAACCTATTACTCTCAAGTATCACTCACCGTTTCCGAAGTGTTATCTATCGGCTGCTAGTGAGTTGTGGATGGACCAAGTTGAGAAGCGCACCAAAGGAAAGGTCAAATTTGACAGAATATTTGGCGGCACCTTGGGAAATTTGTTGGCTCAACCAGAGAACATCAAGGAAGGCGTATTTGACTTGGGGATGACGTGTGCTGTGTATAATCCAGGCTTGTACTCAGCTGCAACTGTCACTATCCTGCCATTTACCACCTCGTCCTATCGTGCACAAGCCCTCGCTGGCAATGAGATTTTTCAGCAGCCAGCCGTAGAAAAGCAGTTTACTAGGTTAAACTCAAAGTTCATGTTCCATACCGTCTGGGATCCACAAGAGATACTCTCTAGTGTCCCACTCAGGACCATCGATGACCTTAAGAAGATAAAGCTTCGTGCTCACGGTGGTTCGGCTGAGGCCTTAAAGGAAGTAGGAGTTACAACATACCCTGTGCCTTGGGGGGAAGTCCCCTCGGCTGCCGAAAGAGGCGTCATCGATGCAGCCGCTTGTGGCACCCCGATTGCTGCGAGAGACTTTGGTCTATATGATATCTTTCCTTACTGGGTCAGGATTCGGACCTTCTATTTCCTTCCTTTAACTCTGACCATGAACCTCAAAACGTGGAATAAACTGCCTCCAGACGTAAAAAGTGTGATGGCAGACCTGAACAAAGAAATGGTGGAAAAGCAAATTGAGTTGTACCGAGCTGAAGAGGAGAAAGCTTGGGAATTTTTAAAGAAGCATGGCATGAAGCAGGTCGAGTTTAGCAAAAAGGATCTAGAAATAATTAAGGAAAAAGGGGCTAAGGTCGTTTGGGATCGTTGGGTACAAAAACAGAAGGCGAAAGGGATCCCAGCACAAGAGTTGCTCGACAAGTATTTCAACCTTCTTAGAAAGTATGACTAAGCACCAGTGCGACTGTGTGTTCCCGGTCACCCAAAAGAGTTGAGCCGCCCACCTTCAGGTGGGCGCTCATAAAAAGGTAGCCCAAATGTGGAAACGCTTAGCTAGGATTCAAGCAAAGACGGAGGAAGTGGTGACCCTCCTTTGTGCATTCGCAGTGGGGATAATGGTGCTGTTGACCATCTCGGCAGTGGTGGCACGTCGCGCTTTATCTACGCAGGTAACAGGATCCTACGAGATTGTAATGCTGCTCTTTGTTTACGTTATCTTCTTCGGTGTTGCTTACGCGCAGCGACGAGATGATCATATCACGGTTGAATTCGTCTACCAGCGGTTGCCGAAAAGGGCCAAGCAGTTTGTAGAGGGTGTAGTCCTTCTACTATGCGTAGTCATCACTGGCATCATTACCTGCTACTCTGCACTGTCAACGTGGTTCAACTTCCTAGAGGGAGACATACTGTTAGGTTCATTGGGTATGGTGACTTGGCCATGGCGGATGGCAGTCCCCATAGGGATGGGGTTGCTCTTTCTGCGGTTCCTGGTGCAGTTTTCGTCGCTGCTCATAAGAGGGGACCTCTATGAGCAAACTGCGAACCGTGGGGAAACGGGCAGCGGAACTGGAGGGCACGACACATGAGCATGTTGGTCATCGCTTGTCTGGTAATAATGCTAGGCGTGCTGCTACTGATGAGGATGCCTGTGGCCTTTATCTTTCTTTTGGTCAGCACCATTGGAATTGCTGAGATACGCGGTCTGGATTCGGCCTTAGGCTTGCTCGGCTCAAGATTATACAATATTGGCTCGACCTATAGCTTGACTGTCCTGCCCTTTTTTATACTTATGGGTCATCTTGCCTACGAGTCTGGTATTACGGAAGAGCTCTACGTAGCAGCCCGGGCATGGCTCGGACGTCTAAAAGGAGGCTTGGTTTTAGCTACCACGATGGCAAATGCTGCATTTGCGGCTGCATGCGGAGAGACCATGGCTGCGACTGCCGTTTTCGGCAAGGTGGCGATACCTGAGATGTTGCGATACGGCGTAAACCGCAAGTTGGCTGCGGGCTCGGTGGCAACAGCTGGGACACTAGCGGCAATGATTCCTCCTAGCTTAAGCATCATCGTTTTCGCCATTCTTGCCCATCTGTCCGTAGCTAGACTCCTGATCGCTGGTATATTGCCTGGCCTGCTGACTGCCGTATGTTACGGTATAATGGTGTACCTGAGGGTGCTGAAGAATCCGAGCCTAGCACCGCGCTTGCCTGATGTTACTTGGAGAGAGCGGGGCAGAGCTATTAAGGGTACATGGGGGATTTTTTCGTTAGTAGTCTTGGTTATCGGCGGACTCTTTGCTGGATTTTTCACTCCCACAGAGGCCGGTGCAGTCGGGGCGGGGGGTGCGTTCATATTACTATTGGTGCGTAAAGGGAGGACCAGTCCGAAATCGATACGGGAAGCGTTCCTAGGAAGTGCGCGAACGACATCTGTTGTTTGCATTGTTCTGGTGGGAGCAATGCTTTTCGCATCGTTCTTAGCCTTGAGCGGAGCTTCCGCAGCTATCTCACACTACGTAATCAGCCTTGATTTGCCGCCATATGTTCTTGTTGGTGGGTTCATGGTGATACTCATTGCCCTAGGATGCATAGTTGACCCTCTTTCCATGATGTTTTTAACCGTACCTATTATTGTACCCCCATTGATCGAAATGGGCATTAACCCTATCTGGCTTGGGATTCTGGTGGTGAAAACCAACGAAATCGGGATGATTACGCCACCTTTAGGATTAAATGCTTACATGCTTAAGAATGTGGTGCCAGACTTCTCAATGGGAGAGATCTTCGGTGGAATCTGGTGGTTTCTACAGGTGGAAATAGTAACGATGATCATTTTGATGTTTTTCCCTCAAATTTCGCTATGGCTACCTGGAGTAATGTTCGGAGGCTAAGCTATTTTAAGCCTTCTGACAGAAAGGAGGTGATAAGAGCCAGTTCGCGGCACTGCTTTTGCGCGCCAGGAACGCGGTGCGCTGGGCTTGCGCTGGAGTGCCTATTCTTCAGGCCACCGCAGGCGACGTTTCGAACATTCGATGGAGCTGACACTGCCACCCGCTTGCGTGACCGCTTCGGGCTCCGCAGGCTTATGCCATCGTAGCTCAGCCCGCCCCGATATGCTTTCAGAATAACGGAATGAACTAGACGAGCAAAAAAATAGTAACAAAATGTTATAAGGAGGAAAAAAATGATAAAAGGCGGATATAACGGGAAAATTCTTCGGATTGACCTTAGCGAAGGGAAGACAAGCAGCGAGCCCTTACCAGATGAAACTGTATTGAGGAAGTATGTAGGCAACCTTGGTCTGGGTCTATGGTACCTGATGAAGGAGTTGCCAAATGGTATCGACCCATTGGAACCGGAAAATCCTTTGATCTTTATGAATGGTCCCCTCATTGGAACAAGGACCCCATCTCCTACTAACTGCACCATTACAACGCTAAATGCAGATACAAAATTCACTGCTGGGCGTGCGCACAGTCATGGATGGTTTGGGCCATACCTGGGTAAGGCTGGCTGGGATGGCATAATAGTGACTGGGGCCTCAGATAAATGGGTTTATCTGTGGATTGATGATGACAAAGTTGAGATAAGAGATGCCGAGAAATTCTTAGGCAAGGATACTCATGAAATGGAAGAGGTTGTCAAGGAGGACTTGGGCATTAATAAGAAACTCGGGGCAGCAGATGGAGCAAGCGTAGCGTCTATTGGCCCAGCGGGCGAAAACTTGGTTGCGGGGGCAACTATTATGAATGACAGGAATCACGGATTCTGTCATTCAGGCGTAGGGCAAGTAATGGGCTCCAAGAAATTGAAGGCAATAGCTGTCAGAGGGACAGGGGATATAAAGGTTGGAGACCCGGAAAAACTTCGATCAATCAGCAAGGAGTGGAATAAACATGCGGGCAAGGAAGGGTTGTACCCGATCGTAGGACAAGGTTCACATATGAAAGTAGACTACGAGGGAGTTCTGGAGCTTGTGGGGGTCTCCGCTAATAACTGGCTTAGAAACGAGCTTCCCGGGTTTGGTAAGGGGTGGAAAAACCAAAAGATCCAACCTCGACCGTGCTTCAGGTGTCCGGTGGCATGCTGCTATGACATTGAAATGCTAGAAGGCAGGTGGAAAGGCTATGTAGCATCGCTGTCTGGCGGAGGCGAGAACATAGAAGGGGCTGCTGCAATCATGGGAGCCGGAGCCAGCGGCGATCCCGGTGAGGCGCTGTACTTGACAGATCTTTTTGACCGTCTTGGCTTAGAAACCAGCACTGTAGGGTGCGCAATGGCCGTTGCTTTTGAGGCATATGAAAAAGGACTCCTCACGAAAGAAGACACAGAAGGCCTAGAATTGACTTGGGGGAATACAGACGCGATAATAGAACTTATGAGGAGGTACGCTAACAAAGAGGGAACGTTTGTCAAAATGTTGACGGAGGGTCCCAAGGTGGCGGCACAGCGTCTTGGTATACCAGATGCAGCAGTTGAGGTCAAAGGCTCAGGTATAAACCTCCATGATTGGAGGCGGGCATGGGGCGAACTTCTTGTACAGTTCATCTCGTCAGGTTCCGGATGGCATTCGTTAGCTGCCGATATTTGGTGTCCTGAAGCTGATGTAGGCTATCCAGAAAAAGTAGGGCCACTGGATCCAAGGCAAAAAGGCGAGCAAGTAGCCAGGGTGACTCGGCTCAAGTTTTGGGAGGATTGTTTCGGAACCTGTGTATTTGCGACATGGGGGATTCCGGGCGTCTTGAAATTTACGACGGGGGCCTTAGGTGCTGTTGTTGGATGGGATGATTTTAGCCCGGAAGAGGCACTAGCTGTCGGCCACCGTGTGGTAACTCTCGAGAGGATAATTAATATGCGTTACGGGCTTACGCCAGAAGATGATATTAACGTGTCGCCTAGGATGATTGAACCTGCCCCAGCGGATGCGGGGCCTGCAGCAGGTATGAGCCCTGCCCCGTATATTGAAGGATGGGTAAGAGACTACTACGAGGAACTCGGTTGGCACAGAAGGACTGGAAAACCGTTACGGTCAACAATGCAGAAGCTGGGGCTTGACGAGTTCATTGATCTTGTGTGGGGCAGAGGTTAATTTAAGCTTAAATGGCAAGTTTGGTGCTACCCTTTATCACATACACGAACCAATCACGAAGGGTGGCGCCAAACCTGTGAGTCGGGATGGTACCGCATATGCACCGAGTAATGTCAAAGTCAGTAAACGAGTAGTAAGGAAGGTAAGGTCCATGATCCCACGGACGGCTTTTCACATGTCTGGTTCTGTCACTGATATGTATGAAATTGATGATACTCTGTGCAGAAGATTTGAGGCTAGTAAAACAGCGTTTTAATCGTCAGGGAGAGAGATTCAGGCGAAATGGGGTCTCGGAATTGGCTGGGCAAAATGACGAACAGGATGCTTTAGAACATAAGAAAATGATGTTTTAAGGGTGCATCGCACTCAGGATACGCTCTCATGATCGGTGCAGAAGCTGTAAGTTCCATCATAGGTATGTATGGTGGCCAGAAGGCTAATATAAGCAATTCCTAAAATAGGCTCCTTGATTTGGTCAGGTAAAAACGGACACCCAGTTAAGCAACTTTTCCCAAAGTAAAGTTGTTTTCAGAAGCATTTGGGTTTTTGTATCCCCAAAACGAATGGAGTCGGTCACTGTTATAAAACATTTCGATATAGTTGATCTCATCAGTTCTGGCTTCGTCCCTTGTTCTATAAATGATATCAGCGATCCATTTGGTTTTAAGGGAGTCAAAAGGACCTTCCACGACGATATTGTCCCAGCAGTCGTCCTTTCGGATCATGCTGCAAATCATACCGTATTGCTCTTACAATCCTTGGTATTTGTTGCCGGTATATTGAGTTCCACGATCGGAGTGATGGATTATACCCTTCTCGGGCTCTCGGTGCCAGTAAACCATCGATGCGGGTTCTTCGTCTACAGGGGTTTTCAACCGATCGCTCATAGCCCAGCCAACTATTTTATGTAAGCACAACTCTAGGACAACAGCCAGATATAACCAGTCCTGAAGAGTCCATAACATAGGTATATCGGTATCCACAGTATCGGGCCGCTTGAAATTCAAATTGACGATTCAAAAGATTTGCAGCGACCGGCAGTTTGTGATTACTATCAGTGGCTCTTCTTAGGGTTCATAGGCCTTTGCTTGGAAAAGCCGAGGTACTATCGTCTTCAAACTGGCTTTTCCATCGCCTAAGAAACCTGTGGTTGAACCCGAGGTTACATGCTTCCTCTGATACTTTATAGGCTTGTTCGGTAACCAATTTAACTGGGTCAATCTTGAATTGCTTTGAATAGTGTTTTCGTTTCTAGGTCATTGGATACCACCTTAAAGCTGTTTCTTATAAAATGCTCTTTGGGGTGCCGGCAATGACTATAGCATTTCATACTGCACGGAGCATACCATTAGCGGTAAGAGCTGGATTTGGTCAGATCGGCAGAAACAGTTTGCTAATAGACTCTGAATATGGGCCATGCATTCGCATCTGCCAAGGCTCTGACAGATATGCCATTGATTGCTGACAAACTGATAGATTTCGGACTAACCGAGTCTTGCGAGCAGTGCTTCCTTTGTGCCAAGGCGTGTCCTGCTTATGCCATAGATTTCGGCGAGAGGACAATGAGGGGACCAACTGAAAGCAAAAACCCTGGGAATAAAAAATGGAATTTCCGCTATGAATGTGACGCAGGGTTAGAAGCTTAAAATGAGACAAATAAAGTTATGTTACCCAACGGCAAAGAGTTCGAATTGACAAGCGGAAAAATAGTTCACAAGGAGACAGGCAGTCACATCGCTTTTCCATGCGAGACTATTGAGAGGGTAAAGCAAGTACTTCCCAAACTGGGCGTCGCCAAGCTTGAGCAGATTCCCCCAGAGTTTACAGACGGTGTGCCTATTTTCAGAGTAAATGAGGCATCCGTCAAAACAAAATGTCACAGGCATGCTTGGTATGGGGCTCCCCAGCCGACGTCTCTAGATAACCCTCCTCAAGAGTGTTTTGGCAAAGGAATGACCCTGGAACAATCACAAGCAAGCGCGCTGATGGAAGCAGTAGAAAGATATTCTGGGCAAAGGTTTTCGCACAGCAATATTGTTGAGGCAACGTACGACAAAGTGGGCGCTTTAGCTGTAGTTCCATCTCAGTTCAACTTTCCCACTTTACCGTTGAAGTGTTTTGGCTGTGCGGAAAGTAACAAATGGTGTTTCCCCCGGCTTGAGGAGGTAAGTGATGAATGGAGTTGGGGTTATTCATTGGTAAGCAAATCGGCGGCTTTGCTTCCCTCAGCATTGGTTTATTACCCGTACATATCAAAGCATCGATCTTCCTTCACATTCAACGATACAGGTGGCCTTGCCGCTGGTAATTCATTAGAGGAGGCTGTGTTACAGGGTACTGCGGAAGTTGTCGAGCGCGATGCACAGTACTATTCATTTAATCTCGGCAATCTTGGTAGTATGCGAATGGTCGACTTCTCGAATACCCAGAATGTATACATTCAACAATTCCTTGGTGAGGTGCTGCCGGCGGAAAGCGTATTTGCTTTTCAAGTGGAAAACAAAAAATTTACCCTAGACATTCCTGCATTTAGCGCATTTGTATGCTATGTAGTAGGGGGCGAGCGGCGTTATTTTGGCGGGTCAGGAGCTAGTCTCAACCCAGAGGTTGCACTACTCAGGGCACTGACAGAGCTGGAACAGCAAAAGGCCAGACAGAAGGCGTATGTGCAGTTTGACCGAGGTAAGCTAATAGTGCATGAAGGTTGGAAGCAGGAGAATATAATTTGTTTGGAGGATATTCCTAATCAATCAACAGGGGACGTGAGTAGTGACATAGAACTATGTTCTGCCAAGTTGTCGAGAAATGGTCTCGACATGATCGTAAGTGACTTAACTCACCCGGAGATCGGTATACCGGTTACTCGTGTCGTCATACCGAAGTTGATTTCATATTCAGGTAGTCCCATCAGGGAGTCTATTTTTCTGGAAACGATGAAAGCTTTTGGGAGCAATGTCAGATAATATGCTTTTCTTGGTTACTGTTTGCCATATTTGAGGGTTGGGCGGGGTGCCATAATACAAAAACTATCTGCGGTGCAAGGTCGAGGCATCTGGAGATTGAGTTTCAGAAAAAGAGAATGTAAATAAACTTATGCGGGACGCTGCTTACTTTTGATAGAGTAGTTTGTTTCAAGGAAATACGTGACCCGGGAATACCAGCAGAGGGTTTCAGCGTCGATCTTGAAAAGTAATGTAACCAAAATAAGTCTAAGGGCAGAATCGGCTAAGAATATTCTCAAGTCCGACTTAGTCAGGTGAGTCGATGAAGAGATCTTGATAAATAAGAAGCGGTTTAAGGGCGTTGTGAACTAAAGAGTGGTCAGCGAGAAAGTATTGTTTTCTCAGCATAGGATTCGGGTAAGAGAGGCTCTTGGTTAAAAGAGTTAGAAAATGATCGCTGGGAATGGACGGGAAATGGCTTATGCCGGGATTTGGGAAAATGCTTCCCCCCTCCATGCTGGTAAGTTCTAAAGGTAGCACGCCGTGTCACAGAGGACACAAGGGACGGAGCCGTTGGCCCCGGGTAACATAAGCTATCACACTCTCTTGTGGGAAGCACATGGCCGATGAGGTTCATTTGAGGAGAGAACATGAATTTTTCGAGCACTTAGAGGAGAAAGATCAATGAACGTCCGATCGCTATTGGAAGAGAAGGCAAGGCAGAGAGAGCGTGATCTTTTCCTCGTGTTCCAGGGAAAACCCTTTACCTATGGCGAATTCGATGCTCTAGTCAATCAGGTGGCGCAAGGTCTTGTCCGTCTTGGCATCGGGAAGGAAGACCGGGTGGGAGGATTCATGCCCAACTGTTTCGAGTGGCTGCTACTCTACTTTGCCAACGCCAAGCTGGGGGCGGTAAACGTTTTCGTGAACACCCAGTACGACGCGGAGCTGCTCCAACATGCCCTCAGCATTTCCGAGGTAAAGGCCGTGCTCGTCGGATCCAGTCTCTGGCCGACCTACAAAAAAATCCGGGAAAAACTCCATGTGGACATCCTAGAGGTCCTCGTCGATGACGGCGAGGGAGTACCTATAACGGACGCCTCGGGCGTAATCCCCTATGAAGAGCTCTTGTCAAACGGTTCGGATTCCCCGGCGGATTCCGGACTACCGGGAAGGACTCCCTTGCAGTTTGTTTTCACATCAGGGACCACCGGGTTGCCCAAGCCCTGCATCACCAGTCATCGCTACCTCCTTTCCATAACCGAGCGGATTTCCCGGCTCGTGGAAGCCACGCGCGAAGACAGGGTCCTGGCATGCCTGCCGAACTATCATGGCAATGTCTATATCGGTATCTTTACGGCCCTCATGGGTGATTCGGCGGCGGTGGTCGAAAGGAGGTTCAGTGTTTCTCGGTACTGGCAATGGGTGCGCGAATATGGCGCCACCATCCTGATGCTCCACATCACGCCCATGAACATGCTTCTCAAGCAGAAACCGCACCCCGGCGATGGAGATCATCCGGCAAAGGCAGGCATTTTTCTGGTGGGGGAAGGAGCCCTGCCTTTCGTGAAACGATTCGGATTGAAGCGGGGTCTTGCCATGTACGGGTCAACGGAGGCAGGAGGTTTCTGCACCATGAGTGCATTCGGTCCCGATTCCCGGCACGACCCTCGATGGGCAGGAAAGCCCCGGGACGATGTGGAAATGGCCATCCTGGATGAAAATGATGATCCAGTGCCCACAGGCGCTCCGGGAGAGATTGTGATCAGAGACAAAACTCCGCACACCCTATTCAGCGGCTATTATAACATGGCAGAAAAGACGGCAACGGCGTGCCGCAATTTCTGGTTCCATTCCGGTGACACAGGGTATATGGACGAAAACGGTTCCCTCTATTTTGTTGGGCGTATGGAAGAGAGCATCCGCGTGAAAGGGGAATTTATTCCGGTAGATAGACTGGAAGGGTGTATTCGTGCCCACCCACAGGTGTTTGAATGCGCTGCCGTGGGGGTCCCTTCGGATATCGGTGAAGAGGACGTCAAGCTTTACATTCAGCTCCATCAAGGGCCGTCCCTTCCGCCGGAAGGCCTGATCCGTTATTGCGAGGAGAACCTGCCAAAGTTCATGGTTCCACGGTACATCGAGTTTGTTGATGGCTTTCCCATGGCCAGCAGCGCCATGAAAATTCAGAAGGTGAAGCTGAAGGAGAGGGGAATCGGAAACGCCTGGGATCGGAGAGACTAAAAGAAATGGAGGTATCATATGCAGAGGTACGACGCAATTGTCATCGGCGGCGGGATCAGCGGGCTGGGAGTAGCGGCCTTGCTTTCAAAGAAAGGATACAGGGTTGTCCTGCTGGAAAAAGAATCGATCCTCGGCGGGAGGTCCACATCTTTCCCCTACCGGGGCTACACTGTGGATATCGGTGTCCATGCCATTGCCAGTTACACATCGAGTGGGATCGAAAGACTCGTCAAGGAAGTGGAAGCAACCTTGGAACTCATCCCCATCAAGCCCTCACTGATGCACTTAGACTTGGATACGCGTGCATACACGCGGGCTGCATCTCGTGAACGGTTCGGGGACGCGTTGTACAATGACTTTAAACGATTGGTCGCAATGGTGGCGGAACTGGACAAAGAGGAAATTGAGACGGTGCACGGCCAATCTGCAGAACGGTGGATTTTGGATCATTTCGACAGCAGCGAGCTAGTTGCTTTTTTTGACAAGATTACGGGGTTTTCGGGACAGCCGATGGACAAGGTATCCGCAGGGGCTTTCCTGGAAACCCTTCATGATGCATTCACCTCGGAAGCCACTATTACCTATCCTGCCCGCCATGGCATCAAGGCGTTGCCGGATGTACTGGAAGGCGCTATAAGGGCGCACGGGGGAGAAATTATCACTGAAGTCGCTGTTCAAGGGATCCTTTTTCAGGGAGATCGCGTGCAAGGCGTCCAGGGCAAAATCGTCCGGCCGTCCTTTATCTCTGAAGTGGAAATACAGGCCCCTTTAGCCGTGCTCACCGTTCCTCTGACGCTGTTGCCGAGGTTCGTGCCCTCTGAGATGATCGGGGACGAACTGCTCGACAAGGTTTCCCGCATCACAGCTGAAAATTACTATTACGTTGGTCTCGTGGCGGGGGTGGAAGCATCCCTTTTTGAGGGATTTTCGAGCCGGTTCTTTCAGTGGACCGTTGATCGGGCCGGAATGGATTGGCATGGCTTGATCACAGTCCCTTCTTTTGTAGACCGGGAGCTTGCACCGGAGGGGTGCCACCTGGCGTTCATCGATTCTCATGGTCCTATGCCTTACGGAGACCAGGCGCTTGCTGGACGCCGCCAGAAGGAATTGCTTTCAATTCTAAGGGAAATCTGGCCCGACTTCGATCAAAAGACGGATTGGCTGCATCCAGTGATTTACCCCACCATTCTTCCACTGGCACAGACCTCCCTCACCGGACCCTTCCGTCCAGGGTTCCGGGTACCGGGTGCGACCGGACTGTATCTGGCAGGGGACGCGACCTATCTTACGGGTTCCGGAATCGGGAGCGCCGTGAAGAGCGCCTTTTCGTGCGCAGACGCCATTGAAGCGGATCAAAGGTGAGCTTCGACAGGCTACTGCCACTTCTTCTTCAATGCAGAGGCTCCCGGCGGAGCTCGCCAGGGCCAACAGTCATATGAGAAAAGCCCTCATTCCCTGGTTAGCCCCGTAATCCGTTCCAAATCCGGAGGTTATGATGGAAAAGGTGCAATTGCAGTATCTGGGTCATTCCATATTCAAAATTGTGACCGAATCGGGAACCGTGATCTATCTGGATCCCTTTCTTGAAGACAATCCAGAGTGTCCGATAAAGCTCAAGGATGTGGACCGGGCGGATATCGTCCTGGTCACCCACGGCGCTTTCGACCATATGGGAGACGCAATCCAACTGGTGAAGAAGACCGGCGCTCTCCTCATCAGCGGACCCGACGTCAGGGTCGATGCCGTGTCGAAGGGAGTACTGGAGGAAAAATGCCAGCTCTTGGTCTGGGGTGGAGAGGTAGATGTGCTCGATGTGAAGATTCGATCGCTCAAAGCCGATCACCTTTCTTTCTTTAGGTCCAGGGATGGATATCTTTGCTCCATCGCCATGAGTTTTTTGATCACTACCCGGGATCATCTCCGCATTTATGCGGTGGGGGACACCTCCATTTTTTCCGATCTCCAGCTATTTGGTCAACTCTACCGGCCTCATATCGGCCTCATCCCTGTGGGAGGATTTCCAGGTTTTTTCACCGAATTGTCTCCCTCTGAGGCGGTGCTTGCCGCACAGTGGCTGGGGGTGCAGATGGCGATTCCCATTCATTTTCCGGCCGGCCAGGAGGAAGGAGAAACCTTTCGAGATCTTTGCGGGCAAATGGCTCCCCACATCCGCGTGAAGATCATGAAGCCCGGACAAGAGGTGTCTTACAGAGCCTGTGACTTCCAGATGGGTTGTGAAGCATAAAGTGGGAGGCGCATTGACGGTCACGCGGACGCAGACATTTTAACGGCAGAGTTTATTTTACAGTACCTCACATGCCCGGGCTCTCACTCTTCTCTTATCCGTTTAGGATGCCCTTTGGGGGAGGGGGGATTACTTGAATCTGAAATCCAGCTTGAGATCATACATCCGTGTTACCTTTAGGCGTACGCCCTCCTCAGGTAACTGCCAATTTGTGATGCGTGACATACCATTTTTATAGGGAATTGCGTTTGATAAACCCGGACAGACCCAATAAATCCCAGAACCCCCAGCCTCAGATATTCAGGCACCAACAACCATAGACCCACCACGGTGCCGGATATCTTGTTCGCCAAAAGCTGTCGAACACCCCGTTAAATACTTTGGGGGTCACACTGCTCCGGTCGTATCTTTTCTTTTGTCCGGTGCGCTTCAATCTCTACTTGCCCTTTCCCTGGCTGGCAAAGGTGGAGTTTTTTTTGAAGGCCATATTCACTGATGACCCTCTCCACGCTCCGGATCGCAATCGGATACCCACACTGCACAAGTCTTTGAGCAATAACTCCTGCAGAAGCCTTTGAATCAAGAAACCGATGCCGTATGATTTGCCGGATTACTTCGTCCGTCCTTCTGTAGTTGCCTTTTGGTCCGCGCTTCTTGCTCTTTAGAGCTTCTGCACCTTGGCTCTTGAATTGTTGAAGGAGTTGGTGGTAACGTTGCCGTGTATAGCCGAACTTCTTTGCCGCCTTAGCGGCTCCCATGCCTTCACACTCACCCTCGAACAACATTGCCAGCTTAACAGTGATCTCGTCATCATCCCTTAACAGGATGAACCCTTGGGAGCCAGAGAGAAAACGTTTGTCGCCTTCGATCTCGATCATGCGATCTCCTCCTTGGATCATAAGCAGTGGATTTCTCACCGACATGAACCAAAAAGAAGAATAACAAAAACCCACAGTAATGTCAACTGAATTATGGCGGTTTATCCGCAATAGCGCGTTTTCTGATAAGAAGTCAGCCTTTATAATACCATTAAAGTGGTGGTCTACCATTTCAAAGGACATCAGCCCCGTGTCCATCAAGTCCGTATTTAATTTGACGATAATCCCAGAAAAAAAACACCCAGCTTCCTCTTTATGCTCGTCCCCAACTTTATTAATGCATTCACCGAGAAAAAATGCTAAACTAATTTGTTCGTCAAAATCTATGCGATGGTGGGATTAGGTCAAGTTTTCAGGGCGGCCGCAACCCCGCATAGCATAGCGGGATCGTCGCTTCACTCCGACAATCTATTAGAATCATACAAATGGGTTGTACGTAAGTGATGGAAATTCTGTTCATGCCGGGTAATTTATGCATTCGTAATTCTGTTTGTCGGTCTATTTTGTTAACCCAAGTTCGTGGATATTTTTGATTCTAGGTGTTAAATTCCTATAATTTGAGATGCGGCATATAATGATATCAGTTACTTAGGTTGTCGTACGGTGTTTGTAGTGTCAAAAAGTTAAAAATGTGCTTGACAGGGGACAATCGCTTTGTTAATCTCCTGTCATGTATATTCGCAGAGTCCCACACAAAAACAAGA
>JADHXI010000106.1 GCA_016783065.1 Desulfobacteraceae bacterium | reverse complement strand
CAATATCTTACAATGGTTGAATTCGCTTGCCAAAGCGCCCCAATTATGTGTAGTAAATTGCTAAACAGGTGAAGAAAATAGAGGAACGGGGAGGAAATAGGGGTGTTCAACTTCACATAATATAGAACTTCACATAACACGCCTTATGTTGAGCTCAACATAAAAAATGATTAGACGTAAGGGTACTGTTGAGCTTCTTTCCTTTCGTCCAAAATCACTAGCAATTGAGATACCATTCTCTTCCTTTCCGCAAGCAATTACCTCGAAACTAGAACCGTTTTTGGTACACATAGGGGAGTGAACCAAGAGGCAGAAGCTGGTGGGTGCCAAGGGGCAGCACCTCATGCGACCCTACAATCAAAACACCATCCTTGCATAAGCAACCCAAAACTCTTCCCAATGCCTCCCTTTTCAGTTTGTCCTGGTAGTAAGTCAGAAGATTGTTTCTCAAGAAGATCATATGAAAGCACGATCGTGGAGGAGGATCAGACAGCAGGTTGTGTTTTTTCCAGATTATTCCCCTTTTGAGGAATGACCTTATCCTATGAAGCCCGCTGCCTCCTTGACTTACAAAATACTGGGCCTTTACTTGTTCGGGGACCTCTTTGAGACTGCTCGCCGGGTAGACGCCTGCTTTGGCCCTCTGCAGATTGATCGGGTTCATGTCGGTGGCGGTTACCTCCAGGTCCCTTTGGCGACGGGGAGATCCGCCTAGACGCTCCCAAACGATTTTCAGGCTGTAGACCTCTTCTCCTGACGCACACCCTGCAGACCAAACCCTGATTCCTGCAGAATACTTTTTCAGAAGCTGGGGCAATATCTCTTGCTCAACCATCTCCCAGAGCATCCGATCACGAAAAAAACGGCTGATAGGCACGGTCATCAATCGATCGCACTCCAGCCTGACCTCTTCCTGCTCATCCAATTTTTGGAGATAGCTCGTAACATCCGGACAACCCAAAGCCCGCATATGCCGGCGAACCCGTTTCTTTACCCCTTTTCGGACCCTGCGGTAGCCCTTCCACAGGAGGCCCAGGTGGCCTAGCAATTGGCGAAATTCCGGGTCGTTTAACATCTCTGACATTTGCCTTTTTTGTGAATTCGAAATACCTTTATGGAACCGGACTTGAATCAGGACAATACCACAAGAGAACCCAACGAATCTATGCGCAAGAGAACTCCGGGAGCTGCGACACGAGATAACTTCTTTTGCCAGAGGTCCTGCTGAGAATCAGCAAGATATAGGGAATGCACAAATGAACTGGACATATCTGGCCATAGCCGGGGCGTCGGTCTGGGTGGCCATCTTGCTGCTTCCATGGCGGCCTTGGGATACACGCCCGTTTCTGGATGCTCCCCCTGCTCCGCCGCAAAAGGAAGAGCTGAGCGACATCACGGTTCTCATCCCCGCACGGAATGAGGCAGGGGTGATTGAAGCCTCCCTCTCGGGTTTAAAGACACAAGGGACCAACCTGAATATCATCTTGATAGATGACCAGTCTACAGACGGTACTGCCCGGTTAGCAGAAAGAGTGGCCGGCAAGAATCTCCGCATCATTTCGGGCAAGCCCCCGCCAAAAGGCTGGAGCGGAAAGCTCTGGGCACTCGAACAGGGGGTCGGGTACGTTGAGACGCCACTGCTGCTGCTAATGGATGCCGACATTGAGCTGGCGCCCGGAATTCTATTCAAACTCCAGAGCAAAATGGGGCAAGATAACATCCAGTTTATCTCATTGATGGCAGCCTTACGAATGATCACTTTCTGGGAACGGCTGTTAATGCCCGCATTTATCTTCTTCTTTCGGTTGCTCTATCCCTTCCGGTTATCAAACTCTGATTTTCCGGGAATCGCCGCTGCTGCCGGGGGATGCATCCTTATGGAAAAATCCGCCCTTGATATCATCGGAGGCTTCAAGACACTCGGGGGGCACCTGATCGATGATTGTGCCCTCGCAAAGAAGGTAAAGTCCTCAGGATACAGGACGTGGATCGGGCTTACCCATTCGGTGCAAAGTCTTCGATCATACCCTCGTCTCATGACCATCTGGAAGATGGTGGCACGCACGGCCTTTACCCAACTGAATTACTCGACCTTGTTCCTTTTACTATGCACGGGAATGATGGTCATAGCATTCTGGGTCCCGGTTGCGGGCCTATTCTTATTTCCCTCGCCATGGGCAAAGATCCTCTCTGCACTTGCCCTGGCGGCAATGACGCTGAGCTACTATCCGACTCTCAGATTCTATCGCCTCTCAGGTTGGTGGGCGGCAGGTATGCCCCTGATAGGCACCCTCTATCTCGCCATGACATGGTCATCTGCCATGGGATCATGGCAAGGAAAAGGCTTTCACTGGAAAGGAAGGGCCTATTCCGGAAAAGAGGGCCCTCTTTGAAAAAGACAACTGAGATCATTGCATTTTTTCGAAGGGGACTCTTTCTGAAACAGGTTTCCTGGCTTGACAGATCCGTCCCATTTCTCTAATATCCCGTGAACAAAACTAACGGAAGAACCTTGAGAGTGATCACTTGAGCATACCCGCGATTCAGAAGGCGCGAATCGGCGCCTACATAACCAGGCAAAAGCTTACGGGCAACGGACGGTTTCCGTTAGTGCTGATGCTGGAGCCCCTGTTCCGCTGCAACCTCCGCTGCAAAGGTTGCGGAAAGATAGCCTATCCTTCCGAGGTATTGAGCAAACAATTGAGTGTCAACGACTGTGCCGTGGCAGTCGATGAATGCGGCGTACCCGTTGTCTCCATTGCGGGTGGAGAGCCATTGCTTCATCCAGATATCCAGCTTATCACCCGCGAGCTTACAGCTCGTAAGAAATTTGTCTATCTATGCACAAATGCGCTGCTTCTGGAAGAAAGGCTCGGCGATTTTGAACCCTCTCCTTATCTGACCTTTAATATACACCTGGATGGCCTGCAGGAATTCCATGATGCGCGGGTCAACCGTAAGGGCACCTTCCAGAGGGCCGTGACGGCTATCCGCCTGTTGGTCTCAAACGGCTTCCGTGTAACCACAAACACAACCCTTTTTGACGGCGAACCGCCCGAGAACGCAGCTCGTCTTTTGGATTTCCTGTCCTCCCTGGAGGTGGAGGGCATGACCATCTCGCCAGGATTTTGCTATGCGACCGCCTCTGACCAGGGGCATTTTCTGGGACGTAACGGAACCAAGACACTATTTCGAAACCTGTTTCTGCTTGGAAGAAACAGGAACTGGAGATTCAACCATAGCTCCCTCTATTTGGATTTCCTGGCAGGCAATCAGGATTACGAGTGCCTGCCCTGGGGAAACCCCACCTACAATGTCTTTGGTTGGCAAAGCCCTTGCTATCTGCTCAATGACGGTTACGCGACAACGTACAAGGAACTGATGGAGATGACGGACTGGACGCGATACGGGGTGGGAAAGGACCCCCGCTGCGCCAACTGTATGATACATTCAGGCTTTGAGCCTGCTGCAGTAATGGATTCGGTCAAGAATCCCCTGAAGGCCATAATGGCCAGACTCCGAGGGTCATTTTGAGCTCACATTGTAGCTTCAAAGTAAACGCCTCCTAGTCAGTTATCAGTCGTGAGTCCGGAGAGACAAGCAAGGCCGGCAGGTGATTATCCACTTGTATCCGCCAGCCACGCCTGAGGCTTTTGAGGGCCGTGACAAACCGACTTCTTGTACGCAACAGCTCAGCCATCAGAGAGGGTCTGCGTAACAGGCTATTTATAAGGGGGGAAAAACAGGTTTTTCCGCTTGGGTCTAAACACAAAAACAACTCTTCGGGTATATTCTGATCAGAGGTATCACAGATTGCGCGCAGAAGAAAAAAGGCCAACCCGGCATCTGTTGCGGTTTGGCCAACGGCTGAACTCTCCATATCAACGGCCAGGGCATGGGTCTCCCTGTAAATTGATTGCTTCCTCTCTGCGCTCAGAACCGCCCTCTCGGCGGTGATGACTGCGCCCATATGCGCAGTCATCTCTTTCGCCTTTAAGGCTTTATAGGCCGATTCAACAAGACCCGAATTCGATTTCCAAACGCAACGGGTCCCCTTGCCGTCTTTGTCAAGGACCGTTTTCCCGACGATAAGATCCCCCGTTTTCAACCTGGGATCCAATCCTCCGGAAATTCCCAAAACCGCCAGGGCCGAAACACCTTCACTTACCAGCCACCTTGCAGCCGAAAAGGCGTTTTGGGTCCCCATGCCTGAGCGTACGCAAAGGAGATCGGTGCCGTCGTCCAGGCAAAGACGTCGAGATATGAATCTCCCCCGGCGTTCCCAGGGTCCCCATCCTATCAAAAAACGGGCCTCGGCCGGAAGTGCAACCACCAGACCCATGGCAGGTTTCATGAGTTATTTCAGGGCAGGAAAGGATAGATCAGCAGGGCTCTCCAGACTGTTTTGGTCTTGGATGCTCCGTTTGCCCGTTCGGAGTCTCCTGTACAGCGCCAGGGCCCAGAGGGGGAAATACTGTGCATAGCCATGGTAACGGAGATAAAAAACTGTGGGAAATCCTGTGCCGGTGAAGGCCCTTTCATCCCATTTCCCCCGGGAGTTCTGGATACTGAGAAGGTAGTGGACACCGCGCTGGACCGAGGAACTGTGGACTTCCTCGGCAGCCGTGAGTCCAAGGAGGGCCCAGGCGGTCTGCGATGCCGTGCTTTCCCCTTTTCCCGCAAGACAAGGATCGTTGTAAGAGTAACAGGTTTCGCCCCACCCTCCGTCAGCGTTCTGGCAGGTTTTCAGCCATTCAGCCGCCTTTCGAATATATGGTTGGGACATATCTTCATCCACCCGTTTTAGCCCCATGAGCACTGACCACGTGCCATAGATATAGTTTACCCCCCAGCGACCGAACCAACCCCCAAAATCTTCCTGTTCCCTTTGAAGGAATTTGAGTGCCCTGGCAGTGGGCGGAAAGTCTCTATCATATCCGAGCATCGAGAAAAGCTCGACACAGCGCCCCGTTAGATCGGAGGTGCTCGGGTCCAGTAAGGCCCCGTGGTCGGCAAAAGGGATTTCATTGAGGTAGAGGTGGTTGTTGTCAATGTCAAACGAGCCCCAGCCACCATCTGAGTTTTGCATGCCGATGATCCAATTCACAGCCCTTCTGATCCGTTCCCTGTATTTTTCCTTATTCAGCGTGCCCGCTCGCAAAAGGGCCATAAGGACCATCGGGGTGTCGTCCGCGTCAGGATAAAAGGCATTTTCAAACTGGAAACCCCATCCCCCCGATTCCAGATCAGGCGTATGATAGGACCAGTCTCCCGGCACCAGGATCTGTTTTTTGAATAGCCACTCCACAGCATCGGTTACGTTCTTGTGCTCTGCCGGCAGGCCGGATTCCAATAGTGCGGAAAGACTCAAGCATGTATCCCAGATCGGGGAGAGGCAGGGTTGACAAAGGGCCTCCTCCTCATGGGCCAGAACCAAACCCTCGATGGCATTTATCCCTCTCACGACATCAGGATGGTCATGGGGATAACCAAGCACCCGGAGGGCCATTACCGCATTGGCCATGGCAGGGAATATGGCGCCCATACCTCCCTCTCCCTGAATCCGCGTAATGGTCCACTGCTCTGCCCTCTTCAAGGCCTCTCTCCGTAAGCCTTCCGGCATAAGGGAGTCCGCCAGCTTCAAGAGTCGATCCAAAAGAATAAACCCGTTCTTCCGTAAATTTTTCGGCACAAAACGGTCCAAATGGCGCAGCTCTTCCGGAGACGTCACGAATAACTCGGCAACACCCTCCTCCGGACCCAATCGGCACACGGACCGCTTGGCATAGAGGATGAGCAAGGGCACAATCACAGTCCGGGACCAATAGGAGACCTTATAGAGGTTGAAGAAAAACCAGCTGGGCAAGAGCATGATTTCAATGGGCATGGCAGGAGCGGTATGCCATTGGACCTGACCAAAAAGGGCCAAAGTGATGCGGGTAAAGACATTTACTTTGGCTGCCCCGCCCAGGCTCAAGATCAGTCGGCGAGCCTTGTTCATGTAATCTTCATCTTTCCGGTCACCAAGGAGCTTCAAGGCGAAATAGGTCTTAACCGTTGCGCTCATGTCCGCCTTGCCACCCGTAAAAAGAGGCCACCCCCCGTCCTCAAGTTGTCTGCTGCGAAGGTAACGGACCAGTCTCTTCCCGAGCTCCGGCCGGATCTCCCTGCCCAGAAAGCGCTGAAGCAATACGTATTCTGAAGGTATGGTGGTGTCCGCTTCCAGGTCGAACACCCAGTAACCCTTTGGGTTCTGAATGGATAAGAAACCTTCCCGTGCCTTGGTGATTGCCTCTGTGAGCCTCTCCATTGTGAAAAGGGGGCCCCCGGGCAATGAAGTTCTTTTGGCCTTTCGGGGAGAAGGATGTGTCTGGCGTCCTCTTTTCTTATCTGTCTGGGCCCTGCTTAAAAGCTCAAAACCTGCCCGCATAGTTCGTTTCATATATGAACCTCAATATTCGCATCAAATCGGCAAGGCTGCTTTGACTTTAAAACCATGCCTGGCTATTTTGTTTTGCAAGGCACCCCCCAGGGACCCTATTTTCCCTATCATCCGGGGATTTCAACACAGGATTGGGAGTGCCAAAAGAAAAATTGCTTATGTGTATCAAATTTATCAAGAAATTGCAAGAACTTTTACTGTCTCCTTCAGGATTCCTTGGCCTTGCTCTCCTTCTTTTTTTTCTTTTTCTGCTGACGTTTGCTCACAGCGAGGTCCTCTTTAGGTCCCTTCTCATCCTTGCCCTTTCCTTTTTTGGGTTCGGCCATCTTCTCGGCCTTTATTCTTGCCATCGCTTCCGCCTTTCGCTCTAAATTCGAGATGACCTTTAGCCTTGCCTCTGTTCCTCTCATCTGGCCCCGGATCTTCCTGACGCCCGTATCCTTGGCTATCTTTCCCGGCTCAAGTCCCTTTTCGGTAAGAAACGACACTCGTTTGTTCAATTTCTCCTCCCAGTACGCCTTCTGTTCCAGCCTGCTGGCTTTGCTTTTTGATGCCATCTATTTCTCCTTTCTTTTTACCTTTCAAGTATTTCCCGTAACTTATCAATAAGTTCGGGAGAAATAATGTAAATTCTCAATAAACTTGGGTACCGTGGGGTTCGGGTCGCAATCCACCCACTCCAGAAACTCTATTACGATCCTTCTTTTGTCTGCCCCATATGCATGGCACGCAACTCTCTTTTCAACACCTTTCCAGAGGGATTTCGCGGGAGTTCATCCATAAACGCTATCGCTTTTGGTACCTTAAATTTTGCCATTTTCGCCGTGCAGTGCGCAACGATTTCCGCCTCAGACAGGCTTTTCCCCTTCTTTAACACCACATAGGCCTTTGGCACTTCCAGCCACTTTGGATGAGAAATACCGATTACGGCGGCTTCCAATACAGCAGGAAGCTCGTAGATGACCCTCTCCACTTCCGGGGATGCAATGTTCTCTCCGCCGCTGATAATCATGTCCTTCTTGCGGTCCATAATGTATAGATAGCCCTCTGGGTCCAAAGTGCCAATATCCCCGGTATGAAACCAGCCATCCTTTATGGCCTCTGCCGAGGCTTCGGGGTTTTTCCAGTAGCCTTTAAAGACCTTGGGGCCCTTTAGGCAGATCTCTCCCAGTTCATTGGGGGCTGAATCCCGACCCTCACCATCAACAACGCGCACCCGGAGATGGGGAACCGGCTTCCCCACGGATCCGATCTTATTCAGCATCCTGTCCTTCGCCAAAAAGGTGTCTCCGGAGACCGTCTCGGTCAGACCGTAGGCATCAGCGAACCATGCGTTCGGGAATTTTTGTCTAAACTGACCGATGAGGGCCTGTGGCATCTTCTCCCCGCCATCGATGATAAACCGCACGGAAGAGACATCGTATTGATCAAAGGAGGGTTCGTTGAACAACATGATGGTCATGGCCGGCGAAAGCCAGAGATTGGTTACCTTTTCTTCATCAATGGCCTTGAGGACCTCTACTGGATCAAACTTCTTCAGTATGACCAGGCTCCCTCCCGAATAAAGGGTCCCCGTCCCGGGCAGATCCATCCCTCCAACGTGGTAAAGGGGACCTACTACCAGGGTCCTGTCCTCATCGGTTATCCCAAAGGTCAAAACGTGGCCAATATTTTTCCAGTAGAGATTTCCGTAAGTGAGCATGACCCCTTTGGGATGGGCTGTTGTGCCGGAGGTATACATAAGCCTGTGAAGGTCATCCAATCCCACCTCGGCATGTGGAGGTGTTGCCCCCCTGTTTTTTTCAATGAGCCCTTCATAGTCAATCCAGGTATGGGGCGCATCACCACCCAGCACAAGCGTATGTTTCAGATCTGGGAGGTCTCCCCTCAAGGATGAAATCGTGGGCACGAACTCCCCTTCTGTGATAAGGGCCTTGGCCTCGGCGTTTTCAAGAATGTATTGGAATTCTTGTCCGGCGAGACGAAAATTCAAAGGAAGCCAGACCGCGCCGATCTGGTTCACGGCAAAGGTGATTTCAAGGTATTCACAACAGTTATAGAGGAGGACAGCAACAATATCACCGTTGCCCAGCCTCAGGTCAATCAACCCTTGGGCAAGACTGTTCGTTCTTTCTTGAAGCTCCTTATAGGTGGTACGACTCCCCAGACCAACCAGGCCTTCTTTTTCAGGATACCAGTCGGCGTTTCTTTCCAAGACTTCACTCCAGTTCATAGGACCACCTCCCCTGCGTTCGGGTTTACCCCGATGTTGCATCAAAATTCACCGGGATTCATGAAATGTCCTGCCATACTGATGCAGAAATCGGTATTGTTGCTATCCCGGGATTTCACTAAAAATGAATAGGCCACTTCTGCCGACTTTTTTCCGGATTTTGGGATCGTCATGCCCGCTATCTGAGGCTAGAATAAATCATCTGAAAATGCAAATAACCACCCCCCCATTTCTGTTTAAGCGCGGCCCTTTGTCAAGTTTTTTTGAATGTAATATTACGGCCTTTAGAATTCCGAGGAGGGCAAGTTGAACGATTGCTCACTTTCATATTGACAAGCCCGAGTTCCTTTGGCTATACATCCCGCAGTCCATTACATAATCCTTCAATCCTGTTAGACGCTCACCTAAACATCAGCCACACTCCCAGTGCAGGTTTAGGGGGCGCCGGAAAGAAATGGTCAGACACCACGGTGCCCGAGATGATTAAGAACCGACTCAAATCTCAAAACTCTCTGGCTGGGTTCAAGAAATTATTAAAGTAGGTTAACCCCTGATTAAGTAAACGGGAGGCTAATATAATGGAACTCAAAGAAAAGGTTGCGGTGGTTACAGGGGGCGGTATGGGTATTGGTCAGGCGATCGCCACGGCTTTGGCAAAAGAGCAAGCCCATGTTGCAATTTGGGACATCAACCTAGAATCGGCCAAGGAAACGGCTGCGGAGATAGAGAACCTTGGTCAAGAGACCCTGGTGTGCGAAGCAGATGTTTCCAAGGCCCCGGCCGTTGATAGCGCCACGGATCAGACGTTGGAGAGATTTGGACACATTGACATCCTGATCAACAACGCGGGCATAACCCACCCTGCCGTGTCCATCCTGGATCTGGAGCTGGAGTTCCTTGACAAGGTATCTGATGTTGATCTCAAAGGTGTTTATATCTGTTCGAGACGGATTGGAAAAGAGATGGTGGGGCGAAAATCTGGGGTTATCGTTAACATTTCCTCTATCACGGCACTGGTACCCGTTCCCTTGGCCGTTTACGCACCCATAAAAAGTGCTGTGATAATGCTAACCAGGATTCTGGCCCGGGATTGGGCCCAGAAGGGTGTTCGGGTAAATGCTATTGCGCCGGGTTACATTCTGACCCCCCTCCTCCAAGGGATGTTTGACAAAGGATTACGAAACCCCGATACTATTCTGAGCCATATCCCCATGAAGAAGTTTATTATGCCGTCGGATATTGCTGATGCAGCCATTTTTCTTTGCTCGGAAAAGGCGCGATTTATCACCGGCGTGACACTTCCGGTGGACGCGGGATTTTCTTGTGAGGGCGGCTGGAAGGCTTACGGGTATGAATAACCCGAGACAATGAAACTGAGAGGCAGGTGCGGCAAAGGGCAAGCATTTTCTGGTTTTGCACGCGCGAAATCATAGGAGATACAAAGAGACGGAAAGGAGGTGATGAACTGGTCGGAAAGGGATTTAGGACCCATAATGATCCAACAAATCTTTTTGCATCAGAAAGGAGATTGCCATGAGTGTATTACTTTTAAAAAGTCGTTGGAAAATCAACCCCTTTACCATTCTAGCGGTGGTTGTCCTTGTCTGTTCATTCATGATTTTCAGCGGGCCGGTTTGTGCAGAACCCATTAAGATCGGCTTTGTTTCCATTATGTCGGGCCGAGTGGCCATGCTTGGTGAAGAGGGTGCAAAGGGAGCCCAGCTGGCGATCGATGAGATCAACGCCAAGGGGGGCGTCATTGGAAGGAAGTTTAAGCTCCTCACCCGTGATTCCACAGGCAAGATCGAAGAGGCCGTGCGGATCGCTCGCGATTATGTGGTGAGAGATAAAGTGGACTTTATTATGGACGGCAGCAGCAGTCGGGAGTCTTTTGCCGTAAAGGAAGTCTCAAGAGACCTCAAAAAGCTCACCATGATCACGGCAAGCGAGACTACCGCCAACACCGCTGACCCCAAGATTTGGACCCCATACAGCTTTAGAACCGCTCGTGTGGCAATCCATGACAGCATCGTCGGTGGCTTCTTCGCGGGTAAGGTGTCCCGGGAGTTCGGACTCAAGAAATGGTATTCCATTTCCCCGGACTACGCCTATGGCCATGACAACACCACTCTCTTTTTTGAGTACCTGAAGAAGAACTATCCTGATTTTAAGATAGTTGGACAGCAATGGCCCAAGATTTTTGAACCGGATTATACGGCCCATATCACCAAAATCCTGAAAGACAAACCGGATGCTGTTTACTCCTGCCTCTGGGGTGGAGATATTACGGCCTTCATGGAGCAGGCCAGCCTGTATGGCCTATTCAAACGGATGAAATTTTTTGGGATCAACATTGCAGATCCTCTGGTCCTGGGGGCCCTCAAAAAGGGCGTTCCCGCCGGGATGTATACCGGGGGCCGCTACAACCCCACAATACCTGAAACCCCGGCAAACCGTGCCTTTGGCGAAAAATTCAAGAAGAAATACGGCACCTACCCGTCAAACTGGTCCTGGCAGTCTTACACAGCGGTCCTGTTTTTGGAGGCGGCTGTTAAGAAGGCCGGCACCACGGACAACGAGAAGGTTATCAAGGCCCTCGAAGGGCTCACCATCAAGGCCCCGTGTGCTCAGCCTCCCAGGGAAACTGTGACCATGCGGGCAAAAGATCATCAAATGATTTACTATACCATTGGCTGGGCCAAGACCACCTCCAACCCGCCTTATGTTACCGACAGGACATACATGCCCTGGAATGAAATTCTGAAAGAGGAAGCAGCATATCTGAAGAAGAAGGGTTGGCTCTAACAGAAGCGGTGCTTCAGAAGATATCTTCTGAAGCACCATCTACCAAAGAATAGGAGGGAGTCGATTGGACCTCTCAAGCCTGATCGAATGCCTTGTTGATCCCGGATGTCTGATTAACCAGACCACGAGCGCCTTGATCTTTGCCATGCTCCTTTTTCTCATTGCCTCGGGGCTTTCGCTCATTTTTGGCGTATTAGGGGTCATGAATTTTGCTCACGGCTCGTTATACATGCTTGGGGCCTATCTGACCTACACGTTCTATGTGGGGACGTCAAGCTTCCCCTTGGCCATAATACTCGGTTGTTTTGGAATCGGGGTTTTTGGGGTATTTTTTGAAAGGGTTTTCCTCAAGCGCATTTACGCAGTGCATATCTTATACCAATTATTACTCACCTATGCCTTTATCCTCATCTTAGACGATGTTGCAAAACTGGTTTGGGGTTATGAATTTATTACCATGGGAGCCCCGGATGCCTTCCAGCGCCCTCCGCTCGAACTGGCAGGCAGTTTTATCCCCACATACTATATCTTTGTTATTATTGTGGGGATTATCGTGGCCGTATTGCTGTGGATGTTTCTCTGGAAGACAAGGTACGGAAAGCTAATCCGTGCCACCGCCCACAGCAGTGAGATGGTGATGGCCCTGGGAAAAAACACCACGCTGATCTATGCGGGAGTATTCGGCATCGGGGCCATGCTCGCAGGCCTTGGCGGGGCACTCGCCGCACCCATCCGGTCTATTTTCCCGGGAATGGGGTCAGATGTGGTTGTAGACTGTTTTATCGTGGTTGTGGTGGGAGGAATGGGCAGCATCCCGGGGGCATTTCTTGCCGCCATCCTCATCGGCTTTATGAGGGCATTCGGGATAATCGGTTTTCCGCTGGTTGAAGAGGCCCTTATCTTTATCTTGATGGCCGTTGTTTTGATCGTTCGCCCCCAAGGGTTCTTTGGCAGGGCAGAGTTGTAGGAGAGAATGACAAAATGAAACGAACAATCCTGTGGGGAACAATCTTTGGGGCCGCCCTAATAATATTGTCTTTTGTGTATCCATCCAAGTTTTTGATCAATCTCTTTACACAAATCCTCATTATGGGCCTTTTTGCCACAAGCCTGAACCTCCTCATTGGATATACTGGAATGGTGTCCTTTGGACATGCAGCCTTTTTTGGGGTAGGGGCCTATACCGCGGGCGTCATCCTTCAGAAATATTCCTCTTCCGTGCTGTTTGCGTTTGGAACGACTATCGTCTTCTCCGCCCTCGCTGCCTTGATTATTGGCTCTTTTTGCATCAGGCTGGGAAGCATATACTTTGCAATGCTCACCCTCGCCTTTAATCAAATCATCTATATTATTGTTATTCGATGGACCAACATGACCGGCGGAGATCAGGGCCTGATCGGGGGAATACCGCTGCCCCCTTTCCTCTCAACCCCCAGGGCCTATTTCATCTTTACGGTAATCGTCGTAGTGGCCAGCCTTATCATTTGTAAACTGGTGGTGGATTCCCCCTTTGGGGCAATCCTGAAGGTGATTCGTGAAAACGCGGATCGGGCCTATTCTCTTGGCATAAGAGTCAAGAGCTATCAGCTTATTGTCTTTGTCATGGCAGGGATTTTCGGAGGGCTTTCCGGTGCCCTCATGTCATTATCTATAAGTGGAGCCTATCCGGACTTTTGTTACTGGGCCAAGTCGGCGGAACCTATCTTTATGGTCGTTGTAGGAGGCATGAACTCCTTTTTAGGCCCTTTGATAGGGGCAGCCATTTTTAAAGTACTTATTGCCTTTTCAACTATGTACACCAATCTTTGGGGGCTCATTATCGGAGGGGTCTTGGTCTTGATAATACTTCTGGTTCGCAAAGGACTGGTAGACTATGTGATGGAATTAGTGGCCAACAGATCTGTGGATAGTCCTAAGAGGCTCTTGAGTCCTAAGGAAACCGGTTAGGGCTTGCGCAAAAATAACTTCGCAGAATTGGCGCCCAGATTTGGGTCAGATTTGGCTGCACCGATTGAGCGAAACCACAGAAATAGTAGTACTATTTAGAGGATTTTGCGATTGAGGCGCGGCCTAAGATGACCTGAAGATGGGATGCGAAAATGTAAAGTTATTTTTGCGTAAGCCCTTAACAAAGGCAGGTGCAGTCGATGAATATTCTGGAAGTTCAAGATTTGAATAAATCTTTTGGTGGATTGCGGGCCATCAACGATCTAAGCTTGAATTTTGAGGAAGGGGAGATGAGTTCTATCATAGGGCCAAATGGCGCTGGAAAAACCACCTTCTTCAATCTATTGACGGGGTATCTGCGGCTCGATAGCGGCAGAATTCTTTTTAAGAATCAAGATATCTCCAGGCTGCCCCATTATAAGATCGGCCGCATGGGCATAAACAGATCATTTCAGATTAGCCATGTCTGTCCCTCACTCACTGTCTTTGAAAACCTGAGGGCCTCAATCCTATCCAAGAGAAAAAAGACATTCAAGTTTTTCACCCATGTCGACGGGATGAAAGCTATTGAAGATGAAGTGATGAGTTTTCTGGACGAC
>JADHXI010000105.1 GCA_016783065.1 Desulfobacteraceae bacterium | reverse complement strand
ATTTCAAAAACAGTTGCAAAATAGTGAAATTTGGACAAAGATGTGTTTTAAATATCTTCATAAATTTTAAAAGGTTATCGAATATTAAAATCGGAAAAACTCATCTTTCGTTTGCGCGGAAAGTAAGATCAAGGAAGGCTGAAATTATAACCACAGGAATACATTAAAGTATTTCGAGGATTATAATTTGAGTTTGACGCAGAGATTGGGAAAAATAGCCATTCTCGGACAGCCTCCTAGACTACTCCGATAGGATTTAAGTGTTCCTAGATAACAGTCAACAGCAGATTTGCCCTCTCTTCGGACGCCGTGCCCACCCACGCCAGGGATTTTGTTTCACCGCTTTCCCCCATATTCCGGTATATTATAGCAAGGAGACCTTCAAGACGCAGCGGGCCTCCCGGGGTAAGTTCCGACTACTTTCAGCGCACGATCGTCAGATATACGTGACTCGGCCATATGACGGATATAGGTCTTTGTCCTGCGTTGCGAACTTGTCCTGGCTCTGCCCCGCCTCAAATCTGCCTGCTCTCTACCCTTCCGGGTACGGGGCATACCTGTACGTCGACCCGCGCTTTTGCCTCCGGCTTCCTTCAGGCGAACATTGCTGTAACACCCTTGCCTCTGGCTACCCTTCGGCTCCGTCAGCCTGGGTCTGGACTTTGCCCGGCACTTGTGTCACAATTCCGCACAGCACCATATAGCAGCCGGGCCAAGCCCGGCACACAACAATGGCATGAAGATGGACGGAAAACAGCACTGTTTTTATCTATAGCTTTTTTTGCTGTTTCACGTTTACGTTTTTCGAGTAATATCCTGTATTTTGTTTTCCGCCACTTATGCCTTGCGTTGGGCGGCACAGGACACTTGCAATGGGAAGCGATGTTATGCAAGCGGTGGCAGGCGATAGTCTACGGCTCGAGAAGGGGAGCGTGAACGGGATTCCTTTCATATTCTGCTCCATGAAGGACGATAAGCCAAAACCCCTGGTTGTTCTCTCTCACGCATTCAGTGGGTCAAAGGACATGTGGACGGGCTATCTCAGGGAATTGGCGAGTCTGGGCTACTATGCTGTCGCCCTGGACAATAGGGGACACGGGGAGAGGAAAGGAGCAGCGTTCGAATCGGTGGCGTTTGTCGAGGGCAAGGTGGATGTATGTGCGGTGCGTATGCTCATTAAGGAGACGGCAGACGACATCCCAACGCTAGTCGATCTCTTCGTGGCACAGGACGAAGTTGATGGTGATAGAATTGGGATGGTCGGGGTGTCGATGGGAGGCTTCATCACGTTTCGAGCACTGGTCATAGAGAGCTGTATCAGCGTTGCTGCGCCGGTGATCGCGTCTCCGTACTGGGATGATATACCAAAGGATATGGCAGTGGTTTATGGTTCTGGGGTGCAAGAGGCATTGGAGGGCTACTCGAGGAAGTACAGTCCGGCGCGGCACGTTGACAGGTTCTATCCAAGAGCACTGCTGATACAAGTCGGGAGCAAGGACGTTCACTTCAACCTGGAACGCGTGGTGCAGTTTCATCGTAAACTGGAGACGCACTACTACGATGCCCCGGACAAGCTAGAGTTAGTAGTGCATGAAGGGATAGGACACGAGTTTACTCCACCGATGTGGGCGAAAGTGAAGAATTGGTTGCAGACGCATTTGTGAGGGAGTTGTAGGGTTTAGAGGTTCAGGGTTCAGGAGAAGGCATTCGGTATGAAAGTTGTGAAGTTTTTGGCCCAGGTGGACAAATCAAAATGCACTGGAGACAAGCTGTGTGAAACCGTTTGTCCCACCGGGGCGATCCAAGTAGAGGGGAAAAAGGCTGCTGTGGATGCGAAGAAATGCGTGTCCTGCTGTAACTGCTCGGATATCTGTCAGGAGGAGGCTGTTACTATGGCCTCGCGGCCGCCACGAATTTCGCTCTGCATATCGCCGAGACGGACAAGATTCTAGTGTTTGACGGCAGCTTTGGGAGCATAAACCTCAGCCCCGCTTTGGCAGAATTCCTGGTCCTAAAGGTGCCGGAAGTTAGCCGAAAGGTTGATGAGGAACTCTTGCCCAAATGGCTTCGGCAGAGAGGCTTTGATTAACATCTTGGGAGCGAGCCATCATGAAAAAGGTGTATTTATTGTCTAAAGTGGACGAGACAAAGTGCATTGGCGATAAAATCTGTGAAAATGTCTGCCCCACCGGGGCAATCAAGGTGGTCAACCGGAAGGCCCGAGTGGACGAGACTAAATGTGCGGCCTGCTTGGAATGTCTGGATATGTGCAACGAGGGGGCCATCCGCATGGTGCCTCGCGAGCGGCCCCTGACCATGGGGGTAGACCCCCTGGATGTGGATCAAGATGAGCTCCGGGCCCTGTGCGATCGGGCGCGTTTTGACCCGGATGATCCAATCTGCCTATGCACCTTAACCCCGGCCAAGGAAGTCGCCGCAGCGATTCTGAAAGGGGCGCAGACACCGGAAGAGGTGACCCTGATGACCGGAATCCGCACCTCTTGCGGGATGTGGTGCATGGCGCCGATTCTGAGATTGCTGAAGGCTCACGGCCTGGAGACAGCGCCCCCCAAGGGTTATCGTTGGTATGACGTGGATGCCAACTTATGGGATATCCCCGAGGCGGTCTCCCAAAAATATCCCGAGTACTACCTTGAAGAGGACAAAAAACTGTATGATGAGAGCATGTTGGACAACCTGATTTTGATGTTGACCTAGAGGAGACACCATGCTGGAAACCGCCATTCAACCGCCGGAGATCATGCCTTCCGTCTTTGGCCCGGAGCTGCCACGGCAGCGAGCGGCCGACCTCCCGGGGATAGTTTCCCTGAAGGTGAGCCAGCTTTTTGAAGACATCGCCCAGGCCATATATCTGCGGGGCGATGATCTTTCCGTCGTCCGGCAAGCCACGAAAGAGGCCCTGGACGTTGTGGATATGGGTATGATTAAGGCCCAGGATTCAATCAACATCCTTTGTTCCGAGCATGCCTTCAACATCCTGGAAGGTAAGCCTTACGCGCAAATGCTCAAAACCATAAAAGACGTGGTCCAGGAACGAACGGGCTGTCAGAACATCAGGTTGAGATTCTGCGCAGGGGGAGGAATAACCGAAGCCCGGGAGATAATCCCCTATTTCCAACTCGATTCCCATTTCGGCGGTCAAGTCCGCGGGACAGGCCCCTTTGATCGAGGGGTCCCTATCAAGACCGAAATCGGCACACTCTACGGTCTGGCCCGGGTCTATGACGCCGATTGGTTTATCCACGCCCACAATGACGACCCGAGGGAGATCTATTTTCATCGTTTGATTGACCGAGCCCTCAAGCCGTTTACCATGAGTTACGCCCGGTTCGAGACCCGGTCGGCCTACCATATGAATTTCGGTAATCGCAGCAGCAATATTGTCCCCAGGGCCATATTTGATTCCCCCTTTGTCCAAGAGAAATTCGCCTTCACCTGTTTCCTGACAACTTCACCCGCGGGCATCACCGGTGTGGATGCCGACAATGATCTTCATCAACTTAACCGCAGGCTGACGGTGAATACGCTGAACTCCTACGGCAAGCTCATGCGCATTTTTGCCGAAATCGACGAGTGCGTGGCTGTGCTGGATGCGGGGAGATGGCCGTGGTACCTCCATGCAGGTGGCCTGACCTCGGGGAATCTGTTCAAGGCCCCCATCGATTTTATGGATCTTTCGGTTGGTTCCATACGAAAAGAGAAGGGGGATGTAAAACTGAATTCGGCCGTCAAGGCCCTGGTCATCAACTACGCCTGGCGGGAGCTATTTGTAGAGCTGCCCCGCATCTATCCGACCATCGTGGCCGGCTCCGCCCTTGCCCGAGGGCTGGCCAAACGAATCCTGAAACACTCGGTTGTGGCCGAAAGTCTTCAAACAGCCATGGAATTTGCCCTCCGGATATCAAAAACCGATAAGGTTATAGTATTTGACGGCAGTTACGGCAGCATTAACCTTAGCCCGGCGTTGGGGGAGTATCTTTTGGAAAAAGCCCCTGAAGTGGCCCAAAGAGTTGAGGAAAAATTATTGCCCATGTGGCTCCTACAAAGGGGCATTGATTCGGAGGCGGTGCAAGGCCCGGTCTTAGATAGGCGCTCAGGGTGAATATGCGAGACATCAGGGATGACATACTGAGAGGCCTGGGAGAAGAAGAGGATACCGCCTCTAGCATAGCGGATGATGACGGAATCGTAAAAGGGATCAAATTTCCTCTTGACTCTTTTTTACTTTTTTAAGATGAAGCAAGAGCAGATTTGAATTCGACGTTGTTATTGAGATCTGTTCAATTTTAAGGCGGTACCTTGTTACTTGTTTACCAAGAGTCAAGAGCAGGTTTGACCCCCTTTCTTAATCAGTCGAACAGTTAAGGAGGTATTTAAACGTGAAAGATGACAAATCCAGATGTTCTTGTCCTTACTGCTCAAACACCTTCGATACGGTTAAAGAGTTGAGGAGCCATATGATGGCTGAGCACAAGGGACAACCCCTTCCGGCACCTGAAGGGTTGATTAAGATTACGGTGAACGGAGAATCATACGAGCTTCAGGTTAAGCCGAACTGGACGCTTTACTATCTTCTCCACGACAAGATGGGGCTGACAGGGGCCAAGATGTTCTGCGATCGGGGCGCATGCGGGTCGTGTACCGTTATCATGGACGGGAGTCCAATCCTTTCATGTATGACCCTGGCCATGGAGTGCGATGGGAAAACCATAGAGACCATCGAGGGAATCGCGACAGCCAACCATCCCCTCATTGATGCCTATGTCAAGCACCACTGCATGCAGTGCGGTTACTGCACGCCCGGCTTTATAATGACGGCAAAAGCATTGCTGGACAGAAATCCCAATCCGACCGAGATCGATGTGAAAGAGAACCTTGCGGGCAACCTGTGCCGGTGCGGCACCTATCCCCAGCATCTGAAGGCGGTGTTGGAGGCGGCTGAGAATCTCAGAGGAGGATAAACAAAATGGCAAACAAAGTGTTGGGAGATTACAAGAAATTGGAGGCTGAAGGGAGATATCAAGTCGGGGCGGATGTCCCCAAGGTTACCTTCAGAGAGATAGGAAAGCGCGGCATACACCGTTTGGACGGGTATGAGAAGGCGAGCGGGCAGGCAATCTATACAAGGGACATACAGCTTCCAGGGATGCTGTATGCAAGGGTGCTGATGTCCCCTTACCCGCACGCAAGAATTCAAAAAATGGAGACAGGTGAGGCCGAGGCTCTTCCGGGTGTGCGGGCTATAATCAGATACGATGACGTGGAAGTAAAGGATAGGATGCTCAATGGGTGTTATTTTGGTCCGGAATGGGTAGCTCCAAGATTGGCAGGATGGGCACTAAAACCAGTACACCCTGTCCTTGGTGACCAGGCATGGTATGAAGGGCAACCGCTCGGGGCCGTGGTGGCTGCTGATAGCGAAGATATAGCCCATAGAGCTCTGAGACTCCTGAAGGTCGAGTGGGAGGAATTGCCATTTGTTTTGGACCAGGAGGAGGCATTAAAGCCGGATGCCCCCATACTACGCCCCGAGGCTGACAATAATTTGATCGAGCGCCCGGGAGAGACGATTGAAAAAGGTGACGTAGAAAGGGGTTTCAGGGAAGCCGACAAAATAATTGAGTTCAGAGCAAAACGGAATGCACATCTATGGGCTGGAGCAGAACTACCCAGTGTCGTGGTCAGATGGCGGGGGGACAATCTGGAGCTGTCGGTCCATGAGCAGCAACCCTATCATGCAAAAATGCTGCTGTCCGAATGGTTGAAGGTGCCTATGAACAAGATCACCATGCATTCACCATATCAGGGATGTGCATTTGGGGGGAGAGGGAATCCAGCCAATAACTCGGAAAACGGTATGAACATCCTGGCTGCCTTGCTGGCAAGGAGAACCGGAAGACCCGTGAAGTTATTGTATGATCGAAGGGAATATTTCTATGGTGAATCGGGTGACATGATGGTAGGCGATTTCAAGGTGGGTGCCAAGAACGATGGGACGATCACAGCGGTGCAAATGAAGAATGTATTTGCTGTGTATATGGGTACACCCGGTATTGATCACTTTGTTGAGAACACCAAAATCTCCAACCTTTTATGTAAAACATCAACCGCGGATGTGAGTAAAGGGCCTGCCTGGTGGTGTCGATGTGAGCAGCTCCCAAACACTTTTTGCTTCACTCTGGTATTCGATCACGTGGCTGCTGAATTGGGGCTTGACCCGACGGAAGTCGCGTTGAAAAACGACGGGTTCGAAGACTACGATACAACGGAGCTCTCGAAATACAAGCGCGAGCATGGATTTCCAGATAGAGACAGCCTCAGGGAATGCATAGGGGCCGGCAAAAAGGCCATCGGCTGGGCTGAGAAATGGCACCCGCCGGGCACAAAAAAGCTTCCCAATGGCAAGATGCACGGCATGGCCTTTACATGGAATCATGAGTGGGATGACACCCGGGGAACAGGCTCCGGCGCTGTGATGATTGAAAACGATGGAACGGTCAGCATCATAGGGCAGCAGTCGGATATTGGCGTCAATCCCTGGACTACTTATTGCCAGATTGTTGCCGATGAGTTGGGAGTACGATACGAAGACGTTAACATCAAACCATTTACCCTGGACCATGGTTATGCCCTCATGTCGCCCGATGGTTCGGCCAACCTTTGCACGAATGGAGAGGTGCTCAGAAAAGCCTCACAAAAGGCCAAGAAGATGCTCCTGGAGCTGGCCGCGGATAAATTTGACGGAGTAACGGCTGAGGAACTGGATATGAAGGACAGCGTAATCTATGTGAAAGCAGCCCCTGAAGAGCAGAGGACAATAGTGGAAATTGTCGCAAGGGCTATGCCCATGTCGGCCTCTGTTGCCTTATGGACGAAGCCGCCTGTTGTCGCCTCGGCCTGGCATAATCAAGGACTATGGGGCAGAGCGCTGGAAACTGGACGTCCCCATTTGTGCAGGCAGGCTCATTTCATGGAAGTAGAGGTCGACACCGGGACCGGAGAGATTGAGGTAACAAAAGTGGTCAACGTCAATGACGTTGGCAAGGCTGTGTCTCCTGAGACAGTAGAGGGACAAATGTACGGTGGCACATATATGGGTGTTGGCAGGGCCCTTACCGAGGAGATGGTTTGGGATGAGAACACCGGGGTGCTTCTCAACCGAAATCTTCTGGATTACAAATACGCCACGATGCTTGACTGCGGACCTATAGAGACCGTTATCAAGGAAACCGGGATGGGGCATGGTCCCTATGGGGCCGTTGGGGTTGCCGAAGATATTGCCACCGTTGTTCCCGCACTTCTGGGTCCTGCTGTTTATAACGCAATCGGTGAATGGATTGATGAGTATCCCATCACGGCGGACAAGGTTCTCAAGGCGTTGGGAAAAAGTCAGGAAAGGGATTAAAATGAGGGAGTTCGCACACATAAATGCAACGACGATTGAGGAGGCGGTCTCATTCCTGCGGGAGTGCAAGGGGAAAGCAAGGCCCATTGCCGGGGGCACAGACCTGCTCGGCCAGATGAAGGACGAGATACTCCACAAATACCCTGAAGCAATAGTCAATATCAAGACTATTCCGGATCTGGACCATATCAGGGAAGACAACGACACGCTAAAGATCGGTGCTCTGAGCAAGCTCCATGACATAGCCACAAACCCAACGGTCAAAGCCACGTATACGGCATTGGCAGAGGCGGCTCAAAGAGCAGCCTCACCGCATATCAGGGAGATGGGTACCATAGGAGGGAACATCTGTCAGAGCAACAGATGCTGGTATTACTGGAGCCCTGACAACAGGTTCCCCTGCCTCAGAAAAGGGGGCAAGGTATGTTACGCCGTGGCCGGTGAAAACAGAGATCTTCATTCAATATTCGGCGCTGTAAGAATCGTCACCCCCTCTTGTTCCTCAAATTGTCCGGCTGATACGGATACGGCCTCATACTTGAGCAAGATCAGGGATGGCGAATTGCTTGAAGCGGCCAAAATACTTCTCGATTTCAACCCGCTTGCAGCCATAACAGGGAGAGTATGCCCTCATTTCTGCGAGAGGAAGTGTAATCGAGGCGAGTTTGATGAACCCATTTCCATAAGGTCCATCGAACGGTTTTTGGGTGATTACATAGTCGAGAACGCAAGGCAACTCATAAGACCTCCTGAAGTGGAATCTGAAAAGAGCGTGGCGATTATTGGCTCAGGACCGGCCGGACTCTCTGCTGCATATTACCTTAGAAGGTCAGGCCACCGCGTAACCGTGTTCGAGAAAATGGAGGAACCTGGAGGGTGGCTCACCTATGGCATAGCGCCATACAGACTCCCCAAATCCATTGTCAAAAAACAGATCAATGTTCTTGAGGGCTCGGGAATCCAACTCAAGCTCGGGGTTGCTGTAGATAAAGATACAAGAATAAAAGAACTCATGGAGAGTTTTGATGCGGTTTTCCTTGCATGCGGGGCCCAGAGAGAGAGAACCCTCGGAATAGAGGGCGAGAAGCTGATAATTTCCGGCCTGGAGTTCCTCAAGGGTTTCAATAGCGGGGCCAAAGAGGCTCCCGGCAGGCAAGTGGCAGTAATAGGTGGTGGAAACAGCAGCCTGGAGGTGGCAAGGGTCCTGTTGAGGATGGGAGCCGAAGCTGTCATTGTTTACAGGCGCAGCGAGGCGGAGATGCCGGCCATGAGGGAGGAGATTGAAAAGGCCAAGGAAGAAGGCCTTAAACTTGACTTTCTGGCCCAACCGGTTGGGGTATTCAAAAGGGAGGGTAAAACAGTCCTTAGGTGCGTGAGGATGAAACTTCGGGATCTGGATGATACAGGGAGGCCCAGACCCGTACCGATAGAAGATACGGAGTTCACCACCGAGTTTGATGTTGTGATTAAGGCCATTGGCGCGGATCAGGACACGTCATATATGCCTGCCGAATTCCTCGATGAAACTGGAGCGGGCCAGTTGAAAATTGACCTGTCCAAATATTGCCTGGGCAAGAACCTTTTTGCGGGAGGAGATTTCGTAACAGGTCAAGCAACGGTCGTGGAAGCTATAGCCGCGGGCAGAAAGGCTGCGGTCTCCATAGACCGATATCTTAGGGGTAAGGCAACAGAAGCTCAAAACAAGGAAGAGAAAACCCTAAGCCTTCCAGAAGAATTCAACAGCTCCTGTCTTAAAAAGATGGGTAGAGTCAAGATACCTGAACGCTCCATATCAGAGAGAATGAAGAGCATGGATGTTGAGGATGTTCTTGATCTCGGCATGGGTGACACTCAAATGGAGGCGAACAGGTGCTTTAATTGTGGATGTGTGGCAGTTAACTCGTCAGACATAGCTCCAGCGCTAATCGCCTTAGATGCGAAAATAAAGACCACGGAGAGAGTCGTTGAAGCCAAAGAGTTCTTCGAGGCAGGAGTAGACAAGACAACAGTCTTGGCTGACCATGAGATAGTGACTGAGATTCAAATACCCAAACCCAAGGACGGAACCAGGAGCAAGTTCATCAAGTTTGCGCCCCGGAAGTCAATAGACTTCCCGATTGTAAACTGCGCAACAGTCATAGAAAGAGAAGAAGGGGTCGTCAAGACAGCCAGGATATGCTTGAACGCCGTATATAATATCCCATACCGGGTGATTGAAGCCGAGGAATCCATCATAGGGAAACCCATAGATGAGTCAACTGCTGAATGTGCTGCCAATGCAGCTGTTACGCATGCTTGCCCATTAATGAAGAATGCTCATAAGATTCAAATCTCAAAGACACTGGTGAAAAGAACGATATTGGCATGTATGTAGGTAAGTAAAAGGGGTCACTTGCTCTTCATCTTTTGTAATTTTTTTAGATGAGGCAAGAGCAGATTTGACCCCTTTTATTATGAGGAGAAATTTGGCTTATGAGTATGGAAACGGAATCAGGAAAAGGAAGAATTTGGGTAATTGATGTCGCGCGGTTTTACGCCATGGCGCTGGTCTTTTACGGCCATTTCATCGAGCGGTTCATGCTGCTGAAAAATCCGGCCGGCTTTGCTCAATACAAATTCATATACTCATTTCACATGGTAGTTTTTTTTGTTTTGGCAGGCTATGTGGTCAGGGAAAGTGATATCGAGTTTCGTTTCGGAAAATATTTAAAACACCGCTTTATTTCCCGTCTTCTCCCCTTCATATTCTTTACAGCGATATTCATGGTGCTGCCCGTCTTCTTTCCCGGGGAATTCTATGGCATTAAACTGCCGAGCGTTGAAGGGTATATTAAAGGGTTGGCTAACACCGTCTTTGGGCTACCCTCGTTTTGTATCCCTTCCTGGTTTATTCTTATGTTGTTTTCCGTTGAGCTTGTCCATTACGGTGCGTTCCGGTTCTTAAAATCCAATTCAAAGATCTTGATCGGTGCCGTTGCATTTTACGTGGTCGGATACTGGCTGAATTTGAAATTGGATATATTTAACCCGTTGAAAGGAAGGGTAATCGGATGGAATTATCTCTTCATCCACGAGGCGATTACCATGTATGCCTTTTATTTGATGGGCGTCTATTTGAGGCGTAAGAGATTCCTCGTGGACAAGGTGTCGCTGAAGATATTGGTGCCAGGTGTGATCATAACTTTCCTTATTGTCCTGTTCACATACAATTTGAACACCGGGCCTTTCAACTTAAGCATTTATAAAGCCGTGGTGATAATATGCGCCTCGCATGGAAATTTTTTCTGGTTTCCTATTTCTGCGGTTGCGGGATCTTTCTTGATACTTTTTCTTGCCAAAATCACACCCTCGCAAAAGACAATCGTTTGGATGGGACAAAACACCCTGATCCTCATGTGCCTTAACGGCATTTTCTATCACTATATCAATGGCCGGGTCGCAAAATGGGTTTTGGATACCCTTTCCGGTTCCGGGCTGACCGTCTTCTGGGTGGGCTGTTTGATGACCGTAGCGAGCTTAGGCGTTTGCATACCCCTCATTTATGTTTTCGACAAATTCGTGCCCCAGCTGGTGGGGAAACCCAAACTAAGCGGGCCATGGTTGAAAAATTTCATCTGAGTCCTGGAAGAAACAGAACATGAAATAGAGGGAAGGAGATGCAATGAACCAGAGGGATTAATGTGGTCGGCTTGGATCATGCGGACAAATGAAAGCACTTGGAAAGGACTCGAAAATATACTCCTGATAATCATTTAGCTGGTTTGCGGGAGGTTATTTCTTTGGAAATTAGTTTCATGGAAAATGATAAGAACCACTTTACAATCAATGGATATGCCGACATTTAATCTTGACAGCATTTTATTGATTTTATAAGCTTTTTGTATCAGAGATTAACCACAGGGATTTCCTGAAAGATATGTGAAGGGGGATATCATGGCAGAGATTATGACCACCAAGGAAGTGGCAAACTATTTGAGATTACACAAGATTACGATATGTAAACATGCTGAGGAAGGTAAGCTCCCTGCAACTTGGGTCGGTGGGGGCTGGAGGTTTGACAAGGAGATTATTGATAAGTGGATTAGTGAGGGCCAAGAGAAGCCTCAGAAAGTCAAGAAATCAGAGACGAAAGCTGCTCCCAAAGCTGTGAAGGTGAAATTGCGCAAGAAGAAAAAGAGCTGAATTGATTTAGGATCATTATTCATCGGTGGTAAGTTTGATGGCAACGAGAGACCCTGAGATAAACATGAAAGATTCATCCCATCATAAAACCGCTTACAGGCGACATGTACCTGTATACGATTTCCTTGAGGACCACGATTTAGATACAGAGTGGGGTCTTGGAGAATGTTTGGATAATTTGATGTTTAGCATAGAAGAGGGATATTTTCTTCGATGGGAAGCCGTTGTTCGTGAGGAAGAGGGATTGCCCCTAACAAGAAAGCAGCAAGAATCTTTAGATGACCTTGAATCCTTTTCAGACGATGAGGATGAATCAATTCATTACATTGGGGATTCTCCCCGCCCAAGTGAGCCGTGGTATGAGACTGTCAAAAGAGTTGTTCCGAAGTTGGTACTTAACCCTTTCAAAACATATGAAATTTATAATGAGATCTATCATGAAGAATGGCCGAGGATAGCGGAGTGTCTTCAAGAACATGCCCAAGATCTATCCTTACCCGAAGGTATTACTTCTCCTATTGATGTTATTCCACCTCAAATTCGTCATAGGTTATGGCTTCAGTACTGCTTTGATGTCCTCAGTGGATTAGGTCAAGAAGAAGAATTGACGCTTGCAGACGAGGACCAGAAATCCTGGCGTATTGAAGCTTTTGTTAATGCCTTGAAAGAATGTAAAGATAGTGTTCAATATTTTGACCTAAATCTAGAAAAGCTTTTTAAATTGATGAGGCTACCACCAAAGGATGAAGAAATACTGCGTGAATGTATGTTGTTAGAATTGGGAATGGAATCCCCATCAGAAAAGCTCCATAATGTACTATAAAATTAGGTATCTTAAATGCTTTGTCTCTTAAATCCCTCGTCCCTCAATATTTTCCAGTCTCTATAACCATCCACAATCCTTGACAAAATGAGGTGTACCAAATAAGTATCCCGAAAAGGCAATAAGGCAAGTTAGGCCCACATAAGATAATGCAAGAGAAAGCTTTTACAGCATTTACAGTTGGGAAACCATTTCCCGGGCCGGTGCCAGATCGTGAAGGGGCGATAATGGAATTGTGGGAGATCGGGCTTTCGGTTGTGATCCAATATCCTGGCCTAAGAAATAATGAACTACAGGCCTTTCACGAAGGATTTAAACAGTACAGTTATCTGGAGAGCTCAACTGCTGTTCCAATTGCGGTATGGGTCTTTGATTTTCCTGATCCCCATGGCCAGATTGATTCCATTTTTAATGCCAGGGTTGTTGAAAGGGATTTGATTGACGAATATTTGGATACCAGTAAGGGCGGGGTTAAAAATGCCCTTTATTTCTTTCTGCTGGATGGGGATATATTAAGGGGAATCAGAATGGTGGGCTTGCATTCTGAGGCAGTGGGGCTTTTTCATGGTACCATCCGGAAACAGTTGAGCATGAATTATGACAGGGTTGATTATGATAGTTGTTTGGGTGGCTTTTTCACACGGACAACAAGCGAGTTGTTTGAGATGGGGAGGAAGTTTGAGCATAGACAAGAAAATCTAGAATGACACATTTCAGTTCACAGCCTGGGTGAATGTATATAAGACCGTAGGATGTACGGGGCGTATCTTTACGGGATTGGTCTTTTGTGTCAAAAAACGCAGGTCCTGCGTATTTGGGGGTCAAAAATGGCCTTGGCAGAACCGATTGTATGTATATTGAATATTCTCAGGTATTCGCTGAGGATATGGAACGGCAGGATAAAGGAGGGGAAGTTAGAAGATCGCGATTATTCTGGATCGAATAAGGAATGGATTAAGATTTGAGTATCGCAATATTTAGGATATTGGTGACATTTCAGGTATATAGCAGCTATCACAGGTTTTCAAACATCCGAATTTGATGAGCTTTCCATGACATATCACAACCCTCAATCCGCCCCTCTGAATGATGATATCACAAGTTTTACCTCGGTTGACCTAAATACCAGCTACCCGCAATCAAAATATACTGCAGATTAGTTAGTATACAAAATAATTTTGCTGGGAAGTGGATTCAAGGTTTATGGAGGTAAGGTAGCATCGGGAATTTAGCAAAGATTCACAATACTTGAATTTTAGGCCAGTATAAAAGTGAAAACTGGCAGATGTATCCTTGAAAATATCAGGTCTGTATTTCAATAATCGACAAAACTGGTGGGGAGGTGGCGGCCCCTCATCAAGAGTCACTGTAACACATTATTTTCCCGAATTCACAGTCTGTGCCTGAACTGAATGTGACGTCTGTGAGTACCACCGGTTGACCCGGCACGCTCTATGACCGCACCTTTGCTCACCTGGGTTTTTCCTGCCGGATAAGGTGGCTATTTCACCATAATTCGCTTTACATTAACTGCCGGCCAGGTATAAATAAGGACAAGGGGGGCACTCCCCGTATTCTTAACCCCATGACGGCTGTTGGCTGGA
>JADHXI010000104.1 GCA_016783065.1 Desulfobacteraceae bacterium | reverse complement strand
GTAGTCCCCACCTCCACACAATGTTCATAGGGATTGTGGTTGTAAACCCGAAACTTCTCCAGCACCCGTGTGCCGAGTTTTTTGCGAAACTCCTGTTGAGTGTGAGCGCCGTGGGCCCCAAGGGCGCAGACAAAGGTGATATCTTCCTCATCCATGCCGCCCGCTGTCAGTTCGCGAAGGACCAGGGGGGCAACCTCATAGGTCCTGGTGGGTCTGGTGATATCATCAAAAATTATTACAGCCGTTCTTTTTCCTTTTGCGAGTGTTTTGAGCCGAGGGGACCCGATGGGGTTTTGAATCGCTGTTTCCATTTGCTCAATGGTCCATGGGGTCCGTTTTTCACCGCGCATAGGGCAAAGCGTGACTTCCCAATCATCGGGCAGTTCGATCTCAAGGGTGGTGTTTCCCCACCATATAAGTTGTGGCAGTTGAACCTTCATGTATGCCTCCATTTCAACCTGTTAGACAGTTAACAATTCAGTTCTGTGCAAAAAACACAAGAAATTTTTTGCAATGCCCTGAAAGCCGATGATAGAGCGGGTTTCCAAAGAATGAATGACTATTCAACTTTTTGCTCCTGCAAAGGCACTGAGTTTCATGTAGATATCCTTTTATTTTCTTTGCGAGCTTTGCGTCTTTGCGCGAGACTTTTTTGGTTCCGGCTTGTCCGGGTTAGGCGTATAATATTGTGTGGATCGATTTTTACAAGCATATCGTATGAGTACGTAAGATGCAAATCTGAGAGGTGCAGTCCGTCATTCCAACATTCCAATTGGGGCGAAGCCCCTAAGTTCTGTATCGAAGGCCTCCAGATCGCCAGGGAGGTATAATGAGGAGAGGCTTGACAAGCAAAGAGGAGAACGGCTATTAATGGACCATGTGTTACAGTTTTGGACCGCCACCGGATGTAAAATCTGGGCGTGAACCCTTAACTTCTAAATAAGGAGGAGGCGATGAATATTCTGAAAGTGAACATGACGGAAGGCAACATTGAGTCGATGCCTGTGCCCCAAGACAAGGCCCTTGGGGGCCGCGGAATGATCGACTACTTGATGACCGAGTATGGTTCGGCCACGGCCCACCCCCTTTCCCCTGAGGCCCTGTTTGTTGCGGCGATCGGGATTCTGGGGGGAAGCAGCGCCCCCAATGTCCATCGAATTTCGGTGGGCGGGAAGAGTCCTTTGACTGGAGGCATCAAGGAGGCCAACGCCGGAGGGGTTGCAGGGCAAAAGCTCGGCCGCCTGGGTATCCAGGCCCTCATGGTTGAAGGTAAGTCCGACGAATGGAAGATCCTAAAACTGAACGCCGAAGGGGCCAGTCTTGAACCTGCCGGGGAGATCGTGGGCCTGAAAAACTATGCTGCATGCGATAAGCTCCGCCAACGCTATGGGGATAAGGTCGGTATTATAATTATCGGTCCTGCAGGGGAGATGAAGATGTGTAACTCGAGCGTGGCGGTCACAGACCCCGAAGGCAGGCCTGCCCGCCACTGCGGCCGGGGAGGGGTCGGGGCCATCATGGGAGCGAAGGGCCTTAAGGCGGTTGTGATCGATGATTCTGACGGTGAACTGCGTAAGCCTGTAAACGAAGAGGCCTTTAAGGCCGCGGTCAAGGATTGCGCGGAGGCGATCCGCACCGGAGATTTTACCGAGGCCTTTCATACCTTCGGGACCCCCATGTTTATCGATGGGGACAACGAACGCGGCAGCCTGCCCACGTACAACCATCGCCAGGGTTCCTTTGAGGATGAGAAACGAAATAAGATCAATGCCAATGCCCTCCAGGAGACCAACAAGGCCAGGGTGGGCAATACAGGGTGTGGCCATACCTGTATGCCGGGCTGTGTCATCCAGTGTTCCCCCATATTCTATGACCAGGGAGGGAGTTACGTCACCAGCGGGTTCGAATACGAGACCATAGCGATGTTTGGACCCAACTTGGGTGTTGATGATTTGGATGCAATTGCCAGAATGGACCGTGCCTGTGATGAAATCGGCCTCGACACCATCGAAACCGGCTGCACAATTGGACTCTTGAACGACGCCAGACTCTTTGAATTTGGCGACGCGGCCAGGGCCGAGGCCCTCATTGAGGAGATTGCACAGGGAACCGAGCTGGGCCGGATCATTGGAAGCGGAACGGCCAACGCGGCAAAGGTCTTCGGAATAGATCGCGTCCCGGCCGTCAAGGGTCAGGGAATTCCGGCCCATGCGGCCCGGAGTTCCAAAGGATGGGCCATTGCTTATACATCCAGCCCCCAGGGCGCCGATCACACTGCCGGCGTTGTCCTGGATGAGCCGCTTTCTAAAGAGGGGCAGGTAGAAAGGGGCAGGCAGTCACAGATTCTCATGACCGCATTCGATTGCACCGGCCTCTGTATGTTCACCTTTTTGGGCGATGCATTCGGGCTCCTTACCTCCATGATCAACGCCCTCACCGGGACCAACCTGTCCGAAGAAGATTATGTGCAAATGGGGAAAGACGCCCTAAAACAGGAGAGGGCCTTCAACCTCAAGGCGGGTATAGGGCCGGAAGCGGACAGGTTGCCCGACTGGATGAGGACAGAGCCTTTGCCGCCCACCAATGAGGTGTTTGACGTCCCGCAGGATGAGATTGATGATTTCTGGAATTTCTAGGAACTGAAGGAGTCAGAGGCATTTCCTGAATGGGCCTGGAATATGTCGTCCAGTCCCTTACTGCCCGCCAGGCCCCGTTCAGGAAGGTATGCCGAAAGGGTTCCATCCTTGGGGGGCGGCGGGCACCGTCTGGTATTGGGGGTGTAAACTCCTCGTTTGATACGGTGTGGATGACTATCCTTTACCAACGGCCGTGAGTTACACCCTGGTATTGGTGGCCAAAAAAGGGATAGGTTATGATGATAGAAATACAGGTCGCTTCCATTCTCCACAAAAAAGTGCCGCAATCTGACAAAGATCTGGGTGGCGACATGTGGGATGTCCCAGAGGAGACCAGCGTGGCCGGCGTGTTGGAAATGATGAAACTGGCCAATCTGCCTGTCATCTTAATACTCAATGACAGCCAGGGGGATAAAGACACGATCCTAAAAGAAGATGATGTCTTGAAGATTTTTTCGGCGGTTAGCGGTGGCTGATTCTTGACCCGTTCCGGTGCCGGATCCAGAGGCCTTGAGGCCTTTCCTTTTACCCCCGACTTTCAAGCCTTATGCGGCTTAGTCTGCGCTTGGTAATTGCCGTATGACTCTTTGAAAACCTCAAGGGGATGGAGCGTTTTGTAAGTGGTGAGCTGATTGAACTGAATCCTGCAACTGAGGCAGTCCGTTGCGATCAATTGTGGGTCAATCATCTTTAACTTTGTGATCAATCTACCTGAAATTCTTATGGATAGTGGGTAGAAATATTTTTTGAAGCCCATAATGCCGCCATTCCCACAACAGTATATCTCGTCAATACCCTCCAAGGACAATCCAGGGATCAAACCCAACAGGTGATAATAGGGTTTCCCAATCTTTTGCTCCCTCAGGTGGCAGGGAGGGTAATAGGCCGCCCTGGCCGATAGAGGTCCCAGCCTGGTGTCAAATTCCTCTTCCGAATAAAGCCTTAATAGATATTCCCCTGCATCATAGGTATTCTCAGCTACAGTGATTCGTTCCCTGGCGCTTAGGGAGGAAAAGTAGCCATCGTCCTTCAAATAAGTACGCAGGAACTCTACCCAGACCAAACTAGTACCATCGTGGACAGAGGAAAGGATGGGGCCATCCCTTGGCAACTTTACATAACCACCATCCGATACGGCCAATGTATCTGTATATTCAGGGGAGTGATAGGCCCCGGCTTTCAGGATAGATTTGAGAAAATATCCGCACGTGGGGCAGGAACAGACGATATCATATCCCGCTGCTACGGCCTCCATTAAACTGGACAAATTGTACTCCACAAATTTCATGGTCAATTTGATGCCCCCTTCAAGGAAGGCGGGCATGCCGCAACATTTCTGCTTCGGATAATATACCTCAACGCCATTCATTTCAAAGACTTCAACAAATGACTTGGCCACTTCAGGGAAGAAGAACTTGGCGGTGCAACCAGCAAAATATGCGACCTTTCTCTTTGGTTCAGCCGCTGGTCCTCTATTCTCTTTTCTCCTCTTGATCCATTTTGAGAAGTCTTCTTTGGGAATTTCCGGAAACTCGCGCGCTCGATGAAGCCCCGCCGTCCTGTCTATCCAATCCCGTGTAACCTTGTTTTGTAAAAGAAGATTGCTTAATTGCGGAAGGGTTCCTCCCAGTCTTCCAATCCGATCAACATCCTCAATTACCCGGGTTTTGAATCCGGCCCCGTATCTTTCCCGATATTCTGTCTTGGCTTTGAGCAGGGCCTCACGAATATTAAGACAGGGGCACAGTGCACAAAAATTACACAAGCCTACCAGCCTTCTCAATTCGCCTGTGCTGATCTCCTCCCCCCTCTCCTTTTTTTTATCGTACAACTTGAAGATTTCAGGGAAGACGAGACAGGAATGATCCAGAAGATTCCTGCAGACATCACAATTACCACAATAATTAATCTCGTATCTGAGCCTATCCTCTGCTGAGTTCATTAAATCCTCACAGCCCTCAATATTTAAAAAATACATAACTTGGCCTGGGCGTTACAAAGGCGAAGTACGTAGGTAAAATGTTACTGTTTTCTCATTGGGACCGAATAAGTCACAATTCATAACCATGACATTGAGGAGTTGATTATGGTCGGGATTTCGCTTATAGTGTGCATCTCCCAAAAAAACCAAGACCATCTTGGCATCTTCAATTGATTATTTTATCGCCGTGAAACATTTTAGCTCTCTGAAAGAAGTATGGCCCGATGATGGTGGAGACTATTATGTGGCCCCCATCAGGGTCGTCAGTTTCAGAGAACCAAACCGTTAGATCGCCGTGAATTATTTGAATGATTAGAGATTCTATTCCAGAATGTCAACCTTAACGGTACTGGACCAAGCCAAGCAGATAAAATTAGGAAAGGATATGCCATAAAGACATTAACCCCAAGATAATAGCTCAACGTGGCAGACCTTAGTGAGCCATGAGAGGACCACATAGGTTGTTGGGTGAAGGTTGTGCTGAACCATGGCCTGGGGAGGAGCCTCCTCACTGGAAGAAAAGAGTGGAACCTTAACACTCCGACTGAGAGAGAAAGGTATTATGGCAAAATTATACTGGAATCTGGATCAACCGGGAAAGAGGTGTATGCTCTCGGGTAACGAGGCAGCGGCAAGGGGGGCGCTTGAGTCGGGCGTTCAGGTGATCACTTCCTACCCCGGTTCACCCTCGGTACAAATCCTTGAATGTTTGGCTGCCGTGGGTCATGAGCGCGGCATCTATGCGGAATGGTCCATCAACGAGAAGGTCGCCTTGGAAATAGCCGCCGCAGGGTCTTTTTCAGGCATAAGGGCGCTTTCGGTGATGAAGGCAGACGGTCTGAACGTGGCATTGGATTTTTTGACCACACTACACCTCTCGGGCATCGACGGCGGAATGGTAATCCTTGTTTCAGACGACCCCGGCGCCCATTCAAGCGTGAAGGAGGAGGATTCGCGTTATCTGGCTCCTCCGGCCCACGTCCCTCTGTTGGAACCAACAGGCCCCCAAGACACCAAAGATATCCTGATCTGGGCCTTTGATATTTCGGAGAAGGTGGGGCTTCCCGTCATCGTGAGGTTGACGACACGTATCTGCCATGCCCGTGCAACCGTGACATTGGGTCGCATCAGAACCGGCAAAGGTTCCCCCAGGTTTCCTGTGGAGACCAGATTTATAACAGCCGGTCGATTCCACCCGGATGCCCATAAGAAACTCGATTTGCTTCAGGACCAGTTTGAGGCCAGCCCCTTTAACCTTTATACAGGGGCCGAAGAACCGGAATTGATCGTTTTTACGAGCGGGGTCAGTCATGCCTATGCACTGGAGGCCGTTGAGCGGCTGGATGTGGGGGAAAGGATCGGCGTCTTCAAAATCGGTACGGTCTGGCCCTTGCCCGAGGGATTGGTGCTCAAGGTTCTGAAACGTTCAGAGCGGGTGGTTTTCTTTGAGGAGATCGAGCCCTTTCTGGAGGATCAGACAAAAATTCTGGCAGCCCAGCACTGGGATGATGTCGGTCCCCTCACCTTTCTGGGAAAGCGATCCGGTGATGTCCCCTGGGTCATGAAACCCAGGGGCATGGGTGAAATGGACCCTGATATCACCACCCAGGCCCTTGCCAAGGCCCTTGACATACCCTTCAAACCTGGGGCAGTCCGCATAAAAGAGGAAATCAAACGTCTTCCGGAAATGGATCTGCCCCTGAGGTTCCCCACGCTTTGCCCGGGGTGCCCCCATCGGGCTTCTTATTGGGCCATCAAGACCGCGTTGGAACTGGACGGCAGGGAGGGAGTCGCCCTGGGAGATATCGGGTGCTATGCCCTGGGTGTGCTGCCTACAGGATATGGGACTATCCGTACGGTTCATTCCATGGGTTCAGGCCTTGGAATTGCCAGTGGTTTGGGAAAGCTTAAGGAGATGGGGCTTGACCAGCCTGCCATAGCAGTCATCGGAGACTCCACCTTTTACCACGCCGGAATCCCCCCCCTCATCAACGCAAAAAACACTCACTCCCAGTGTTTATGCATTATCCTGGATAATGACACCACGGCCATGACAGGGCATCAACCACATCCGGGAAGCGGTCTTACGGCAATGGGTGAGGCAACTCCTCCCGTTCCGGTGGCTGAATTGGTGAGAGGCCTGGAAATACCCCTGACCATTGGAGATCCCTATCAGGTGGAGGAAGTCATTCAGACAATTCTTGGATTGCTAGGAAAAGGGGGGCCGCAGGTTCTTCTGCTCCAGAGAGAATGTGCCCTGAAGGCGGGGAGGGAACAGGTGTTTCCCCGAGTGTATGTAGACCAGGAGCAGTGTCTGGGGGATGCGTGCGGGTGTTCCCGGCTTTGCGGTCGTGTGTTTTCCTGCCCGGCCAACATCTGGGATGAGGAGGCGGGTAAGGCCATGATTGACGATGTGCTATGTATGGGGTGCGGGGTATGCGCGTCTTTATGCCCGGAAAAGGCCATCGTGGTGGAATCGGAAAGGAGAAAAAATGACCCTGGATTTTGATCCTCTGAATATCATCGTTTCAGGCGTGGGGGGACAGGGAAATATCCTGGCCTCGGATCTTATCTCCCGTGCCTTTTGCGAGGAAGGGTATTTTGTAAGTGTGGGCGAAACCTATGGGGCCACCCAGCGTGGCGGCTCGGTGGTCAGTCACATAAGGCTTTCCCGGAGACGTGCCTACGGACCCTTGATTCCTTTGGGGGAGAGCCATATTATTATTGGGTTTGAGCCGTTGGAGGTTTACCGCATTTCCAGGGAGTATGGACATGACGCCATGCGGGTGATCATGAATGACCGCCCGTTTTATCCCTTGGATGTGCTCCGGCAACAAAATGACTATCCGGACATGGAGCAATTGGTTTCCTGTATAAGGCGTCTGGCAGCCGATCTCAAAATAATAAAGGGAACCGATCTCGCCAAAAAGGCGGGACATGCCCAGACGCAAAACGTGGTTATGGTGGGGGCATTCGCGGGCTCACATTGGGTTCCTTTGGGAAAGGAGAGATTTTCAAAGGCCTTGGAGGAAACATTTTCAGATGCCAAACTCGAAGTTAACAGGAGGGCCTTTGAGTCTGGCTACCAGGCGGCATTGTAGATTTTTGGTGAACCCTGAACCTCTGAACCCGTGAACGCCGCCATTCCCTACCACCCGATGGCACAGCCGTCCTTTCTCCTGTCCGATGCACCCAGAAGAACGTCTTGTGCGCTATCCAGATAAATGGCCTGTCCTCCGCCGACCTGATTCACCGCGGGTAAACCTTGGAGGATATGATGCCCCTTTTTCTCCAAAGCCAGGGCAGTCTCTTTTGAGATGCCATCCTCCAAATACACCTCTTTATCTCGCATGTGCCTGATCCTGGGAGCATCCATGGCCTCCTGGAGGTTCATATTGAAATCCGTGAGGTTCATCAGGAACTGAACATGCCCCTGCGGCTGTAAGTCGCCCCCCATAACTCCAAAACACATCAAAAAATTGCCATCCTTAAAGACCATTCCGGGTATGATTGTGTGCAAAGGCCTTTTGTGGGGCTCGATTCGATTGGCGTGGCGGGGATCAAGTGAAAACGAAAATCCCCTGTTCTGCAATACTATACCGGTCCCATCCACGACCATGCCTGACCCGAAAGGCAGATAAATGCTGCTTATAAAGGAGACGGCGTTTCTCTCCTGGTCAACGGCTGCAACAAATACTGTATCAGACCTTTTTGGCTGGGAGAGGGGAGGGGGGGTACCCATGGCCCTTCCCGGGTCAATTTTGAGCCTGCATTCCGCCGCGTAATTTTTTGAAATCAGTGTTTCAACGGGAATTTTTTCAAATTCAGGATCGGTTACAAAGGCATCCCTGTCACTGAAGGCAATCTTTTTTGCCTCAATAAGAAGATGGAGGTGTTCCGGACCGTTAGATGCCAGGTTACCGATATCATATCCTTCCAGTATATTTAACATTTCCAGGGCCGTCACACCCTGTACGTTGGGGGGCAGCTCAAAAACGGTATACCCCCGGTAATCGGTTGCTATGGGTTCAACCCAGGTGGTTGTATGATCCTTGAAGTCCTTGAAAGACAAAAGCCCGTCATTTTGCCGGGAGAAATCCACGATCGCTTCACAGATTTCTCCTTCATAAAAGCTTTTAATACCATCCCGAACGATCTTGCGAAACGTCAGGGCCAGATCCTTGTTCTGAAAAACCTGACCGGGTCGTGGGGGTGTGCCGTCAATAAGGTAACCCTTTGAGGCGGATGTGTGGGCAAGAAGGGTGTTTTGACTATTTTTCCACTCGCCGGCGATGACCTCGGTCACGGGAAACCCATTTTCAGCATAGTATATGGCATCCTCGAATATTTCTTCGAGGCTCAGACTGCCATAACGTTCCACTGTTTCGGCCCACCCGTGCAAGGCCCCCGGAACCGTCACGGGTAAAATGCCCCTCTCAGGCATGGTTTTCAGACCCTGTTTGTGAAACCAGGCCAGATCAGCCCGATAGGGTGCCCTGCCGCTTCCATTCATGCCGAGAAGCTTCTTGTCTTTGGCAAGATAGAGTAACGCGAAGGCATCACCTCCCAACCCCACCGAATGAGGTTCCACCACACTCAATGTGCTTACCATGGCCACCGCCGCATCGACGGCATTTCCGCCCCTGGCCAGGATCTTATATCCTGACTGGGTGGCCAATTGCTGGCTTGATGCAACCATGCCCCGTGTCCCCATGACCACGGATCTCTGTGCAAAACTGGTTAATTCCCTCTTTTGTGTATATGAGAACTGCAACCTCTATCTCCAAAGATATTTTGGCCAGGATGGAGTCGGCTAGATGAGGTGAAGGATTTCCCTTGCCTCTTGCGGTGACGCGGGCTCTTTATCAAGGCTCTTTAATATACTTACTGCCTTTTCCACCAGCTGTGCATTGCTCTCAGCCGGGGTACTGCGACCGAGATAAAAATTGTCTTCAAATCCCACCCTGACGTTACCCCCCAGCAAGGCCGATTGGGCCACCATGGCGAAGCTGGTGGGGCCCACGCCAAACCCCGCCCAAATTGCATCAGGGGGGATGGATTCCTTCATGAACAGCATGGTCTTGGTATTCGCCGGTATTCCCCACGAAATACCGAGGCAAAGCTGGAAAATGGGAGGGCTCTCCACCAGGCCTTTTTTTAAGAGGTTTTTCCCTATTTCAATATGCCCCATGTCGAAGACTTCCAGCTCGGGTTTAACCCCGGCCGCCTTGATCTGCCTCGCCATCTCTTCCACATGATCCAGGGTGTTTGCAAAGACCCGTGGCCCAAAATTCATGGAGCCCACATCCAGAGAGCACAGCTCCGGTTTGAGCTTGACCACGTGCTCGGTTCTTTTTTCAGGTGAACGCCACGTGGTTTCCGGTGAGAGGCCCACGGGGTTTGAATCGTCCGGGACAATACGAGCCCCCGCTCCGGTGGTCAAATTTATCACCATGTCAGACGCATTTCTTATCCGTTCCACAACCTCCTGATACAGTTCGAATCCCATGGAGGGTTCCGCCGTTTCAGGGTCCCTCACATGAACATGCACCACGGATGCACCCGCCGAGCAGGCCTCTACCGCGCTGTCGGCAATTTCTTTGGGGGTCACCGGAAGGGCCTGATGCCTTGATTTGTCGCCAATGGAGCCGGTGACGGCTACAGTTATCACAACCTTGCCATTTTTCATGTTATTCTCCCTGGTTATTAAAAAAAGATGATGCACTGCATCAATCGAGTTCGCCCAATTCGATCAAGAGTTTTCTCAGTTTCAACAGCTTTAAATCCCGCTCCTTCATTATGTCTTCAATGGAGGCATCACCGTAATCATAAAAACCCTTTCGCGTTTTGACGCCCAGTCTTCCCTGAGAAACCATGGAGTCGACGACCTCTGACCGTCCCCTGACCTCTGGGGGGCTGTACGATTTGTTCCGGAGGACCTTTTGGGCCAGGTCCAGCCCCGCGAAATCGATTCGCTTCACCAACCCCAGGATGGGCATGCGCAACGAAAAACTCGCCTTGGTGGCCCTGTCGATATCCTCTGCGGTGGCATATCCATTGTCCAGGAGGTGGTAAACCTCGAGGCCAAGGGCAGCCTGGAGACGGTTGGCAATAAACCCGGGAAGGAATTTCTTGAGCACAATGGTCTGTTTTCCCAGGTCATCATGGACTTTCTTGACAGCGGCCACTGTTTCTGGGGCGGTAAGCGGTCCCGGCACAATCTCCACGAGCGGGACGATATGCGGGGGGGCAAACCAGTGTGTGATGATCACTTTCTCGGGGCGTTTTGTCTCCACAAATTGATAAATATCCAGGTAAGAGGTATTGCTGGCCAATATGGCTTCCGGCGGAGCCATTCGATCCAGCTGGAAAAAAAGTCTTTTCTTGGCCTCTTGATCTTCAAAGATGGCCTCCACAACCAGATCGGACGTGGCCACGGCGAGCTCGAGATCAGTGGTACAGATAATCCGTTCTTCCAGAATCGCTGATTTTTCGGCCGGGTCGAAAAGCCCGGCTTCGGAGAGGGTTTCCAGATTTGAGGCGATAAGACCGCGGGCCTCATGCAATAAATCTTCAGAGAGATCGTTCAGGAAAACCTGATACCCCCCCTGCGCAAAGACCTGGGCCAGGCCGTGGCCCATGGTTCCCGCACCAATAACTGCAATAGTGTTCATGATATTACCTCTATGTTTCTGCCGTCACCGGCTGCCTGTCCATTTTGAAGGAGCGCGTGATCAAGATGAAAATGAGCGAGAGCATTAAAATCCAGTAGACTAAATTCCCTCTCGGAATGACCATACCCGGGACATCCTTGCGGGGGCGCACCCTTACGGACCCTGGGCTGGGTCCGATTTCTTACTCAAATCAAGGGGTGGATCTTCTTTGCAACATCGTAGTTTAAGGCCTTGGATCAAAAGGAAATCGGGCCTACTACCCTTTGAATACGATGTTGCCGCCCACAACGGTCATTTTCACCTGACAGCTTGGGATCTCCTCCGGCTGCAAGGCCAGGGGGTCTTTATCCATCACTACAAAATCGGCCATTTTCCCCTCCTTCAAGGTCCCCCGTATGGCTTCCTCAAAAGAAAAATAGGCCGCTTCCCGGGTGTATAGCTCAAAGGCCTGTTGTGCTGTGATGGACTCCGAGGGTCCAAACGGTTTTCCGTTGCCTGTCCTTCGTATGATGGCGTCTCGCACGCCAATGAGAGGATTGGGTTCCGCCACGGGACAATCGGAAGAGAGGGCGAATTTGATCTTTCGTTTCAAAAACGTTCCAAAACGATAGAGATCCTGAGACCGGTCCGGTCCGTAGGCCTCGATGAATCCATCGCCGAGAAGCGAGAAAAAATTGGCCTGGCTGGTAATGTACAGACCCAGATCTTCCACCATGTCGATCTGAGAGGGGGTCAGATTTCCGGCATGGACAATGTGATGCCGCAGAGGATTGCCCTTCACCATGGTCTGCTCGAAGGCCCTGAGAAGCATATCCTGGGCGCGATCTCCCTGGGCATGAACAGAAATCTGGTATCCGGCCCCATCAAATTTCTGAATTTCCCGGCTGATCCCATCCTGATCATAATTCAAAATTCCTGTGCCCCCGCCGCCTCCGGCAAAGGGCTCAAACACGGCGGCGGTTCTGCTGCTCATCCCTCCATCAAGGAATATTTTGACGGCCCCCATCTTGACCCATTCCGAACCGAACCCGCGATCAATGCCTGCGGCCATGAAGGGATCGGCCCAGTGATTCAGGATATAAGCGCAAAGACGGAACGGAAAGCGGCCGGAATCTGCAACTTCGTGGTAGGTTCGAAGCGTCAGGGCATCAACAAATGGGTCATGGGCGCCCACAATGCCGAGACTATGGTAGTGTTCGGCGCAACGGATCATCATCTCGGCCCGTGCCTCTTTGTCGTATTCGGCCATCATCTTCATATAGATTGAAGGGCTGTCAAAGAAGAGGGGGCCCATGAAAGCCGATTCACTCAAGATTCCATTCGGGTCGCCGTTTGCGTCTCTGAGTATTCTTCCTCCGGGCGGGTCAGGGGTCTTTTTCGTAAAGCCCAATTCGTTCAAAGCGAAACTGTTGACCACGGCTCCGTGGACGGACACATGGACCAGGCAAATGGGGTGTTTCTTTGTTGCCCTGTCCAGGTCGTCTTTGGTCAGGTCCTTTTTGTCGTCAAGCAGATAAGGCGCATACCCCCAACCCATAATCCATTTTCCGGGCGGGGTGTTTGCGGCCTTGACGCGCAAGGCCTCTATCACGTCATCGCCGCGAACACATCCGGCTGCGGGTCTGCAATCTGCCTGGTCGGTCAGCAGCGCATAAAGGCAGAAATGGTTGTGAGTGTCGATGAGACCCGGGAGCAGCGTCTGCCCTTTGAGGTCGATAACTTTTGTTACAGGCCCGGCCAGGTTTTCAACCTCGGCCGTGCTCCCTACCCGGTAAATCCTGCCGAATTGAACGGCCAGGGCCTCCGCGTTGGGAGTCGTTTCTTCCATGGTCAAAATATTTCCGTTTTTGAAAATCGTCTCCATTTGTTCTCCCTTCAATCGAGGTTTCTAAGGGCTTGCGCAAAAATAACTTCGCAGAATTGGCGCCCAGATTTGGGTTAGATTCGGCTGCGCCGATTGAGCAAAACCACAGAAATAGTACTAGTTCCCCCTTATGCCATTTTTCTACTTTATGGCGCAATGTTTTTCTGGCGGTACTTCGGGGAAATTTTCCAGGCGCAAAAACACGGTACTCAGGGGGGTGTAAATCAGGAGTGTTGGCCTCCGGTTCGTAGACCCTACGGCTCGGAGAGAGTATTGGAGAGTTGGGTCCAAAAGCGGAAAAAGATCTAATTTGTATTCTTCGACCCCAGATACCCCAGATCCAAATACGTTGCATATTTGCCCATAATTGCAACGATTCATCCACTCCATTACTCCGTTACTCCAAATACGATAAACTCCTCGTTTGATACGGTGTGGATGGCTATCCTTTACCAACGGCCGTGAGTTACACCCTACTCAGGGACAATGGAAATCCCATCACCGAAGTACGAGAAAACGGCCCCGCCTGTGGTTTTTCTTCCTTGGCACTTTATTGCTACAATGCCGGCTTTGGCTGGAAAACTGGGTGAAATTCAAGAATAGTTATGTTATACAGCTATTTAGTGTCTGAACGAAAACTGTCTTTTTCGCCCATATCTGCGTCAGACTCAAATTTTAATCCTCGAATTTTAGGCTGTTGAGCTGCGAAGGAGAGAAGTGAATTCACTTTGAGAGAGCGCCTTCAAGAAACACCCGAACTCCACTTCAGAAATCCTATTATTCTCGGGGTTTATTGATAACTGTAGTTTCGCTAGATTTAACTAAATTTAATAATTTATAGCACATTATTGCATTGCCTCTACACTAGGAAATTCAGGTAATTTATCATTTCAAGCAGGTAGAGCACCCAAACATTCATGTAACAGGTGCATTTT
>JADHXI010000103.1 GCA_016783065.1 Desulfobacteraceae bacterium | reverse complement strand
CTTGTGGCACCTGACCTTCAGGCTGGGCGCCATAGCAGTGCCGATTCTCTCAAACAATTTGTCACAGCGCCCCTGAGGCCGACCTCACTGCCTCACCCAAAACTTTTTCGGCCCGTGCATGCTTGCCGAAAGGACACGGTAGACCCCCTTTTAATCGAAAAAAATCGAGACATACAGCATAGGATTGACATTGTCACCAGGAAGTTGAAAACTACCCAAGGATCAGAACGACAATCGACCTATGAGGTTTATAAGAAACTAATAAATGAGAGGAGAAACGTCCTTGAGACCATAAAGGGGCAGAGCCTTGAATTTGCTGCAACCAAAACTGTCACTACAATCCCGGCCAGCAAGATCGCCGCTCGTCTTGAAAAAGGGACAGCCCTGATCTCCTATTTCCTCGACAAAAAAAGGATCCTTATTTGGGTCATAAATAACGGCGCCATTTCAGCTGCTTTTGTGGGGACTGGTTCGAAGGAGGTGGGTGAGCTGGTTGCCGATTACAGAGAGGCCATCGCCTCTCAGCAGGACATGCTCGTTGCCGATCTGGGTGATCAGCTTTCCGAACTTCTGATCAAACCGGTCCTGAATAAACTTAATTATGCGGAGAAGCTGTTTATTGTCCCCTCGAGATCACTTCACCACCTCCCCTTTTCCAGCCTGCCCCTCTCAAACGAACGGTTCCTGGTCCAGGATTATATCATCACGATCCTACCCAATGCCTCTAGCCTCTTTTTCATGGACAAGGCGGTGACTCCAGACAGAAAGACTATTTTTGCAATGGGCAACCCTGAAAGGGTGAAAAAAGAGCTGAATTTAGAGTTTGCAGAAATTGAGGTGAAATCCATATCCAAGAATTTTCCCCACAAGACCACGCTCACAGGAAAAGATGCCAAGGAAACGGTTATCAAGGAGAGGGACTTAGTCAATACGGGTGTTGTCCATATCGCGGCCCACGGGTAATACTTTGCGAGCCAGCCACTCAAATCCGCCCTCCTGCTGGCTAAAGACGGGAAAAATGATGGGAACCTGGAGACCTTTGAGATATTCTCTCTGAGGATGAACCCCAGACTGGTTGTGCTTAGCGCCTGTCAGTCCGGCATCGGGAGAGTAGAGGGCGGTGATGAAGTTCAGGGCCTTAACCGAGCATTTATTTACGCTGGAGCCGGGGGCGTGGTGGCTAGTCTCTGGAGCGTGTCCGACAGGTCCACCTTTGAGTTGATGGATTATTTTTATGGTGGTCTTGGCGCCAAATCACCAGCAGAGGCTCTTCGAGAAGCGCAGATTAAGTTGATGAAAGAGTATCCTTCTCCATACTATTGGGCCCCTTTTTATCTGACCGGGGGCATTAGCGAGTAATGCAAAAGGCTTCAAAAACGATTGTTCCTCTGGCCATAGTGTTGACCTGTTCGATGGCCGCTATTTTGCTCTGGCAGCTACCATTTTTCCATACCATGGAACATAAGACCATCGATTGGAGAATAAGGTTTCGAGCCCCGGACAGGTCTTTTGGCAAGAATGTAATGGTCATATTGCTGGATGAGCCGGTTATGGATCAGTTTCCTTGCAGGTCTCCTGTCCCTCGCGGAATGCTCGCCAGCTTGATTCATATAGCAGATGAGGCTGGCGCCAGGCTCATAGCCCTTGATGTATTTCTCAAGAACCTTACCTTCGGGGATAAAGACAGGGAACTTATGTCTGCCATCAAGAGAAGCGGAAAGGTTGTTCTGGGTTCGGCACTCCGAGGGGAGGAGGGTCAATACAGGGTTGATCTACCCCATCAAGACTTCCTCAATGCCTCGTTTGCCACGGGGCTGGCAGACTTCCCTGTTAATCCCGTAGATCAGCGGGTCAGAGCATTACAGGTGTATTATGAGATACAGGGAAAGATAGTCCCCGCTCTCTCATCATCTCTCTTTCTTATTGATCAAGGGGCCCGAGTCATGCCCTCTAAACTCGTGGACATGGACGGGTTTTCAGAAAAATGGCCCCCCATGGATCTTGATGCCCTTAACAGGATCTTTATAAACTATCAAGGGCCTCCGGCCTTTGCAAACCCGGAAGAGAATATCATCAGGACCTTTCCCGCTTCGGCCGTCCTCACAGGACTTGTTCCGGATGAGTGGTTCAAAAATAAGATAGTCCTTATAGGGGCAGGATATGCAGACAATGCGGATGCATACCGAACCCCCTTTTACAGCAGTCACTATGATTATGCCATGACACAGGGTGTCGAAATCCATGCCAATGCCCTGGCGACTATTCTGGCTGGCAAGACAATTACCTTCCCGCCGCTGGCTGCCTCCTTCTTAATCATTTTGACCTTTTCTCTCATCCTCCTGTTGTTGGAGAGACGATTTAATACCATCACCTCCGGCATTGTGCTGGCAGTGGTGTGTTCAGGCTATTGGGTATTCTCCTTTATTTTTTTTGAGAGAACAAATCTTGCTCTGCCCATAATCCCCTTCTTAACGGGACTTATCTTAACGTTTATTCTAATGGCCATTTACCGGTCTTTAACTGAGGGCCGACAGAAAAGATGGATCAAGAACGCCTTTCAGATGTATCTTTCCCCTGAATTCGTGAACATACTCTTGAAAAAACCGGAGCGGCTTTTTCTGGGTGGGGAGGAGAAAGAACTCACGATCCTTTTCTCGGACCTTAAGGGATTTACCTCCTTGTCAGAAGGGATATCCCCTGCAGAGCTCGTGTCTCTATTGAACGAATATCTGGATGGTATGACCCAAATCCTTTTTAGCCATGAAGGCACCCTTGACAAATATGAAGGTGATGCTGTCATGGCCTTCTGGGGCGCTCCCCTTGAACAGCATGATCACGCACGAAAGGCCGTCAACGCGGCCTTAGAGATGTTGAGGTTTTCAGACACCCTGAGTCAAAAATTCCAACGTGAAGGAAGACCCCCCATCAAAACCAGGATCGGGTTAAATACCGGGAAGGTAGTTGTTGGAAATATCGGTTCCCAAAAACGATTTGATTACACGATTGTTGGTGACGAGGTCAACCTGACCTCCCGCTTAGAAAGCGCAAACAAGCAGTATGGCACCTATCTCATGATAAGCCACTCCATCTACACGATTGTGAAAGATTATTTCCTGGTGAGGGAGCTTGACAATCTTAGTGTAAAAGGGAAGACGCTTCCTGTTAAGGTTTATGAGGTTCTCGGACTTATAAACGAGGATTATGACCTGGGTTTTCAAAAAATGCTTGAATGCTATCACCAGGGGTATCTGGCATATAGCAAAAGACAGTGGAAAAACGCTCTGGAATTATTCGAAGAAGGGTTAGGGATGAGGCCCGATGACGGTCCTACTCTGACCTATGTTGACCGGTGCCGCTATTTCTTGGATAATCCACCGAGTGAAGACTGGAATGGCGTTTTTCGGTTAGAAACAAAATAACAGAGGAGGTTAATCAGTGGGCGAGGGAAATAATTGTCGAAAGTTTCCAATCCTTTTTATCTTTACATTTTTTGCCTTTATATTACTTGAATCTCCCTCTTTTCCTGCGACGGGAGTTATTCTTACGGTGAAAGGTAAAGTAAGCATAAAATCACATGATGCCATATCTCCCGCCAAAACCGGGCTGAGACTAGAACCGGGAGACATGGTTAGCAGTCTTGGGGGAACCGCTTCTATTATTTTGTCTGACGGAAAAATGCATGTGGTCAAAGAAGGATCCAGTTTTATCCTCCCTCCGGATAAGGCAGAGGGTTCCCGTGACACACTGGTTACAAGATTGATGGATACCATAAGAGATATGGCCCATCGAGGCAGAGGACCCACCGTCAAGGCCATGGTAAGGGGAGAAGGGGAGGTGATGCTGATCTATCCCTTCAATTCTTCCATAACCTCGAATAAACTCCGCTTTGAATGGGAGGGGATAGAAGGAGTAGAGGGTGTGGATGTCTTCCTAAAAACTCCTTCCCCGGCCTACAGGTACTCTTTCCAGGTTGACCCCGGTAAAAACAAGGCGCTGCTTCCCAAAGATGCCCCTGCTCTCTTGCCTGACATCAGGTATTACTGGAAAGTAAAGGGATCTGGAAAGGTGCCAATGGAACCCCTCTCATCAAAACTTTGTTGGTTTTCGATCCTTGGTCAGGAGAAGGCCGGGACATTGAAGGTTGAGATGAACAGGATAGACAGTATGGGTGATTTGGATGAAAATAGCAGGGATTTCTTAAAAGCGATCCTATTGACTTCGTATGGCCTTCATCACCAGGCTGCTAGCATTCTCAAAAGGATGCTTCAGCAATCCCCTGAAGACCAAGGCACTAAGGAAGTTCTACTGGGGGTATTTATGAAAATGAAGAATTTCGAGGAAGCCGCGAGATATAGATGAACTAAGTGGATTACTGTTTTCAATGGGAAGGGAGAGCATCTCCATCCCGGCAATAGATCACTTTTGATCCTTCGCGATCAAAATATTGATTGGGGCTGCAATAATGCCCTTATTTACCATCGACTCGAATCATGATCAGTCCCCAGCATAAGACCTACGATTCAAAATTAAGGAATTTCCTGATCAGGTGGACGTCTCCCCCGGGTTTTACCAGGGAGGACGGCATTAGATACTGGCAGGACCGCCTCCTGTTTACCCTATTGTTTGCAGGCGTTGTCTTGGGCGCTTTTGTATACTTTCCCAGCGTCGCACTTTGCATCAAGGAAAAGCTGTGGAGCGTGGGAATCGCTGATACGATTATATATATCTGGATAATTGTCCTTTTTTTTAGGAGGTCCATTCCATTCGCGGTCCGTGCCTCCACCTTCATCATCATAAGTTATATCCTCGGAATGGTACTGCTGCTGACGATAGGCCCTTTTGGCGCTGGCCCCGTGTGGTTATTTGCTTTCCCGGTTATTGCAGGACTTCTTTTGGGCCTTCAAAGCTCACTGATCGCACTCTCGGTAAATGCAGTAACAATAATTCTCATGGGTCTATTGATAGCATCCGGTCACCTGGAATGGGATTATGCGACTATCAATGCTCCTGAAAAATGGACCGTCATAAGCCTGAATTTCATGCTTCTGAACAGTGTCGTCTCCATCTCGGTTGCAGTTTTTTCGAGAGGACTGCAGACCTTGCTGGAACAGGAAAAGTCAATGCTGATATCATTGGAACAAAATCACGCCGAGCTTCTGAAATCCAATCGCCAGTTGGAAAGAGAAATGCGTGAACGCAAGCGGGCCGAAGAAGATCTTCGCAGGAGTCTGGAAAGGTTGCAGGTGACCATGAAAGGCGCCATCCAGGCCATAGCCGTCACCGTTGAAATAAGAGATCCATACACGGCCGGACACCAATTGCGAGTGGCCGATCTTTCGAGCGCCATCGCCAAGGAACTGGGTTTTTCAAAGGAACAGACAGAGGAGATCTATCTGGATGCAGCCGTCCATGACATCGGGAAGATAGCGTTACCGGTCGAATTCCTTGTCAAACCCGGTCAGTTATCTGAGATGGAACTGGAACTGTTCAAGCCCCATGCTGAAATGGGTTACAAGATACTGAAACCCATTGGATTTCCGTGGCCCATCGCCCAGGTCGTACTTCAACATCATGAACGGATGGATGGTTCGGGATATCCCCGGGGGCTCGCGGGTGAGGAGATTGTCATGGAAGCAAGAATATTGGGTGTAGCGGATACGGTCGAGGCCATGGCCTCCGACCGGCCTTACCGGCCTGCCCTGGGAATTGATAAGGCGCTGGAAGAAATCCAAAGGCACAGGGGTGTGCTTTATGATCCTGCCGTGGTCGATGCCTGTTTGAAGCTCTTTACCGAAAAAGGGTTTGAGTTCACCGCCCGGGGTACGTGATTATCATTTCGAAAGAATCCAAGGGCCAGAAGAGGTAACAACGCCATTCTACGAAACTGAAATGTAGGTAACAGTTCACCTATTTTTGACAGGATCAACAGGATGAACATGATTTTTTTCTTATCTTGTTGATCTCTCAGTTCAAATCCTTGATCTTGCGTTTCACATCAACCTTGCTTTCTTGTCTGGCCGTTGTCTCGTGTGTCTATAGGTTTTCCCTAGGGGGTTAAACCGAAAACCGTGAGAGGAACCGGCTGTCCTCTGTCAGACATACCTGGAGCAAGGCTCAATTCACGCGGCACACCACCTCTTGGCTATTTCGAAGTAGACTTCGGTGGCGTCTTCAATCCTGGGAATATAACAAAATTCATTTGTTTTGTGTGCCATGGTGGGTTCTCCCGGTCCAAGGATAATGGTTGGGGGGTTTCCAAGGGCCGGCGTGAATATGGAGGCATCGGTGAAGTAGGCAGCTCCCCGTGGCTCCGGACGTTCATTGAGAAACGGCTCCATAATATCAAAGACCTCCTGTACCCATCCATTTTGAGGATCGGTCGCCACGTTACCAAGATCTAACAGGTAGTCAAGTTCCACCTCTTCCCCGAGATAGGATTGTAAGTGTCGGAAAAGGCCGCTATGGGTCATTCCAGGAATCGTACGAATGTCAATTTCAAAGGAGGCCCGGTCGGGAACAGAATTGATGTTCACGCCACCTGCAATTGTTCCCACATTCAAGGTTGGTGATCCCAAAACAGGATGGGGGTCCATGTCAAAACCGTATTCTTCAAGTTTGGTCACCGCCCGCGCAGCCTTGTAAATGGCATTGACCCCCTGAAGCGGCATGGATCCATGTGCTGAGACCCCGGTGGTCGTCGCCCTCAGCCACAACGGGCCTTTGTGACCGACCAATGGATAGTTGGAGGTCGGCTCTCCAACAACAATCGCTCCGGGTTTGCCCAGGACATTATCCAGTCTGGCGAGATGCTCTGCCCCCTTGCTCCCTGTTTCTTCACACGCCGTAAGGACTAATGTAAAGTCCGCAATCCTGTCTGATATTTTGGCCAAACGCAGGGAGGCGATCACCATTGCGGCAAGACCTGCCTTCATGTCAGAAGCACCTCTCCCATAAACCCTGTCGCCATCAACTTCCCCGATAAACGGATCCGTATCCCAGGGCGCAGTCCCGAGGGGTACCGTATCCATATGCCCGGTAAAACACAGGGGGGCCTTTTCCCCGGTACCTTCCAGACGGGCGATAATGCTTGTTCTTCCTTCATCAAAGTCATGAAAGGAGACCGTGACCCCCCCCTCCCGTAGTAGCTCGCCAAGATATTCGGCGCAACTTCGCTCCTGGCCCGGCGGGTTGATCGTCTTAAAGGATATTAGCTTCCGGGTCAGCGAGAGTGAATCGTATGGTATTGTCATGATAACGAACCTGTTGTTTCCTTTCTTTACGCGGTTTGTTTCAGTCTTCTGACCAGTTCTTGACCCAGCGCATGGCACGCCTTCTTTGCCTCCTCTGCAGTTGGTCTCCTGCTCTCAACGGTCTCTCCCGTCTGCTCGAAAAATTTCCCCGCAAGGGACTCAAAAGGCTCTTTGTGCCGGTGTCAGGGGCTGCCCTCTTTTCCAAAAATCCCGTTCAGGGTATCCAGCCATCCCTGGTAGGAACGGGCTGCTTCCTTTGCTTCGTGTCCCGGAGAAAATACCACCTGAGTGACATTTAGCTGACTCAACTGAGCGAAATCTCTGAAAAACCCCATTTGAAGCCCGGCCATATATGCCGCGCCAAGCGCAGAAACTTCTTCCATGCCGATATTGACGACATCTGATTGGAGCAAATCGGCCAAGAATTGCATCACAAAGCGGTTGGCGGTCAAGCCCCCGTCTACCATCAGTTTCCTAAGACGTACGTCGCTGTCTTTTTCCATCGCTGAAATGATGTCCTTCACTTGATAGCAGACGGACTCGAGTGCGGCTCTAATGATGTGGCTCTTGTCGTTTCCGAAAGTCAGACCGGTGATCATTCCTCTGGCTTCCATTTTCCAGTATGGCCCAGCGAGCCCAGCAAATGCCGGTACAAGATAGACCCCATGGTTATGTGCGGCTTTGAGTGCCATTGGTTCTATTTCATGGTTGTGGTGAAAAAGCCCGAGTTGATCACGGAGCCATTTGATCGTAGCCCCACACGATACGATCATGCCTTCCAAGGCATAATCCACTCGTTCACGTGTGCTCCAGCAAATTGTTGACACCATTCCGTTCTTCGAGTGAACAACTTTATTCCCAGTATTCAATAAAACGGAGGCACCTGTTCCGAGGGAAGCCTTTGCGTCTCCCGCTGAGAACGCTCCTTCACCAAAGGCCGCAGCATGAGAATCCCCAATGAGAGAGGTGATGGGCAACGGATGATCAAATAGACCTTCGAAGTCGCTTTTCCCAAAAACCCAAGTGGATGGCCTGGGTTCGGGAAGATTCAAATGACCCAGCTTGAAGTATTTCAGAAGATAGTCGTCCCATTTGAGTGTGTTGATATTGAAAAAGAGCGTTCTCGAAGCATTTGTAAAGTCAGTAAAATAACTGGCTCCGCCAGTCAATTTAAACAAAAGCCATGTTTCGACTGTGCCCATGTAAGCGTCTCCCCGTTGGATTGCCCGCTTGATTTCCGGGACGTTTTCATAGAGCCACATGACTTTTGTACCCGAAAAATAGGGGTCCACAATCAGCCCGGTTCTGGTATTGATTTCCCTTTCGGCAGTGGAGTCTTTGAGACGATTGCAGATATCAACTGACCGTTTACATTGCCACACCACTGCATTGTAAAGTGGTTCTCCTCCTGGGTCCCATAAGACGATAGTCTCTCTCTGGTTCGAAATGCCGCACGCGACAATTTCCCCGGACTTTCCGGTGAAATCACGGATGCAAAGCCTCACCGAATCCAAGGCACTTTGATAAATCTCGTTGGGATCTTGTTCCACAAAACCCGGCCGAGGATAACGGGAACTAATTTCCACCGTTGCTTTCGAGGCAATTTCTCCTGAGGAATTGAAAATGAGCGCCTTTGTACTGCCGGTTCCTTGATCCACGGCAAGTACATATTGATCTGACATAGAAAAGGTCCTCAATTCTTGATTAATCTCATTAACCCATAAGCAGATCGGGATGCGAAACTGATAGACTCCGCCGGTCAGGCCAGGCCATCCCCTGCAGAGGAACGTTTTTTTCATTCCATGGTGGAGGAATATATGAGTCAGCATACAATGTCAAAACTTATTCAAAATCCGAGGTGAAGCATCATTTTCGCGAAAATTGAGAACATGGCACCCTTCGGGAAAGCTGAGAGAAATCCCAATATCATGTGTCATGTCCGCCGTTGACACACACTGTCGAACACTCTATAGTCCTGCTATAAAAGGTAAATTCTAGCAGACGAGGTAAGAATACTCTATGAAGTATGAGTTTCCCATATTGCTGGTGGAAGACAACCCGGTTTCCCGCAAATTGATCGGAAAAACTCTTTTGAAGGCCGGGCATGACGTTACGACCGCTGCCAACGGACGACAGGCACTGGAGCTGTTTAACGAAAAATTTTTCCCAGTCGTTTTGACGGATTGGATGATGCCGGAAATGGACGGTCTTGATCTCTGCCGGGCCGTCCGGGCCAGGACCGTGGAGAGATATGTCTATATTATCATCCTGACCGCCAGGGATTCTAAAGACGACATCGTCACAGGCCTTCAGGCGGGCGCAGATGATTATTTAAGTAAACCTATCAACCATTCCGAGCTCATCGCCCGCCTCAATACGGGCATACGAATTCTGGAGCTGGAAAAATCATTGAAGGCTGCGAATGAGGAGATTAGAGTTTTGTCCATCACCGATCCTCTTACGGGATGCTTCAATCGCGGTTACATGACTGACCGTCTGCCGGAAGAGATTGAACGGTCTCGACGTTATGATCATCCCCTTGTCGTCGTCTTGTGCGACATTGATCATTTTAAGCAATTGAATGATAATTACGGACATCAAACGGGGGACCGTGTTTTGACCGCTTTTGCACAGCAGATTCGGGAAATGATTCGCCACAATGTTGACTGGGTTGTCCGCTACGGGGGGGAGGAATTCTTGGTGGTCTTGCCTGAAACCGATTTCGAGGGCGGCTGTCGCACGGCAGAAAGGCTTCGCCGTGCCGTCGCCTCAATGAAATTGAAAGAGGGGAAGCACGGAATTAAGCTAACCGCCAGCTTTGGCGTAACCGGGTTTGATCCTGAGACGCCGGATGAGAAAGTTTCATCCGAGGCCATGATCGCGTTGGCCGATAAATGCCTTTACCGGGCCAAAGAAGAGGGGCGTAACCGGGTCTGTGCGGAACGTTTATGACAGGTAAGGGATCACGAAAAAAGGGCATGCCGTCAAATCATGACGGAATGTCCTTTTTAAGAGGCCCTTTGTGGGTTCATGTAAGCTGGGGACAGTATTTTTCAGATGCCAAGCTCTTCATCGGAAAGCTCTTTCAGTATAGAGACCTCATGACTATCAACAACCTTTGACCACTCCAGCATCATTTCTTTCATTCCCGCGTCTGCAAACATATGTTCCATCATGGATTCTATGGCACCAAAACTATCCCACTCTGTAACGAAAAACAGGGTTTGCACCGCGTCACCCCCGCTGATGCACCCGTAAGTTTTCAGGGGGGGGAGTCCTTTGCCTTTCCATGTCTCTTTGAATTTCTTCATCAGATTCCCAGCGTCTTCCCATTTACCGGGGGCAAACTTAACCTTCTCAACACATGTCACCTTCATTTTCGTCCTCCTCTGTTTAAGTGTTGTGAGACCATTTTGATGGAATCGATTGAGCTCGCGGCGGCCCGGTTTCCCCGAACCCAACTCTTAAGATCTTGTCTGTTGAAGAATACCAATAATACCTTCCATAATCATCTGGCTGTCTATGGCCACCAAGAGCAGGCCCTTCTATGTGAGCGGTTATGGCTTTTGGATGGGGTTTGTATTTTTTTTCCTAATCCTTGTCCAAGAGTCCCCTTATTTTGTGTGATAGCTCTTTGATATCAAACGGTTTCTGTATAAAATCACCGCAACCTCGTTCCAGAATCTCAGTTGCCCGCTCATCCAGGCTATACCCACTGGAAAGAAGCACCTTGATTTCGGGATTGAGTTGGGCGAGCCTGTCATATATCTCCCGGCCACCCATTTCAGGGATGATTATGTCGAGGATGACCAGGTGAATTTCCTTCCCGCTGGCTTTGTAAATATCGACTGTCTCTATCCCGCTTCTGGAGACCAAGACGGTGTATCCAATCTCCTCTAACATCTCCTTTCCGGCCTCAATTATCATCTCTTCGTCATCAACGAGGAGTATGGTTTCTGTGCCTTTAAGAATTTCTTCGGGAAATCCTTTTTCTCTGATCGCCCTATTTTTTGAAGCTGGAAGATAGATACTGAACGTGGCGCCTTCACCTTTTCTGCTATGGACGTCAATGATACCACCGTGGTTCCCAATAATGCCGTAGGCAGAGGCGAGGCCCAATCCGCTTCCCCGTCCCATCTCCTTTGTTGTAAAGAACGGGTCAAATATGCGTTGCTGTGACTTCTCATCCATACCCACTCCTGTGTCAGTGAGAGACAACTTCACATATTTTCCAGGTTTTATGCCGTAAGGCCTCACAAATGACCGGCCGAGTTTGGTGTTTTCAGTCTCTATGAACAGGTCTCCTCCCCCTGGCATGGCCTGCCACGCATTTATATAGATGTTCATCAGGACCTGCTGAATCTGACCACTGTCCACTTCCACCGGCCAGATACCCATCTCATATTTCTTGTGGATGGTTATCTCTTTTTTAGTCTGACCAAACATGGTTGAACTCTTCTCCACGATCTCGTTTAGATCAGCCGCCCTCACCTGATACTTTCCGCCTCTGGCAAAGCCCAGCAGTTGCTTGGTGTGTTCTGCTCCGTCTCGGACGTACTGCTCAATGTTCTTTAATCTCCGGTAATCCGGGTCACCAGAATCCTTCTTGAGTAACATCAACGAGGCATTTCCCTGGATGGCCATCAACAGGTTGTTGAAGTCGTGGGCAAGGCCGCCGGCCAGAGTCCCAACGGCCTCCATCCTCTGTGCCTGCTGGATGTGTGTTTCAAGCCTCTTCTTCTCCGTTATGTCTCTCAGGAAATTCAGCGTTGCCGGTCTGCCTTCCCAGGCCATCAGGACCGCGGTAAGTTCCACCCACAATTCATCGCCTGATCTGTTCAGGATCCTGAAGGCATAGGAACTGGGAAAGCGTTCTCCCTCTAACCTTCTCTTGTGTCTTTCAATGACCTTATTCCTGTCTTCAGGATGAACAAGATTTGCAAAGGGGATTTTGGTCAGTTCTTTTTCGGAATAGCCGGCGATTTCAACAGTTCTTCGGTTAGGGAATTTCACGACACCGTCCTGCGCAATAAAAATGGCGTCGTTTGCATTCTCAAACAAAAGACGATACCTTTCCTCGCTTTTCTTCAAGGCCTGTTCCGCATTTTTTTGCTCGCTCACATTGTTTAGAATAACAATGGCCTTCCCATCACCCCCCGGGATAGGGAGAACATCCAGGGTAACATGAAATTTGTTGAGACCTACGGGATTATCTTCAGATAACCTCCCGGGCTTCTCCTCGGTCCCCTCCAGTAATTGTCTTATCCGTTGACGGTCCTTTTCGGCGAACAGTTGCGGCAGACGCTGGCCCAAAAGGTTTTCCTCAGACAAATCCGCCAAAAGGGATGCGGCGCGATTGGCGTAAACAATCCTTGCGTCGGTAGAAACTTCGAGGATCCCCTCTGTCATACGTTCCAGAACTACTTCAAAATGCTTCTTAAGAGAGAGCAGTTCCTTGGTGATGCCCCTCTCGTAGATATCCGGCCCACCGAGTGTTTCTCCAGAAAGATACCGCGATGAGGCAGCCTGGGGTTCAGCCAGCACGCCAAGGATGTCATTGGACATCTGGTCTATGGGTCCCTTGGCAATGCAGGTATTTGCTCCTAGCTCAGTGATGTCTTTAAAATCTTCTTTGGCCGTGGCGGAAAGGATGGCAATGTAGGTATCTTTCAGGTTTTCCATCCTTCGCACTATTTTGCATAGTTTCTTTCCGTCGATATTTGGCATGACCAGGTCGACAAACATGATATCCGGGGTGACGGTCTCAAGGACATCCAACGCTGAAAGACCGTCTTCTGCCGTCACCACTTGATGGCCTTCCTTTGACAGGAGATCTTTAAGGATCTCCAGAATGAACTGGTCGTTATCCACTACTAATATCTTTTTCATGACAAACATCCTTTCCCGGATAAAGCGGAATTGGAATGGGCTTAGATATTTTTATTTCCCAAAATTTTCATGCCTTTGGACAGGATGACAGGATAAACATGATCTTAATCTTACACAATCAGGTCGATCCTGTCATCCTTTCAGATCCTTTTTCCAGTTCTGCCCGGACCATATCCATCATAGGGCCGTCTTTTTTCCAAAGGGTACAACTGTCAATCAGGTATTCAAGCCCCGGGATTTGTTCCATTGAACGGGGAAGGGGGCGACGTTTGCGCGAGGCATGGGTCCAATATCCATGCAAGGCAGCCGGTCCCATCACGGTGATGAGATGCGTCATGTGGGTACAGCCCTGGATTCCCCCCAGGCGCTTGCGCACCTCCTCGCTATAACCTGCCACGATGGGCATTCCAATGACCTTTTTGACTGATTCCATCGTGGTCGGGCAGCGTTCGTGAGGTATTTCCAGCATTTCCGCTTCTGCATCCAAGATGGTGGGCGGCCAGTCCCCCACCAGTAGCCGGACGCACATCCAGTGGACTACACCGGGGAGACGCGACCGGCCATTCCAGTGATATCCCTTCATAAGGCGCTCATCTCTTAACCATCCTTCAACAACCAGACGGTTGTCTTCAAGGGGATAGGTACGGAATTCCAGCCGCCGTTCATGGACCGGGGACTCCCGTATAAGCTCTTTTAGGCGACTCATAATGGGGTTTCTCTTTTAGATCGATTCATATTTTCGCCACTATTTTCAGTCATTCATCAGGATTGATTTTACACGGTCACAGAATTCCTGGCTTTTCGGGTCTGCAGGAACAAGGTCTATTTCCGAGGGGGAGGACACCCCTAGCCCCAAATCGACGGCTCGTGAAATCTGTTTCTGATGGAAGATCCTTTTATCCATGATAGATCTGCTGCTTCCCAATTCCTTAAGTACGGCTACCCCGGCAGCATCTACGGCTATACGGTCATTTGATGCAAGAAAGACATTCCCTTTCACCCTTTTTCCCGTGGCCGGGCCCCCGTCCACAAAGGCATCGATTCCATCCAGGACCACCAGGTCGGGCGAGAATGGCTCGTTTATCTCTGCGA
>JADHXI010000102.1 GCA_016783065.1 Desulfobacteraceae bacterium | reverse complement strand
CCCGAATGTAGCCACCCGTCGATGATGGCCTCTCGTGTGGCCTCTTCGCTCTTGAGGTACCCCTGAAAGAGACCGGGGCCACTCGAGATCACCTCCCCCACGCCTTCACCATCAGGCTCAAAGATTGAGATCTCGGCCGCAGGTACAGGAATGCCCACAGAGTCGAAATTGATGTCTCCATCCCGGTGAATGGTGGAATATCCGGCCACTTCGGTCTGCCCATAGATCTGCTTCAGGTTGACCCCCAGGGCGTGAAAGAAGCGGAATACGTCCGGTCCCAGGGCAGCACCTCCGGTCATGGCCGAACGAACCTTCGAGAACCCCAACCGGTCCCTAAGGGCCCGAAACATGGCCGCATATGCGAGCCAGTAAAGGAGCTTCCAACCAATGGGAGGATTTCTCTTTTCAAACTTGAATTCGGCCCAACGGTATCCTACGGGCAGGCACAGATTGTAGACCAGCCCCTTCAAGAACGATGCGTCCATGTGTTTGACCATCACCTCGCGGGAAATCCCCTCCCACATGCGCGGCGAGGCCACCACCAGGGTGGGGGCGATCTCGTAGAGATCTTTCATGGCCGTCTCCGGCGCCTCCGGAAAGCTCACGGTGAAGCCCGTGTAGAGGGCTGAGAAGACGCTGATGGTCTGCTCCACAATCCACGGCAGGGGGATAAAAGAGAGGAACTGATCGTTCGGGGTTTTTGGGTCCACCTCATCCAGGGCGGCCACCATGTTTACAATGTTTGAGTGGGTGAGCAACGTCCCCTTGGGGTCTCCGGTGGTACCCGAGGTATAGCAGATGATGGCCAGGTCACTCTCTTTGATCTGTCCCACATTTTTTTCAAAGAGGCCTGGGGCCTTTTGATGCATCTCGCGCCCGATCCGCTCAACCTCATAATAGTCGATCAGGGTTTCATCTTCATAGTCCCATAAGCCCTTGGGATCGGTATAGATAATTTTTTTGATTCGGGGCAGTTTTTCTCTCAGATCAAGGATCTTGTCTACCTGTTCCTGATCCTCGGCCACGATCATGGTGGCTTCGGAATGATCGATAATATAGGCGACCTCGCTCAGGATTGAGTCCTGGAAGATCCCGAAGGGGGTCCCACCGGCCGCCTGTGCTGCCAGTTCTGCGTAAATCCATTCGGGTCGATTGGCCCCGATAACTCCCAGGGCCTGCCCGGAGGTGAACCCCAGGGAGATGAGGCCCAGTGAAAAATCTCGCACATGTTCCAGGTACTGATTCCAGGTGACCGACTGCCAGATACCAAACTCCTTTTCACGAAGTGCCACACGGCTGTCACCAAAACGTATGGCATTCCTGATCAGGAGGGACGGCAGATCTTTCGGGACTTCTTCAGCAGAGGATCCAAGTGAATTCATTATTTCCCGACTAAAGACGCGAGTAGGTTTTTTGGTCTTGGCCCAGATATGCCTGGATCACCTGGGGGTCTTTTTGAATCTCCTGGGGGGTGCCTTCAGCAATCTTTCTGCCGAACTCCAGCACACACACTCGGTCCGAAATGTCCATGACGACGCCCATGTCATGTTCCACAAGAATGATGCTTACCCCCCACATGCTGTGAACGTTGAGTATGAATCGGGCCATGTCTTCGGTTTCTTCAAGATTCATCCCGGCCATGGGTTCGTCCAAGAGAAGGACCTCGGGGCGCATGGCCAGGGCACGGGCAAGCTCTACCCGTTTCTGAAACCCGTAAGGCAAGGTGCCCACCACCTGCTTCCGGATGGCCTCTATTTCCAGCAGGTCGATGATCTTTTCTTCGATTTCTTTCCTCAGCCGCAATTCCTCTTTGAGGGTTCGGCCATAATAGATCATGTCCGACAGGATACCTGACTTGAGAAAGGTGTGCCGTCCCAGTTTGATGTTGTCCAGGACCGTCATCCCTTTGAAGAGTTCAATGTTTTGGAAGGTTCGGGCAATTCCCCGTTTTGCAATGGAATGGGTGGGGACCCGGGTGATGTCTGTTCCTTTGTAAAGCACCTGTCCCTGCTGGGGCGTGTAAAACCGGCTGATGCAATTCAAAAGGCACGTCTTGCCAGCGCCGTTTGGGCCAATAATGGCCTGGAGTTGCCCTTTGATAAGTTGGGTGCTTACCCCATTCAGGGCCTGAACCCCTCCGAACGCCAGCGATAGGTTCTCTATCTCTATGATCGCTTCATTGCTCAATCTTGGACCACCAACGGTTACCGTAAGCCTGGAAAAACTGTTGTCTGTTTCTCGAAAAAGCTTGGTTATGTGTGGAGTCTGGTTTACAGAATGAGTGTGTGAATTTTATTCAGGACTCGGAGTATAAGAAAATGGAAACCCGCTGTCAAGGGCATGGCAAGGTGATCTGTTGGAGATCTTTTTATCCCCCGCCTTGGTCTTTATTGATTTTTTCGAGTTGTTCCGTGTACCAATCCATCTGGCGGCAGACGCCTCTGATAATCCGGACCTCCCTCGCCCGCAAAGGGAGCCTTGAGAGGAAACGCCTGATGTTGAGCATCCAGTGTTCAGGATTTTGAGGATTAATAAACCCGATCTTCATCAACACATCTTTGAGGTGGTCATACATCCCCTCCAGTTCGAACCTGTTGGCCAGGCGTGGTTGAGTTCTGGGGGCATTCACGGTTGATGCCAGAAAGATTTCATAGCAGATGAGCATCACGGCCTGGGCAAGGTTCAGGGAGGAGAAGTGTGCCGTGGGGATCGTCGCGATGGTGTGGCAATAGGAGAGATCTCCGTTAGAAAGCCCTCGGTCTTCAGGTCCGAAAAGGATGGCCACCATGTTGTTTTGCGAGATAGGGATGAGATCACGGGCAAGATGTCGAGGTTGCGTCATTGCGGGACGGGACGAGCCGATCCTTGCCGTGGTCCCTATCACGTAGTGGTAGGGTCCCAGGGCCTCTTTGAGATCGCAATAAACCTCCATTTTTTCAACCAGATCGACGGAACTCCCGGTTGCGGTCTTGAGGACACGGGAGAGATCACAATTCTTGGGATTTACCAGTGCGAGGCGGGTGAGGCCCATATTGTCCATGGCCCGGGCAACGGAACCGATGTTCTCGGGGATTTGAGGATGTGAGAGTATAATGCCTATATTTTCAAGCCTTACCTTATTCGTCATTTTTAAGAATTTTCAGGATGTCTGCCATGAGTTCCTGGCTGTCAAAAGAAAAGATAACGGTCCCTGCATCAATATCAAGGGACAACAAGCGGCAGTGGTACTGCAAGGCCACCTCTTCCAGCATTTCCTTGAGGCTCGTGACATAAGGGTGATCGAGACTGTCCACCTCTTCCGGAAAGAGGTCAACTTCTATAAAACCGTGTGATTGATCCATGTATTAATGACTCCAATATAAAGAGGGCTGTACCGAGTCCCACGATAACAGCCCCCAGGATAAAGACAATTTCAAGAGAAGTAAAGTCTACGGGTGCCCCGGCAGGCACCGGGCCTTTCCCCAACTCATAAGCATACACAGGGAGGAGCGGCATTACCAGACCGGCTCCAAGACTTCCCTTTAAACACGTCTTGACTTATCGAGAAGTTACGGGAATCCCGAACCACAACCCTTCATTGGCCATCTATTCTATCGCCGTAACTCCCGTGAATGGCCTTTACAAGAGAGGTAAGGGTCCGGTTTACGGGGGCGGCGATACCAAGGGCCGTGGCCTCCCGCACGATGGCGCCATTGATGAAGTCGACCTCTGTGATCCTTTGATTGAGGATGTCCTGTAACATGGAGGCTATATTTCCCGAAGTGGCCCGGCAGACCTCCAGGACGCGTTCAATCGGATCGGGATAGGGAAGGTTGACATCCTTTGCTTCAGCCACGGCCACGGCCTCCCCCACGGCTTCTTCCATCACACGCCTGGTGCCCTCAATTTCCGGCAGGCGGCCGTTCTTCAGTCTGGTAATGGCTGTTAACGCGTTGATACCCACGTTTACAATCAGCTTGCCCCAAATGAGGCTATTCACATCTCTAACGCTGCGGGTATCAAAACCGGCGCGGTTAAAGGCCGAGACGATTTCCCCAACAGGGTGCCCTTCAGGGCCGATCACGGTCTCACCTTCCCCTGCATGCCTCACATGACCCGGGCTTAAAACCGTGGCCCCCTGGGCGGTCACTCCCCCCAGAACAGTGTGATCTCCAAGTGCCTCCTGGAGTATCTCCAGATTTCCGATGCCATTTTGCAGGGTCAGGATATGCGTTTTCTTGGAAAGCCATGTTGCAAGGGCTTCTCCCACGTCTCGCGTCCGGTTGGCCTTGACACAAATCAGTGCCACATCCGGTTTTTCAGAAACCCTTCCGACCACAGTGGGGACCGGTACCTTGTATTCGCCGGTTACACCCTCCACCCTTATCCCATGCGCGTTTATATGATCAGCCCTCTCCGGGCTATGATCGACCAGTTTCACAATATGGCCCGCCTTCTTCAAACGTGCCGCAAAGAGGCAGCCCATGGCGCCCGGGCCAACAACCAGAAAATTCAATGGATTCCTCCCTATACCTGAGTATACGCACTTGCAAAGCTTGGAATGCCTAAAGTGATCTAAAGTGCCTAAAGTTGATATTTGCTATAAATAGTGCTTGAACAAAAAGTCATGTTCAGCCTGAATCCGAATATTGAAATCCGAAATCCCTCTGGGGCGTAGGCCCACTACAGGCCGGAGGCCGAAACAAATTCGAATACCCGCCTGCCATGCAGAATCACATAGACGCGACAACCGAGGATTTCAGTCCCTCAAATATTCGATTTTCAATCGACAATATTCAATCCCTAACGTCGATCACTGGGTTTTGGTTGCGGCCGATGGCCTGCACTGGGTATTTTTGGAGTTACAGTTTCTCTGCTTCCTCCTCTTTCATGGCAAAAATGTGTTCGGGTCCCGGGAATGTGCCTTTTTCCACTTCCTCTTTGTACTGGATGAGGGCCTCTCTGATCTGTGGTGACAGATTGACAAACTGTTTGACAAACTTGGGAGTAAATCGCTCAAAAAGACCCACCACATCATGATAGACCAGGACTTGACCATCGCAATCCTTTCCCGCACCGATCCCGATGGTCGGGACATTCAGCTCTTTGGTGATCTTGGCGGCCACGAGATCCGGTATACATTCCATGACGACCATGAAAATCCCGGCTTCCTCCAGGTCTTTGGCGGCCTGGACCAGTTCCCTGGCGCTTTTCGCATCTTTTCCCTGGACCCTGAAACCACTTAGCTTGGTGGCGGTCTGAGGGGTGAGCCCGATGTGGGCGCAGACCGGTATGCCTGCATCAACGATGGCCTTGACCACATGGCAGACCTCGCTTCCACCTTCAAGTTTCACACTGTCGCATCCGGCCTCTTTCATGAAACGGCCCGCGTTCTCCACGGCCTTCTCCACACTGACCTGGTAAGACATAAAGGGCATGTCCCCAATGACAAAAGTGTTTTTCGCCCCCCTGGTGACGGTCTTGCTATGGTGAAGCATCTCGTCCATGGTCACCGGGACGGTTGAGTCGTATCCGAGCACCACCATGCCCAGAGAGTCTCCCACCAGGATGGTATCGATCCCGGCCTGTTCCACCAGACTGGCGGTGGGGTAGTCGTAGGCCGTCATCATGGTGATCTTTTCCCCTTTATCTTTCTTTTCCTGCAAACCGGAAATGGTGATCTTTTTTTCTGACATCTGAGCCTCCTTCTTTTGGGATTGTTAAATAAAAAGGGCCTCCCGGTGGAACCGAAAGACCCTGCCATGATCTTGAGGGATTCATAATACCTCCCCTCCCTGAATTTTCAGTCCGTGTAACCGTCCCGGTCGGCCCTGGTTGGCGATCCAGGCGGTACCACCTCATAAATAGTTATCTTCTTGCGGTATATTGCCCGCGGCGTTCGAAGATAAAACTGAGTATTTCAAAGAACATTCCAAACGGTAGGTGTCCTCAGAGATGGATCACCTCCATTTCCCTGCTGCTTATGAAATATTTATCAAATGGAACACTTGATGTCAACAAAAATTCCATCAGAAGTAATTTTTGGAGAGCCCAAGTCCCTGGTGAACCAAGCCGGAGTCCATTTAAGGGTTGAACAGAATGCATTCTTGTGATAGTAAATCAAACTCAGGTGGTTCGCTCCATTAGGATCGGTTTTGAGAGTATGGATTCAAACGCGATAAGGAGGAATCCATGGCACAGATAGACGCCTTTTTTAAGCTCATGAATGACCAGGGGGCCTCTGATCTTCACCTCATGTCGGGGCAGCAGCCCGTATTGAGGATCCATGGGGGGATGGAGAGGGTAAAATATAAGGTCCTGGAGAATGATGCGCTGAAGGCCATCCTGTACGAAATAGCCCCCGAAGAAAAAGTTAAGGTCTTCGAGGAGACCGGCGATGTGGATTTTGCTTATGAGATCCCTGGCCTGGCACGTTATAGGGCAAATTTCTTTCAACAGAAAAACGGCGTGGGGGCCGTCTTTAGAGAGATACCCTCTACCATTCTGACCTGTGAGCAGTTGGGTCTGCCGCCGGTAGTGCGCAAACTTGCTAGCCTTCCAAGAGGTTTAGTGCTGGTCACCGGTCCCACGGGGAGTGGCAAATCTACAACCTTGGCTGCCATCGTTGATGAAGCCAACAAGACCAGAAAGGATCATATCATCACCGTTGAAGACCCCATCGAATTTGTTCACAAGAGCGATAAGGCGATCGTGAACCATCGGGAAGTGGGTCTTCATACCCAATCCTTTGCCGCGGCCCTGAGGGGAGCATTAAGAGAAGATCCCGACATCATCCTGGTGGGAGAAATGCGGGACCTCGAGACGATTTCATTAGCCATCGAGGCCGCGGCTACCGGGCACCTTGTTTTTGGCACCCTCCACACGACCAGCGCTGCCAAGACCGTGGATCGGGTTATCGAGGTTTTCCCCACAAACGCTCAGGAACAGATCCGGAATACACTTGCCGATGGTCTCAGGGCCGTAGTTGCTCAGAACCTCTTCAAACGTATTGATAAGAAAGGCCGGTGCGCCGCCCTTGAAATTATGATAGCAACCCCTGCGGTGCGCAACCTCATTCGCGAAGGGAAGACGTTTCAGATCCCTTCAATGCTTCAAACAGGGAAAAAGTACGGAATGCAGACTCTGGATGATGCCATAATGGATTTACTAAACAAAAAAATGATCGATCCGGACGACGCTTACGCCAAGGCTGATGACAAAGCCAAGTTTCTGCCTTTCCTGAAGAATCCACCGGCCGATTTTACCGAGGCTTAAGGGAGAAAAGGGTATGCGCCAACAACAGATAGATCATATTTTGAGCCGCATGCTAAGCTCGCACGACGACGTATCAGACCTCAACATGACGGTTGACAAGCCGTTTCAGGTGGAATCCTCAGGACAGTTGGTCCCGGTTCCATTGAAGCCCCCCATAGAGAAGTTGACACCCTTTCAAACCGAGATCTTTGCCCTCAACCTCATAGGTGGAGACAGGCGTTTAACCGAGAGACTTTTGACCGAGGGTTCTTGTGACTCCTCGTATCAGTTGGCCGGTAAGGCACGGTTCAGGGTGAATATTTTCTCTCAGAAGGGTTGCTACTCTATTGTGATGCGGCAGCTGGCTACCAGAGTTCCCACCATCGAAGACCTAAACCTTCCGCCGGCCTTTTCCAAGATGACCGAGGAAAGAAATGGGATTATCCTGGTGACCGGTGCTACGGGGACGGGCAAGACCACCTCTTTGGCGGCCTTCCTCAATGAGATAAACGAACAGAAGTCCGTTCATATGGTAACCCTGGAAGATCCTGTGGAATATATGCACTCCCAAAAAAAGGCCACCTTTAATCAGCGGGAACTGGGGGTAGACTTTGATTCCTTTGCGTCCGGTCTGAGGGCGGCTTTGAGACAGGCTCCCAAGGTGGTGCTGGTGGGTGAGATGAGAGACAGGGAGACCGTAGAGATCGGTCTTTCAGCCGCAGAAACGGGCCACCTGGTTGTCAGCACCCTTCATACGGTGGACTCGGGACAGACCATCAACCGTATCGTGGGCATGTTTGAGCAGGAAGAGGAGAAACAGATAAGGATACGTCTCGCCGACACCGTCCGGTGGATTGTCTGCCAAAGGCTTCTGCCCAAAGTGGGAGGCGGTCGTGTGGCCGCATTTGAAATAATGGGGTCAAACTTGAGGGTAAAGGACAGCATTCTTAACGGTGAATCCGAAGGCAAGACCTTTTATGAGATTATTGAAGGCAGCCAGGCTTTCGGGATGATGACCTTTGACCAATGTATCGTTGATCTTTACAAAAAGGATCTTATTGAAGAAGAGACAGCCATGGGTTATGCATCCAGAAAGCCCATCGTGGGAAGGGCGGTTGATTCGATCAAATCTGAGAGAGGGGAAAAGACCACCACCATAGAAGACCTGGCCATTGATGATGGCTATGGAAAGAAGCGATAGGAAAGAGGGAAGTTGCGTGAGGGGTGAGCGGAATGGAAGTAGTATGTGAACACTGCAATGCCAAACTCAACATTCCAGATGAAAAACTTCCCCGTGATCAACGGGTGAAAGTTGCTTGTCCAAGGTGCAAGAACAAGCTGATTCTGGACACCTCCGGGGCAAAATTGACGGTCTTGTCTCCCGCGGCTGAAGAGGTTGCTGAATCAGGAGGGGTTGAGGAGGGGGGTGAAACGGCGCAACCTGAGGAGGTACCCTGGCATGATGAAGAGGAAGAGGACATTGCCCTCGACTCTTATGAAGAGGGAGAACAGCTGGTCCTTGTAATGGACGGCGATACGCATCATACAGAGGTGGTAAAACAAGCTCTTGAAGAGCTCGGCTACCGGTATGTCTCGGCCGAAAACTCAAGAGAAGCCGTTAGCAAACTGCGTTTTAACCACTTTGACTTTGTGATTCTGGCAGACCACTTCGACAACCTCCCGCTGGAACAAAGCCCGATTCTTCAATACCTCAACCACCTCTCCATGTCTATACGCAGAAGGGTTTTCGTTGTCTTGATCGGTGAAAGATTTAAGACCATGGATCACATGATGGGATTTGCCCTGAGCGCCAATCTGGTCATGAACGTGAAGGATCTTAACAAAATGGCCGATATATTAAAGCGGGCCGTGCCGGATAATAAAAAATTCTACAAGGTTTTTTTTGATACACTTGAGGAGACAGGAAGGGCCTAAGCGTCCTGGGCGGCCCCGGTCTCCGTGACAAGCCGGGTTGTTTGCCCTGGAAAATTTAAGGTGTTTATGTCAATGTCTATCGGGAAACAGAAAAGTATGGATTCCAGGAACAGAAATCGTCTAAGGGTAGAAAGCTGCATCGGTACCATCATCGATGTGCACAAGAGCATAAACAGCATGATCGAAAACGAGGAACTCCTTGCCCACTTTGAAGAGTTAGGGGAGGCCATCGAGGCCCTGGATATGAGTAAGGTCTCAGAAAGGGATATCTTGATGGTGGAAAAGGCGACAAATGCCCTGCTGGGGGAATTTGGTTCCCTTTTTGAAACAGGGATGTTTGGATCCGTCTACAGCGCGCGAAAACACTAACCCAACATCAATCATGAGGTTTTAGTGAGTTTGAATTAATTCCATTAATCCAAAATCTAAAATCTAAAATCTAAAATCTAAAATCGTGCCTGAACAGGGTTTTCATTCAGGCACTAGTTAACCCCTGCAGGATCCACCTTGCAGTCAAGGATCCCGGCGCCTCTGACAGGTGCCAGGGTTTCCTCCCATTTTTTTCTTAAGCGCCTGATATCTTCTGTCTCTCCCAGGGCCCAAAGCGACCCCCCAGCGCCAGCCCCTGAGAACCTGGCCCCACACCCCGTTCGCTCCGCCTGTGCCACCATCTTTTCCGTGATCGGAATCAGGGCCTCGGGAGTAATCTTTCTCCGCAAGGACAATTCCTGTTTTACGAGGTGGGCCGCCTCTTCCCAATTTTGCTCCCTGATGGCTCTTGCCAAATGGGTTACGATTTCGTTTGCCTCCAACCATCCTGCCCTTGTATGACCGGACAGAAAGTCGTTTACCCACTTGCGGTTCGTTCGGGAGGAGATGTGGCTTTTCCCGCTGTAGGCCACAAGAAGTCTTTTTGAAAGCTCTTTTTGCCCCTTTGGGTCAAGGAGGGCCTCCTTTTCAAAAGGAATGGTGCCGGTCCCGTATCGCCATCTCCATTGATGGACGCCACCATAAACAGCGGCGCACTGGTCCTGAAGACCACAGTTACCACCGCTCACGCCATCTTCAATGTTGTATGCCAAGAAAAGGATTTCGCGTTTTGATAACTTCCTCCCACCAAGGCCGGCGGAGACTTTGGCAAGGGCCTTGATGAGGGCCACAAGTGCCGTGCTGGATCCCCCCATGGCCGATTTTACCGGCGAGTGTGAACGAATCCGTACTTTCAGACCATGGAAGCCAAAGTGGGAACTAGCCGCAAAAAACAGGCCAAAGCCGGTATCAAAGGGGAGTTTGTCCTTGGGGAATGTTTCTCCCTGGGGAAACCCGTCTGAAAACACCCTGACCCAGCCCTCCTTGTAAGGCGAAAGGACTATGGAAGTTCTCAGGTTTAGTGCCATATTGACAGTGGTCGGTTCCGCACCCGCCGACGGAATTGCGAGCGCCTTTATGTCCCACGTGCCACCCGAATCAATACGGCACGGGGCGGATGACGTCACGCGATTATAGGTCAGGAACTCTTTCAACGAGGTCATTGATCCTCCAACCTTCCCCTCTTCTTCAGCCAGTGGGTGGCCAGGAAGAGGGCGCAGATGGTCTTGGCATCTTGGATGAGGCCTTTATGGATCATTCTAACAGCCTCTTCCAATCTGATTTCATGGACATCCAGCAATTCGTCCTCGTCAAGATCTTGTTTTGCCGGGACAAGATCGGTGGCGAGGAAGATGTGGATTCGCTCATCTGAATAGCCCGGCACTGGAGTGATCTCCCCCAGTCTTTGCCACGTGTTGGCTGAAAATCCAATCTCTTCGATCAACTCTCTCTTTGCGCATTCAATGGGCGTCTCATGGGGATCAAGGGTTCCTGCCGGGATTTCCCAGATAAAATCGCCTATGGCGTGGCGGTATTGCCTCACCAGGATCAAGGAGTCACCTTGGGAGACCGGGACAATTGCCGACGCACTGGGGTGGCGAATAATGTCCAGGTCAACGGTTACCCTGTTTTCAAGGGTGACATTTTCTCTTTGGAGTTCAAATACCCTGCCTTTGTGAAGGGTAACGGTGCTGTTTATTCTTGCTGCCATATCCTTTTTTATCTACCGAATTTCTGCGTCTTTTTGAATCCCTTTATGCCCATCTTTCTAAATATCTGGAATATGATGGTTTCACCTGAGGTGATGGTTGCCCATTTGTCTCGAGGTTAGATTTCTCTTACCGGCAAGCGGGAGACAATAATATGCTCCCTTGTATAGGACCATGACTCATTCTGTCAAGAAACCAGGTTAGGGATACGGGTTCGGATGGTTGCTATTTGATTCTTGACAAAAAATTCTCTTGCTATTATAAGTAGTTCCCGGTTTTGGCAGGAGCAAACACAAAAACAGATTACCGGAAAAGGAAGTCCACGGGCCATAGAAAAATGGCAAGTGGACTTCTTTGTTCTTGGAGGAGACACAACCCGGGGACTGGGAGGAAGAAGTGGCACTCAAGGTAAGGGGTCATCAAAAGATTGTTCAGCTCATGGAAAAAAGGGTGGATATCTCTAACCCCCTGAGCCTGGATGTTGGGGAAGAGATCAACCCTGATAAGATCTCAGGCGACAATGTCAGAATTTACCCGGGATGCCGAATCTATGGTGGAGAGACAGTTATCGCTCCGGGTGCCCAGATTGGCAAGGAAGGCCCGGTAACCATTGAGGACTGCCAGATCGGCCGGAACGTGGAATTGAAGGGGGGGTATTTCAAAAGGGCGGTATTCCTTCAAGAGTCTGAAATGGGATCGGGGGCACACGTACGTGAGGGGTCTATCCTGGAGGAAGCGGCAAGGACTGCCCATTGCGCGGGGCTAAAACAGACCATCCTCTTTCCATTCGTCACCCTGGGCAGTTTGATAAATTTCTGCGATTGCCTCATGGCAGGGGGGACCGGCCGTAAGGATCACAGTGAGGTGGGCAGTTCCTATATTCATTTTAACTTCACCCCGGATGGAGACAAGGCCACCGCATCGCTAATTGGGGATGTCCCCCGGGGGGTGATGCTCAGTCAGCGCCCCATCTTCCTGGGCGGCCAGGGCGGCATGGTGGGGCCGGTGCGCGTGGGCTACGGCAACATGGTGGTTGCGGGCACCATACTGCGCAAGGATTCCCCCGAAGATGACCGGCTGATTATCGGGAAGGCTTATCGGGAAAAAATAACCAAAGTTTTCCCAAGCCGCCTCCTCGGGCTTTCCCGTCTCATAGAGAACAATGTCCTTTATCTCTCCAATCTGATGGCCCTGGAACAATGGTATGTGCAGGTCCGAAGGCCATTTTTTGGTAAAGAGAAATTTGAGGGGCTTATTTACTCAGGGGCGATTGGCAACCTCTCTTTGGCAAAGAAGGAACGCATAAAACGAATCAAAGAGATGGTTGAAAAGATCCCTGCTGTTGAGGAGGGTCACAAAAACAGAGTTTCTGATTCAGCCGCCAGAGAAGAGCTTCACGAACGGGTTGAAGAAGTCTGCGAGCTATTTGGAGGCATAATCCCGGACGAGGTGGGGGCCGTTCATCGCGACAGCTTCCTGTTGGAATTCGAGAAATCTATAAAGAACAGCAGCCAGGACTACGTCCGGGCGATCCAAGGTCTGCCGGCAAAGGTTTCCCAGGAAGGCACACGTTGGCTCCAGGAGATTGTTGACGAACGCTGCCGGCAAGCGGCAGTGATCCTGCCGCCGATGGGTCTTTTTAAGGAAAAAGCCCCAGCAAAGGAGACTTGAAACTCGAAACTTGAGCGCTATTGCCGCCGTGAGGTTCCCGCTTGCCTTTCAATAGGAGGACTGATTTGTGGGCAAACTATTCGGTACCGATGGGATAAGGGGGGAGGCCAATCAGTATCCTATGGATGCCATGACAGCCTTCTCCGTAGGCCAGGCGGTCACTCATCTCTTCAAAACGTCGGATCACCAGTCACGGGTGATCATCGGGAAGGACACCCGCATTTCAGGTGATATGCTGGAAGATTCCCTTGGGGCGGGAATTATTTCAATGGGAGGCACTCCCTATCTGGTGGGGGTGTTACCCACTCCTGGCATCGCCTTTGCCACCCGAAGCATGGACGCTGACGCAGGCATCGTGATTTCTGCCTCACACAATCCCTACCAGGACAATGGCATCAAAATCTTTTCCGGAGACGGCTTCAAGCTATCCGATGAACAGGAGAGGATCATAGAAGGCCTTGTGTCGGGAGGTAGACTGCCCAGTTTCGCCCCATCAGCCAAAGGAGAAGGCAGCACCAAACGCAGGGCGGATGTCTTTGAAGAATATGTAGCTTTTCTGAAAGATACATTCCCGGGCAATCTCTCACTGGCAGGCAAGAAGATCATCATTGATGCAGCCAATGGGGCAACCTATCGGGTGGCCCCCCTTGTCTTGGCTGACCTAGGGGCCGAGATCGAGGTCATCCACGATAAACCAAACGGCATCAACATCAATGACAATTGCGGTTCACAATACACCCAAGACCTCCAGGAGCGCGTCAGAAAAGGTGGCGCAGATATGGGACTGGCATTTGACGGAGACGGGGACCGTTTGATCGCCATAGATGAAAGGGGGAGGAGAATTACCGGTGATCAGAGCATTCTCATCTGCGCAAAGGCTCTCAAGGACGAGGCCATGTTAAGAAACAATCTGGTTGTCACCACCGTTATGAGCAACCTGGGACTTGTCATTGCCTGCAAAAAATTCGGGTTCAGGCACCATGCCTCAAAGGTGGGGGACCGTTATGTCCTGGAGGATATGAGACGCCTGGGCGCTATGATCGGGGGAGAGAATTCGGGTCATTCGATTTTTCTTGATCACCACACGACAGGCGATGGAATCCTGGCGGCCTTGCAATTGATCGCAGCCATGCTCAAAGAGGGTAAGACCATGTCCCAGCTTGCCAGTTTGATGGACATATATCCGCAGAAACTGATCAACGTGGAGGTCCTTCAGAAACCCGAGATTTCCACAGTGCCACAGATCGTTGAGGCCATAAAGGTGGTGGAAAGGGGGTTGGGAGAAAAAGGACGGGTGTTGGTGCGCTATTCCGGGACACAGAACCTCTGTCGCATCATGGTTGAGGGCCCCACAGAGGATCTTACCGAGAAATACTGCAACCAGGTAGCAAGGGTGGTCAAGGAAGCATTGGGCTAGGTAGTGTCCGAACGAAAACTAGGATTTTTTGTTCAGATCAAGGAAGACGAAGATTTTAACCGCAGGAATACATTGAGTATTTCGAGGATTAAAATTTGAGTCTGACGCAGATATGGGCGAAAAAGACAGTTTTCGTTCAG
>JADHXI010000101.1 GCA_016783065.1 Desulfobacteraceae bacterium | reverse complement strand
GGGCCGTTTACACCACGCATAGCCCGGTTGGTTACCTGCCCCGGGATGTGGCATCACTACGTATCCGACACGAGCAACTGATACGGCTGGACTTTCACCAGCTGGATTGCAGCCTTGTCGGCTGCTCCGACGTCCTTTACAAACTATACTAATTCTCTTTCCTCTCGTAAGCGGGGACTTGGGGACGGGGCTAAGCAATTCAATAAAACAACGGGAAAAGTCAAAAGCGGAAGCATTGTGTTTATTTTGTTATTGGTCCGTAAGAGAGCTCGGCTATAGTATGCTGGAGATACCCCGGTGAAATACGCCCCAGTACGATTTCCCGAACCTACGGGGTAAACTTCGCTGTGATTGACATCAATTTCACAGGGCACAGCGGGGCGGCTTGGAATGAGCCAACCGGTGGTAATGTACCCAGCAATAAAAGGAGAGCGCATATCGAACGAAAGGGGTATCAAAGTTATATATTGAATTATTTATTTAGCCTCGTCCCCCTTTTCGTGTTCAAGGATAAAGTCGATCATCATGTTTGGGCATTCTCCGGACGTCCCCCAGCCATGACGCGCTTCTTGCTCACAAAATACAGGTCTGGTTCAATGACTTGTTTGCACTTACAATAGCCTATCAACTTTGATGTGAAGAGCCTTAGCCATGCGTTTGGCCATTGATGGGGAAATTCTACGTTTCCCTCTCTCATAATCACTTATCATGTTTTGACGAATCCCAAGCTTCTTGGCGAGTTGTGCCTGTGTCATACCGGCTTTTAGTCGAGCACCTGCGAGAAGATTCCCAATTCTGTTTGACTGCATTTCCTTCCAGAAATCGGTCTCCTCAACAGGCAGACTATCAGACTTATCAGATGTCAGTATACTGACTTCAAATTTCTTTCCGATCCAATCAATAAGTTCGTCTACGTGTTCACCCTGAAGTGATAGTTCAATACGGGGCTTTTTCACGACTGCCAACATAGTACACCTCGATTTCTATTTCACCTTTCTGACAAGACCAACATGCCACATACCGATAGGTAAGATGGCAGTGGTATTGATCCTTGCCCAGGGGTGTAAATCAGGAGTGTTGGAGTACTGGAGTATCGGAGTGTTGGGTCCAAAAACGGAAAAAGATCTAATTTGTATTCTTCGATCCTTGTTACCCCGAGATCCAAATACGTTGCATATTTGCCCATAATTGCGACGATTCATCCATTCCAATACTCCATTACTCCGTTACTCCAAATACGATAAACTCCTCGTTTGATACGGTGTGCATGGCTATCCTTTACCAACGGCCGTTAGTTACACTCCTTGCCCAGAGGAGAAAAGTTGTTCCAACTTTTTTGGATGGGCCCATCTGATTTCAAATCCTCGATAAGCAAAAAAAGAAGTTTCTGGACATCTTTGGGCAGCTTCTTTAGCCCTCGATCCACCTTCTTTTTGATGCTTACTCTATATTCCATTGAGTAATATTATAACCATATTATGTAATAATCAAGTATTTTGTTGCAAAGGGGATAGGGGACGGGGCTAAATAAATAAATTGCCAATAGCACAATTGAACTGATAGTAATGGGTTATGCCAAGATTAGCCCGATTAGACGCTCCCGGTGTTTTGCACCACGTTATTATACGAGGCATTGAGCGCAGAAGAATATTTAGGAACAGCAACGACCAGGATGACCTCTCACGAGAAGTTATGCAAATAGACCAAAGGAGACAGGAATTTTCCTCTACACTCCCATCCCCTTTGGCGATGCCGTACAGTGTTCTACCTACTTAGATTTCTTGGTTTTTTTTGCCTTTGGCCTGTTTCTTACTGATTTGCTTCAGCGGAATGCATCCACAGTCACATCCGTTCTTTTTTTCTGCCATTTTAATCACCTCCTTTCTGTTTAAGCGATTAAGCAAACACTTAATTATATGCGCAAAAAAAATGCCTACTATCTTGTAGACTTCAGCTCTCTTACTCTCTGCCGTACTGTATTAAGTTCGTTTTTAAGCTCTTTCTCATATTTTTTTAGCGATTCCAAATCCGACCTTTCTAATTCAACTTCTCGATATTTTTCTGATCCTTGGCATCCGCACGTACAAACTTCATTTAATATTTGTCGGCAATTTTCCATTGCTTTTTCATCTATCGAATAGGGTATCCAGTATCCTTTCCTCTCGCTTCTGACAAGACCCGCTTGTTTCAATATTTTGAGGTGTTGGGATACTGCCGCAGTTGTTATGCCTATCGTTGCTGCAATATCCTTAGCACCTAAAGGTCCCTGGCCTTTAAGTAGCTCGATTATTTTTACGCGTGTTTCCACGCTTAGCACTTTAAATATCTCGGAAGGTTCTATTTTCATGGGTCAACAATACAGGAGTTAAGTAATTAAGCAATGACTTAAATATAAAACCAAGATCTGGTCATGTCAAGCTTTTTTTGGAAAAATTCATACCTGCGAATGGGGGTCAAGTAGGTTCACCTTTCTTAGGGTTCGGTTGGTTTTTTCTGTTTGCCCAAACCGAGGGGATCGTCAGGAAGGTGGTGTGATGGAGAAGAATTTGGAGTACCTTCCACTGAGGTCTTGGGTGGATACCCGCTCATACTCCTCGCAAAACTCCTGCCAGACCAGGGATAGGGTTTCTTTGAGGACGGGTGTCGCGTCTTTGTCAGGTCGGGATGCGTGGGACATGAAAAATTGAATAAAGGCGTCCTCAAACCTATCCATCGGGTACGGAGGCCTCTTCTTGCCCGACCTGAGCTGGCGAAACAAGGCCTTTACCTGTGATAAAGAGATTCCAGAAAAGGAGGGATGAAGTTCTAGCAAAGTTCGGGCCCAGAAGTTGAAGATGAGAGGCCGAAATGACAGTTCGGTAGACCGAATCAGGTCTTCATCCATTGGATGCTGCCCCGCGATTTGTTCCAGGAGGGCGTCCAAGACCATTAAATGCCGCAGAACCGTCAGGCAATCCTCCAGATCGGAGAGCCATTGAAAGTCTCTGAATTCTTCCCCCTCCTGCTGAAGTCCCACATAGAAGCGGGGTCGTTTTTCCAGGATACCTGAGAGGATGCCCCCCCAATATTCTCCCCAGAAATGGTAATCAAGGCCCCTGGCAGCAAACCAGCTGGTCTTTATCCAACGCTCTGCCTCCCACTTCACCTTCAGACCGAGGCCGAAACTCACGCGAAAGAGTGACAGAAGGGAGTGTCTTTTCAGCAGTCCGAGGGCTGAAGAGACATCCTTACCCGAAAGTCTCTCGAGGGCCAAATTTATATATCCAGCGGCCTTCCGACAGGTATTTATCAGGTCCCCAAATTCTGGAGCGAACAGGCCGTCTGCCGAAAGGACTTGATTGCACAGGCCGGCGAACTCAAGGCGTAACCTATCCATGAATAGTGGGTCCGTTATCTCGTATAGAGCCATCGCCAGGATATTTTCGGTGCCGGCTTGATAAAGGGGAGAAAGGGGCACCATGGCCCGAGTCTCTTTATCATCAATGGAAACACCCGATGACTTTTTTGCCTTCTCAGTACCGAGGGCCGTAACATCCAAGGAGGCGTAAACCGAAATGGCTTCATCATAGGGGAGAAAGCCATGCTCTGCCAGACGGACATTTTTCATCCGATACATTTCCTCTTCAGCCTCGACGGGCAGGAGGCCCGCAAGCCCCAGGAGAAGGGCCTGGTATCGGAGAGAATCCTCGTTGGCCATCTCCCGCAGCATATTCTCGATGGTGTCCTTGTAACGGGGGTCAATAACCTTCATGTAGAAAACACCGTCAAGGCTAAAGAATCCGACCGGGATGTCAATTTCTTCGTCCTCTTCCTTTATGACCAGCTGAATATTCCTGAATAGATAGTAATACGCGAGACCCTGCCCCTGGCTGAACAACCACCTGACAAGAGCCCTTGGTTGGGCCTGTTGCATCCGTTTTAGCCAGCGTGAGGTGTACTCCATATCCAGGCGGTCTTTTTGCCAGATCTCCAGGTCCAGAAGATACGTCCACTGGTCTTTTGATGCCAGTTCAAGCAAGGGGAGACAATCGTCATCGCCCACCCTCTTAACAAGCCAGAAAAAGTCCCCATTGGGCATGTCCTGAACAAATTTAAGGGGATTCTCAAGTCTCAGGATCCGGTCCAGGATTTCACGACCGGAGAGGGTCGTAATCTCTCTTGCTAGCGCCTTTCGATTGGCCAAGAGAGGTTCCTCAGCCCCATTTTCCTGGACGTTCGGGTTTGATTGTGATGGCAATTTTTCTTCCATTGAGAACACGTCAGCGCATCCTGGCAGACCGTTATGATGGTCCGACCAGCAAATGCTCTGTTCCTGTTTATCTATGGACTGTCTGTTCTAACTTCGACAGGTTTTCTTTTGCAAAATCGATGGTTGGATCCAATTCCAGGGCCAGTCGGTAGTGGCGGATGGCATTTTTTCTATCCCCCATATCCCTGTAATTGGAAGCTATGTTGGCATAATCAATAGCAGAACTGGGATTCAGCTTGAGTACCTTCCGGAAACACGCGATGGCCTTTTCGTGCTCTTTTAGTTTGAAATGGCAGAAGCCCATCAGGTTGTAGAGATCGGTCCTTTCGGTATCATATCTTTCCCCTTTCGCCAGGACCTTGAGGGCGTCTTGAAATCGCGCGAGGTCCTTCAGACATACTCCCATGTAAGAATAGATACTGGGGATATCTTCCTCTTTAGGCCCCAGGTCGAGGGCTTCTTCCAGGCATTTCAAGGCCTTGGATGGTTCCTGGATGGAGATATGGACAACACCTTGGAAGAATTTGATAAAGTATTTTCCGGGCATGAGCGTATCCATTTTTTTGAGCTCCTGGATGGCCCAGAGGGGATCACTATTTTCCGAGATCAGCTTGGCTGAAAACATGCCGACACTGGTGCCCGCGGCCCTTTCCCTGAAGTGGGCCCCCGGGATTATGGTGTAAAATGCCGGGATCTCCAGTTTGGGGTGCACCACGTTGATAAGGATTACCTCCATGTTGATGCGGGAGAGGGCCGAAATGCAATTTTCCACTTCCACCCTGATATTGTCATTGGATAGATCCGGTAGTTGCCCGATATCAACCTCCCTGTCCGGTTGAACAACAAACGCTGCCTCTTTGAGGGTATTAAATTTGGGAAGACCACTTGCCACATAGTTGGAACTGGTATTAAAGTCGCCGGCCAACTGAGCAACCTCGGTCAGGGCCCGGCTCAGGGCCTTTTGAGGACCAGGGGTGGTGCCGGCGGTCCAGACGATTTCGCTCTTTTGAGGAAAAGTGGAGGGGTCATAGGCAAGGGCCCCAACACTGGGGATTCCTGTATCGAGCGAAAAATCGGAGATAAAGAGTTCTACCCCCGCATCCCGGTATTTACCGACCATCTCCACGACAAGGGGATCCGTGACCGAACCGAGATCAATGGCAGCTGTCCTGAGCCTGTTTCGGCTGACGATGGATGAGACATGTCTTTCCACTATCTCGCAGACCCCTTGACTCACCGCTTCCTCCACACAATTGCCCGCCGAGGGGCCGTTAAATTCATTGATGGTAAAAAACCAGTCAAATGGTATGAGGATGTCTTCTTGCCGTGTCATGTTATAGCCCCAGGTCCATCCTAGCGGTAGTCGTGAAAAGACCTCCTGGGCCGCGTCCAATTCGTCACCGTCGTCATGTACGGATTGGGCAATGGCCTCAAAGGGTAGGACCCTGTCTTTGAGGTTTCTATATTCCTCCACAAAGAAGTTCTTTGGGTCCTTGCAAAAGCTGAAAAAGCTGAATCTTTCGGCCAGTTCCATGACGGCGCTGGCCTCTGATTGATGGGGTGTCCCTCCCTTTCCCATCTGTTTTTTGGTCCCGATCACTTCCTCGGCGTCCCGGCCGCACAAACTGAAATAGATGGGGATATCAAGCCGGCCATTATCAATCCTGACCGTCTCTTCAAGGATATCCAGGTCCATTGCCTTTAATTTCTCTCTGAATTTTTGAACCGTCTCTTCAGGGGTGAAGATCTTATCTTGGTCCAGGGTATACCCCTTGTAAGCATCCCGCAAAATAACTTTATACTTATTCATATTATTCTTTTCCTCTCTCATTCTCCAGGCCTCGATTCAAACTCCCGGACATATAGCCTTCCAGGTCAACAGAAATATGACGAAAGCCAATCTGCCTAAATTTCTCAACAAGCTTTTTTCTAAGCCCGGGTTCAGTAATCCCCTGTATCTCGGGGCCTTCCACCTCTATCCTGGCTACGGATCCGTGATGCCTTACCCTGAACTGTCGGAAGCCTTTTTCAACCAGAAGCTCTTCAGCATCACCGATCATCTTTAATTTTTCTATAGTAATAGGTTCGCCATAAGGAATCCTCGAGGCAAGACACGCCATGGGCGGTTTGTCCCACGCCGCAAGGCCCATTTCCCTCGAGAGGAAACGGATTTCATCTTTCCCCAAACCCACATCGATTAGCGGGGCTATCACCCCGGCCTCACTGGCAGCCCTGGCGCCGGGGCGGTAATCTTTCAGGTCATCCACATTGGCCCCGTGAGCCGTATGCTCCAGCCCCAGTTCTTGTGCAATTTCAGAAAGGGACTGGATGATCTGTTTCTTGCAGTGATAACAGCGTTCCGGGGAATTGGATACAAAGTCAGGAAGATCCATTTCTCTTGATTCAAACACAACATGGTGAATGCCCCGTTCCCGGGCAAAATCTCGAGCGTCCTGCGTCTCCCTGGCAGGGTGAATGAAGGAGTTTGATGTGGCTGCAGCCACCCTTTCACCAAGGGCTTCATGGGCCACGGCCAGCAGGAATGTGCTGTCCACACCTCCTGAAAACGCCACCAAGAGCGAGCCCGTGTCCTGAAGATTTTTGACAAGCTTGTCTTTTTTTTGTCTGGCCGCGTCTTTATGCATTACCTGAAGCATAAGTTTTGCCTGAACGAAAAGTCATGTTCAGGCCAAGTCGTAAAAGGAGATGGTATCCGTTCACGGGTTCAAAGGTTCAGGGTTCAAAGGTTGTATTCTCATCACCGGACTGCACTTGGAATCCGCATTTACGAAAAAAACGTCATTTTCGACAGGCCTAACCCATAATTAGGAGCCAAAATGGCAATCATTTGGAAAATCAGCATTTTTTACGAGGACTTTGGGTCTTCAATTTTGTCCTTGTCCCTAACCCTGAACGTTGAACCCAGAACCTGTGAACGTTTACATTATTTATTCAGATGGCAGGGCCTGGGCGATTTTTTTGCCAAGTTTCCGGCAGGCCTCAACACCCTCCTCGTCCGGTACAAACTGGACCTTTAGGCCAGGGTCAATAACGTTGAACTTCATTTCATTCAATTGGTCGTTGATGAGCTTTACGGCCTCTCCGCTCCAGCCATAGGAGCCAAAGGCGGCACCCACCTTGTCTTTGGGCTTTAAGCCCTTCATGTAGGTCAGAAAATCGCTCACAGTGGGGAAAAGCCCGTTGTTGAATGTGGGAGATCCGATAATTATTGCCCCCGCATCAAGTACTTCGGTGATGATGTCACTCCGGTGGCAAGACCTCAGGTGCATGGGTTTTGCATCGACCCCTTCTTCTCCGAGGGCCTCGACCATTGCCCCGGCCATTTTTTCGGTGCTGTGCCACATGGTATCATAAATGACGAGGGCCTTTCTCTTGGGTTTCTGCTGGCTCCACTCCACATAACTGGTTATGATCTTGCCGGGGTCTTTCCGCCAGATGATTCCGTGGTCAGGACACAGCATATCCAACTCCAGCCCCATCTCTGTGACACTGTCTACCAGTTTCAGGATCAATGGTGAATAGAGCAGCAGGATATTGGCAAAGTATTTCCGGGCATGTGGCATGATGGCGTCATCGATTTCGTCATCAAACCTTTCAAGACCCGCGTAGTGTTGTCCAAAGGCGTCACTTGAAAACAGAATTTTTTCCTCTTTTAGGTAGCTGAACATGCTGTCGGGCCAGTGAAGCATCCGGGTCTCCAGAAACGTAAGGGTCCGTTTCCCCAGGCTCAACTCGCCCCTGTTTTTGACCGGCTGGTAATTCCATTTTTGGAGATAGTGTTTTGATAGGTTTTTTTGTCCCATCTGAGAACAGTAGAGGGGTTTGTCTTCCCCCACCTTGTGCATGACCCGTGGGAGCCCGCCTGAATGATCCATCTCCGTATGGTTGCTGATTACATAATCAATTTTTTTGGGATCGATTATTTGGCTGATCCCGTCAATCAGTTCATCTGCAAATTGTTTCTTGACGGTATCAATGAGCGTGATCTTATCATCCAAGATAAGGTATACATTATAGGTGGTTCCTTCGTAAGTGGAATACCCATGAAAATCCCTGATATTCCAGTCAACTGCGGCCAGACAATAGATGTCTTTTGAGATCTCGATCGGTTTCATCTCCTACCTCCTCGAAATTTTCAGATTGAAATTTAAACTCCTACATTGTGGTATAAAAGGCAACCTTTTTATTTACGAAAAATCATCGGATTGGTCAAGCATTTTTTAACCTTGCCAAGGCCTCAGTGGCAAGATTCATCACAGGGAGGACGCTGAGCTTGCGATCCCGGTAGATTTCCACCCCCGAGGGATCGCCCAAAAGACCTTCAATCCCCAAACATGCCTCCTGAGCGCCCAGCAGCCCAAGGGCCCATGCCGCAAGCCCCCTCAGCGCGGCATCGGGGCTTTTCAGGAATGGAAGGAGGTGCGGGATCGAATCATCCACCAAATAGGAGTCAACCTGGGCAACACGAGCGATTCCCCAAACGGCTCCGCGTTGGAGCGGTTCATATTCAAGGAAGTTCCCATCCTGTCTCACGTAAGATACGAGCACCTCGGCGAACTCCCCGGCAAGACCCGCGTGACAGACAATGATCTCCCCCAAGGCCTCGGGGCAGCCCCATCCGATGCCCCCGGACTCATCATTTAACTGCCACATGAGACGTCGCATAATGACCCGTGCGGCCTCCCTGTCATGGTCTGCAAGGTTTGCCACCACAACACCGATGGCTGTTACTGAGGCCCACTTAATTTTTGGGTCGGTGGTTACAAGAAAAGACAATAACGGGTTGATTATCTGACGAGCCGGCATCTGACAAAGGCAATCCAATGCCCGGTCCAGATCCCCTGAACCGAGAAGTTCCAGGGCCTTTCTTTTGAGTTGACGGCTGCTCATTCGCTGGGGTGAGGGTGTAAATCAGGAGTGTTGGAGTACTGGAGTATCGGAGTGTTGGGTCCAAAAACGGAAAAAGATCTAATTCTTGTTCTTCGATCCTTGTTGTTCCGAGATCCAAATACGTTGCATATTTGTCCATCTGGTTTTTCCATTACTCCACCACTCCATCACTCCATTAGTCCTGATACGATAAATCTCCTCCCTTGTTAAGGAATGGATGACTATCGTTTACCAACGGCTGTGATTTACACCCCCGGGGTGACATATGAAAGTTTTCAAAAACCTCGGGCACGGTGGGATTCGGCCAACGTGAGGCGTAAATTCACTTTGAGAGAGCGCCTTCAAGAAACACCCGAATCCCACTCCAGAAACCCGATTATTTCCCCTGAACTTATTGAGAAGCTGCTGACATATGACCCCTATTCGGTCAAAGCAGAGGGAGCGGATTTGTTCCTGTGCAAGGCTTTCTGCCAATATTTTCCCCTTGTGAGTTCCAGCTACATTGGGTAAGTAGAGGTACCTGTTCATAGGTTCAGGGTTCAAGGTTCAGGGTTAAGGAAAAGCTTGAAACTGGATCCCCCCAAACCCTCGCAAGAAATGCGGGTTTTGCCACATCACTGACAAGTGCTATTTTCCTGACCCGCCTGCCTCACCTGTCATGAACGAAACGAGCTTATCCCAAGAGGTCCGCAAATGCGGGCAGGTTTGAGGGGATCTGAAAGCCGTCGGTTTTCTCTTCAAAACGCTTATAACATGGCGTATGGTAATGAGCATACAACCTTTGAATCCATTAACGGTTACGATCAGAGATCCGGAGATCTTTTTTATTTTCTACGTCCATTTGCCATTTGCCGGGATTCTTGAGGGATCTCCCTTAAATCTATCAGACTCCCACTTAAATGCATAGGGATGATTTCACGCGCGGACCACGAATGAAGATCAACTGCCATTGCCATATCTTTAGCCTGGATTGTGTCCCGCTGGATTTCCGCAAGCGGTTTCTCCTGGATCTCAAGAATCCCGTCCACAGTCTTGTCCATGGCCTTGTCAGGAAAATCCTGCCGGATAATTCCCTGCTTGATGATTGGTTTGAACTTGTGGAAATGCCCATTTTTGAAATCGCGCACAGGCTGGCCGAGGAAATGGATGAAGCCGGCATAGAGATGGCCACTCCCCTGATGATGGACATGGCCTTTTGCAAAGAATTTCGCGGCGCCACAAAGGGTTTTGAGGCACAGATGGACGAGACCCAGTCGGCTGTGGAGGCCGTAAACAGGAAATACAACCGTACCCGGATGCTTCCTTTTGTCGCCGCCGATCCCAATAGACAAAACGTGGTGGAGTTGGTAATAGAGGCATTGAACAGCAGGGGGTTTAAAGGAGTCAAGATCTATCCTGTTATGGGGTTTACCCCGGACGACAAAAGACTTTACCCCATATATGAGTACTGTGAGGGGAATCAAATCCCCATCACTGCCCACTGTGAAAACGGAGGCATCCCCGGGCTTGGGGAGTATTACCATCTGGCGGACCCGAAGTATTGGGGCCCGGTTTTGAGAGACTTCCCATCACTCACGTTGAATCTGGCCCACAATGACAGGACAGGTTCTGACTGGCAGCCCGAAATTGCAGGCCTTATCATCAAGTATCCCCATGTCTATACGGACATTTCCTATGATACGGAAATGCTTTACACCCCCGGGGCCTATTTTAAGGATATAAAACGCATGCTCAGGACGCCCAAGATCCAGGACAGGCTCTTGTATGGCACGGACTGGTACATGGGCAGATGTCTCTGGACCGAAAAGTCCTATTTGAAGTGGTTCACGACGTATTCAAAAAAGATCTTCTGGTGCCAAGTGGAATTTACAGACCAAGAGATAAAGAGATTGACGGAAGATAACCCCAGGAGTTTTCTGGGACTGGATTCTGCGTAAAGACAGGGGGCGTTTGAGCCGATGGATATTGTGGAACATATTTCATATATCCCTCTCTTTAAAGGTCTTCCCAAGGCCGAACTCGAGGATCTCTCCATGATCGTAGAGGATCAGAGGGTCGGGAGGGGAGAGATCATTTTCTCCGAGGGGGACGAAGGGGCAGGCTTTTATGTGATCATTTCAGGGAAGGTAAAGATATTCAAGGTCTCAGGGGAAGGGAAGGAACAGACCCTGCACATCTTTGGCCCCGGAGAACCCTTTGGAGAGGTTCCGGTCTTTGCGGGGCAGCAGTTTCCCGCAAACGCGGAGGCCCTGGAGAAGGGCCGGATCTTCTTTTTCCCGAGAGAGGACTTTAGCGGGTTGATCAAGAAAAATCCCGAGCTAGCCTTGAACCTTCTGGCAGTCCTATCCAAAAGGCTCAGGAGGTTTACATCCCTCATCGAAGGCCTCTCCCTTAAGGAGGTTCCGGGGCGTCTGGCTGCATACTTTCTTTCCCTCAGCGAATCGAGGGAGGGGGCCATGGAACTTGAACTCGAATTCTCCAAGGGCCAGTTGGCCAGCATCCTGGGGACCATTCCCGAGACCTTGTCACGCATCCTGGGCAGAATGAGCAACAAAGCGTTGATCGAATCCCATGGCCCCCGGATCAGGATCTTGGATCTCCAGGGGCTGCAGGAGCTTTCCGAGGGCGAAACAAGACTCTAGCGAAGAAAGGAGCGCAAAATGGATCTGACTGAAATCTACGAAACGGGAAAGAAGGCCCTCAAAGAACGTGATATTGGTTTTTTGCTTGATGGCGTGGAGACGGAGTTCGTCATGCGGAACAACCGAACGGTCATTGATAGGTTTACATTCAGACAGCATTGTATAGACGGAACCGATCCCGGCACAAGGTGTGAAGTCTTGGGAGTGGAGCTTTCTACACCGGTGATCATGTCTGCCATGACCATGCCCATTCCGGCAATAGTTGACGAGGGTTTGATGGAGGTGGCAAGAGGCCTTAAGGAAGCGGGCAGCCTCATGTGGGCCGGGACACCGATCCCCCAGGACCTAAAGAAGATCGTAGACACGGGTGTCCCACTGGTTGCGAACGTAAAGCCGTTTCAAGATCGAAAGAAAATGTTCGGGGCCCTGGATGAGATACAGGGGGCAGGGGTTCGATGGATCGGGGTTGAAATCGATGCTGGTCAGGGTACAAAGGTCAAGGATCGTCAGATGGCATCAGATTGTGCGCCGCTCTCCCTCAGAGAATTGGAACAGATAAGAAAGGCAGTATCTGTACCTCTTATCTTCAAAGGAGTTCTGAGTAAGACTGATGCTGTCAAGTCCGTTGAAGCAGGGGCAGAGGGCATTGTTATCTCCAATCACGGGGCCCATACCCTGGATTACCTCCCGCACCCCTTTCAGGTGATGGATGAAATTGTTGAAGCGGTTGGAGACAAGACAGCGGTGATAGTGGATGGGGGGTTCCGGCGGGGGAGTGATGTCCTGAAGGGGTTGGCATTCGGGGCCTCTCTCGTTGGGCTGGGAAGACCCATATTGTATGGTCTGGCGGCCGGTGGAGGTGACGGGGTCAGAGAAACAATCCAACAGATAACCGGTGAATTGATCCGGCTGATGAGCATGGTGGGGGCCAGCGGGCCGGGGAGCGTGGACCGTGCTGTGCTGATAGATTAGAGGGCTTTGTACGGTCGGTAGGGCTTACGCCTCGGAGAGAAGCGTTGCAGCAATCTGCAATCCAAAATCTAAAATCGTGTCTGGACGGATTTTTCGTTCAGACACCGGGCAGGTATAGTGAGAGCGAAATATTTCTATGGTTACAATATCGTGGCGGCCAGTTTTATCATCCAGGGGGTGAGCATCGGTGCCATGTTTACCTATGGGATTTTCTTCAAGGAGTTTCAGACCGAATTTGGCTGGTCACGGGCCACCATATCGGGTGCATCTTCACTGGCCTTCTTGGTTATGGGGGTGGCTGGGATCTTTGCCGGCAGGCTCAACGACAAGATTGGCCCGAGAGTTCTCATGGTGATATCCGGCATCTCTTTCGGGCTCGGATATCTGCTCATGTCCAACCTTCATGCACAGTGGCAGCTCTACCTGTTTTACGGTGTGCTGATCGGCGTGGGCTTGAGCACCCATGACATCATCACGCTCTCCACGGTGGTGCGCTGGTTTGTGAGACGCCGCGGAATGATGTCCGGCATCGTAAAGGTAGGTACGGGGTCAGGTCAGCTCCTGGTGCCGCTTATTGTCACCGCATTTATCGCCACCTGCGGTTGGCGGCAATCCTATGTCATCATGGGGGTGATAGTACTGGTGATGCTGGTGGCTGCGGCCCTGGTTTTGCGCCGCGATCCCCAGAGCATGGGCCTGTTGCCCGATGGTCGAAGGGATGAGCCGTGCGGTGACGGGATCGGGTTCATGGAGCGGGGGGTACCCTTGAAGAGGGCCATTCGGACAATGCAGTTCTGGACCATTTGTGCGGCGGAATTCATTATTTTTTTCTGCATCCTCACAATTGTCGTGCACATCGTGCCTCACGCCACAGATATGGGACTACCCCCGGCCACCGCAGCGGGCGTCCTTTCCATGATCGGGGGGGTGAGCATGTTTGGCCGGTTTTTGATGGGAACGGCGAACGATAGAATAGGTGGAAAACGTTCGCTGGTCATCTGCTTTATCATGTTGCTCTGTGGCCTTGTCTTGCTGCAGGTGGCAAGTGAGGCGTGGGTGCTGTTTCTTTTTGCCGCGGTCTACGGCCTTGCTCTTGGCGGTTTTTTCACCGTGATGTCTCCGACGGTGGCGGAGCTCTTCGGCATCGGTTCTCACGGAGAGCTTTTCGGCATTGCCGTGTTCATCGGAACGCTTGGCGGTTCAATCGGTCCCCTTTTGGCGGGCCGCATCTTCGATGTGACCGGAAGCTACCAGGCCGTGTTCCTCGTGCTGACCGGACTGGCCGTGCTGGGCTTGGTGTTGATCACCATGCTGCGGCCTTTAGGGGGCACCCGGACCGGGAGGTAAAGCCCCCGGACGGTATCCCGGAAGGCAAAGGCGACCCAACGCATTGAGAAAACAAGGTCGATCCAGACAACATTCTTCAGTCTTTCTCGAGGGATTTGAGCTGTCCGTACCGGCCCTTGAACTTTTGCATAACTCCCATTTTTCTCAGTAACAGCATAAACAACACCACGCCTGCCACTTCGGCAACCAAGTCAAAGATCACAGAAAAGGGTTCTTGCTCCCATCTCCATCTCAGGAAATCCAGGAATTGAAAATGGTCCAGGCCAAAGGGGATGGTCGCCTCCAGGCGGTTCCCCAAGACCGGCCAGAAAAGTGTTCTGGGGTGTACCCACATACGGTCCAGGAGCAGATGGCCCGGGGTTGCCAATGCCCAGGGCCACAGGGAAGACCAAAAACGCCAGCAGAACAGGCAAAACATCAGGCTCAAAATGAGCGTGTGTCCCCAGAGGCGGCCGCTGTTTACCGGTGCCAGGCCGAGTGTGTAAAGGGGCTTGTCGATCAAGTCCGGAAGCATGGCACAAAAGGCCATTTTTGCCAATTCTCGCCAGCC
>JADHXI010000100.1 GCA_016783065.1 Desulfobacteraceae bacterium | reverse complement strand
ATGACGCCTCTGCCATAAAGGGAATCATACAGACGGTGATGGATGACGACAACGTAAACGGGATTCTTCTGTTGATGATGTTTGCATCGGCCAACAGGGATGCGTTAGGAGGGATAACAGATCTATTGAAGGCATGGGGCCAGCAAAAGCCCCTGATCTCCTGTATCCTGGCACCTCCGGGAATCTGGGATGATCAGGTAAAAGATCTCGAACTGTCAGGGGCCCTGGTCAATTACCCGACGCCGGAACGGGCCGCCAAAGTGATGGCCAATCTGTGGAAATATGGAAAGATACGGTCGACCCAGTGAATCTCAGGCCACTGAAACACCTCTGCTGAGGGCGCCTCTTGCGACAATCACCCTCTGGATATCAAGTCTCCCATGAACCTGATCACCGTCAAGATCGTGGGGCTATGAGAATAGATCTGAGGGAACCAAAAACCCGGGGCGGTTCGGGAATAAGCAGGCATATCCTGACCCGAAAAGAAAACGGGATTGTAGGCGGTCAACTGGGGCTACTGAACAAAAAAACGTAGGACAAAACGTATGGCATACGAAAGCCTCCGACCCCTGTATCATGAGCCCTCCGGGAGTCTGTGACGAATAGAACTAAAGTCCTCCAACAGTCACGGGCACTGCTCAATTTTCCGCCACCGGAATGATCCGCTAAAGTTAGGTGGCCTGTGAAAATATGAAAAGATGCAGGCATCATGACAATAGGAGCTCAGGTGTTGATGTTTTTCTTTCGTTCCGAAGCTGTCCGGTGGAAGTCTGGCCGTTCTCCTTTCATCGTGGAAGATTGCTGGACAACCACACTATTTATCGATAGCTCGAGTTCTCTTTTTTTCGTAGAACGCGGCGATTGCTTCCATATGATCCTTGGTCTGCATGCAGACCGCCTGAGCTTGTGCTTCCATTTCAAGGATATCATGCAAATTTGAGTGTAGGCCAATATTCAGCAATTTTTTAGCCAGGGCTATGGCTGTGTGGGGCTTTTGGGCAATCTCCCGGGCCAAATCAAACGCCTTCTGCTCCAAGTCATCATGCGGAACCACATGATTAATCATACCTATATCTGCCAACTCATTCGCATCAAAAGTCTTGCCTGTGAAAACCGACTCCTTTGCCCTGTGCAATCCGAACAAGCGAGGCGAAAAAAAGGTTCCCCCCAGATCCGGGATAAGACCTACATCCACAAATGCCTGGGAGAATGTCGCCTTTTCTGAGGCAACAATGATGTCACAGGCCATAACCATGCTGAATGATGCGCCAACGGCCGCCCCGTTGACTGCGGCTATCACGGGCTTTTCGAGATTCACTATTGCCTCAACAATTCTACTGACATGCAGCACATATTTCCTTGCACGGTCTGCGGGCATGCCCTCTCCGAGTTCCCTCAAATCACCTCCAGCGCTAAATACGTTGCTGCATCCCGTGAGAATTATCACCCTCACATCTTCATCTTCGGAGAACTTCTTAAGGCAATTTACAAGATCAACACGCAACTCGTATTCAAGAGAGTTCATGCTCTCAGGTCGATTCATTCGGACTATTGCAACATGGTCTTTAAGATGTACCAACAAGCTCTTATAAGTCATTTCGATTACTCCTAGACATGGTCGTGGTACTCTGAAAGGCCATAGCCCACCTTGCCTTCCCAATTCCACTCTGTCATTCCCTCTGCGAGTCTGACGGTTACGCCCCCCTTTCTGTTCCGCAAGGGCAGCATGGAAATTACTTTGCCTTCAATATTCAAAGATTGATTCAAGGTGACAAGCTCCAGCTTAATCAAATGCTGATACTGTTCCCGCCCGGAATACTCGGTATCAATGTTGACGTCTTTCAGATCATAACTCATGCCGTCAATAGACAGAAATCCCTTTTTAGACGCCTTTCCAGTTGATGAAACAAAATACATCAAGCCAAAACCGGTCTTTTCATCAAAGACACCGGACAGAAAACGATAAAATTTCGGGGACTGCCAAGTGCGTGGACCCCAGGAATGGTCTCTCAGCCCGAGCCCCTCAAGGCTGTAGGTGCTGTTTTTAAAACGGATCTGTCCCCGTACCTTGACAATCTGCTCATAGTGCTCCTTCCAATAATTGATCTCCTCTAATGCCTTGCTGCCACGATCCACGTTATCGTGGACCTCTCCAATGCCGTTGACGTCCAAGTCAATATCAAAATTAAACTGCGGACTTGACGTAAACGCCTTTTTTGGATCCTTGAGTATTGCGGGGTCCTCAAAATGAAAAGCCGTTCCCTTGTATGACAAATTTAATTTCTTAAAAGGCTCAATCACCTTAAAGGCCATGCCGCCTGCTTCAAAGCTTAAGTTGCCCGCTATTGTCGGCTTCTGGTAAGAGAAAAGAACGCTCCCGTCATTCAGATAGGTTACGTTTGTTACTTCGGCATACCCCTCATTGGGCCTGTTTGCCACTCTCAAAAACCCACCGATCAGCCTTTTTTCATCAAAATAGTTAAGGTACATGCTTTCATTGAAATCCATTTCATCCGTTGGTTTATGAGTATACTCATCTTTTTCAATATAGGTTGGCATTACTTCCTCCGATGTAAAAGCCGGATTGGCTCAAATGAGGTCGGCTTTTTTAGGTGATTAATATCATTGATGTATCGTATCCTCGGCCTGCCATGCCTGTTGTCGATCTTGGAAATTCCCGTGTAATCTACAAAATAGGTCAAATACCCATCAAAGGTTAGACCAAGAAGATGGAGAAGGATGGCGCATATGACTCCCCCGTGGGCAACCAGTACAACGTTGATATCCCTTTGACAGAAGGGCTTCCAGACCATCTTTTCAAGAGCAGCGGCTACCCTGGAGTGAAATACTTCCGTGGTTTCTCCTTGAACGTATCCATATTCCATCACAGGATGGGGCCGGGACCTCAAATAGTCGCCATGTAGAGCATAAACCTCCTCAATGGGCATTCCACCTATTTCACCGAGGTCCATCTCCCTGAAATCTGTCTCAATTTCTATGGGGATGGAACGGAATTTACTGATATATTCCGCAGTTTGTCGAGCCCTGGCCAGAGGGCTGCAAAAAAGGTGATCTATTCTGATACTGCTCATTCCTTGGGCCAGGGCATGTGCCTGCCTTTGTCCCAGTTCGGACAATGGAAAATTCTTCTGGACATAGCCATCGGGAACAGCCGTTTCTGCGTGCCGGATCAAATAAAGATTCATAATTTCAAGCCTTAACAAAAGCGATTTGGCAAGGCAAAATCTCCAATGAAAGATATTCAAGCATAGCAGCCTGAACAGGGACTATTATCTGCCATGCTAATATTTGGCCTGTGCCTTTGCTATCATATCGGGGTTGGCTATTTCCAGTTTTTGGACCAAACTTCTTTTCACATGATCCATAACCAAGTTCGCCCAGGGGCCATTGTCCGCCTTCCCCGTTCTGATAAGTTCGCAGAGCTCTTCATTCATTTTTCGGATTTGCGCACGCATTTCTTCGGATGAATCAATCGAGTCGGGCGCCTTTGAGAGCAATCTCCATAGCCCTCTTATTTCACTGGATAGATGATCCGCCTCCAGATCAAGCTCCCGTTCAATGATTTTCAGAAGATTCGCCGCCACACGCGTATGGAATCTTAACGGTTCCTGAAGTGCCGGGACCACGTCGTTCTCCAAGAAATTATGGATGCCCTTAATCAGTTCTTTTGTGCTGGGATGGTCCTGCATCTATAGCTCCTCTATCAAGGTTAGTAGCTGCAGCTCTACCTCCGCAGTCTTGCGGCCAAGGCTTGCAAGTTCAATACTGTTGCTGTATCCATTCAAAAACGGGCTCATCTGCAGGATAGTTATGATTGCCCACAACAAATTGCCAAATATTTCCCAGTATTGAACGCTGCTGGCATCCAGAGAAAACCCGCCTGCTTTTTCGTAGGCATTATAGAAATCGGCCCGCTCGCCGATACCGCCGATCGGTTTGGCGTCAATGCCAAAGCGCCAGGCCTGGACACTGATATACCCTACGTCCTCCATAGGGTCACCGATATGGGCCAATTCCCAGTCCAGAACACTCCGCACCCCCTTCTCCGTAAAGATGACATTCCCTAAACGATAATCTCCATGGACCAGAGAGAGATGTCCCGGCTGCGGATCATTCCTCTTCAGCCAGCGAATGGCCAACTCCAGTGCCGGATGAGGATCAGGCGAGTACCGACGGAAGAGATCTTCATAGAACAATATCTGGCCCAAGGCTGATGAACCGCTCTCTTGTCTGCATGGCAGAAAGTGAAACCGGGTTCTGGCAGACGGGATGCGATGGATCCTGGCCAGAATTTTTCCGAGTTGGGCTGGCATCACATCCCTTGCCTTTTCATACTGGACATCCTTGTGGAGACGCGTGACAATTGTTTCTCCTTCGATTCTCTGAATCACATAGAAAGACCTGCCAGAGTCGTCTTTTCCATACCAGTAAGGTCTGGGAACCTGAATGCCCGCCCCATGGACCTCTGTCATCAGAGCAAACTCGTCTTTGAGTCCAATGGAGGCTGGCAAGGGGGATCTGCGGTTTACGCGCAAAACCAGAGGCAACAACTCATGGCCTGACATGGCCAGATCAAACGCCCACGTCTCTTTCGATGCACCGCCGGACATCTTACTTAGGTTCTCGACCGTTGCCTTCTGGTAACCCTCTTGCTTGCGTATAAAAACCTGGAGGCGATTTTTCATTTCATCCGGCATTCTTAAACACGCTCATGGTTGGAATTTCTGGCTTGTTCTGGTAACTGGAGTGGTCCTAGACAACGGATTAGACTCAAAGAACTGGAGGATAAAAAACTTTCTCCTGTTTCATAGGGAGGTCCCCTTGGATGCTACCAAGGGTCCCCTCTATCGAATAGACTGGGTTTATATGCTTACTTAATAATAATTGGATTTACCGGTGAGCCGCTTGCGCCGGCAATTTTCAAGGGCGATGCAACATAAAGGAAGGTATACTGCCCATCCTTTGCACAGTTAGCCGCCAGGGCCTCCAGATCGTTTACCTCGTTCATTGTGCAGCCCAGGTCTCTTAGGAAAGCAGCGTGCAAGGGAATAAGCGTTCCCGTTGCACTCGATTTTGTTTGTTCGCAAGCAATAGTATCTGTGACCCAAAGGGGAATCTCCATCTTGTGCCACCAATCCACCAGTGCCCTCTCCGCGGTGATGCCAGGCTCGTTGAAGTTCTTGTAGAACCATTCTCTCCCTTTGGTGTAAAATGTCCTCAACCATCCCGTCCGGATGACCAGGATGTCGCGTTTCTCTATTTCCACCCCCTGTTTCTTGGCCGTATCCAGGAGGTCCTGGAGGGTTATCTGGGTTCCCGGCGCGAGGAAATCAACCCCCTTGAATCTTGCCACATCGAGCAGCACACCCCTCCCGGCGATCCCGTGCTCGGCGATCGGCAGAATGCCCGCCTTTTGCATTTTACCGATGTTTATTTTGGCAGGGTAGCCGTTATAAATCTTGTCGCCATACCATACATGGCCGGGAGCATCGATATGGCTGGCTCCATGGGTATAGGTGTTAATGAAACAGTCGGCATACATTAACCCCCCGCCAAAAGGTTTCTTGACTCCGCTAAGGTAACTTCCGTAATCTTGGGTCATAAAATGATCTATGCCGTGACGGCCAGGCCAGACAGGATCGGCCTCTCCACCTCTCCTCACGTTTCCGATGGGAAATAGCGTCCCTTGTTTAACAGCCTTAATCCCCCTTAAGACTTGAGCGGGAGTTAGATAGTTTATTGTACCCAATTCATCATTAGGCCCCCACTTACCCCAGTTCTTTGGATAATCTTTGAGAATCTCGGCGATGTTCTTCTCCTCTGTCATCGCATGGCTGAGAGAAAGGGAAGCCAAGATAGCAATAGCCGATAAAGCGATGATGAAAACTTTAAGGCCTTTCATTTGAATCCTCCTTATCCTTTTGGGCATATGACTACCCAGTTCTTGATTATACGATTCCGTCTCTCCCTTTATCTCCTTCTCTGTGAGCCCTGGTCCAGGGGAATCTTTTCATCAAAGAAAGGCTTAAGATAAGATGAAGTAACCCCCATTTACACCAGATACCCCAGGTGGTGGAGATAAGTTGTAGTAATGGGAGCAGCTATGACCCTCTCAATTTGGTTGTCGGTTGGCTGAATGGTTACCTGTTTCCAATCAATACGAGCCGCCTATAGGTCCTCAGATCACCTCCTTCTCATTCGTTTTGGAATTTTACGCCTTATCACCTCCTTTCCTGTTGCTCCCTTTTTCAAGGGGCTCATTTTTCCCCTTGTTCGAACCTACTTTCTCAGCTGCCTTCTGAGAAACTTACCAGTTAATGTTTTTGGAATCTCAGATACGAATTCCACTTTTCGTGGATATTTGTATGCAGCCATGCGCGTCTTGCAAAAGGATATGATCTCTTCCTGCGTTACAGACCCTTCCATTCCTTCCTTTAAGGTTACAAATGCCTTGACCGTCTCTCCCCGATAAGGATCCGGCACACCAACAACGGAGGTCTCTTTGACCGCTGGGTGCTGGTAGATCACATCTTCCACATCCCTGGGCCAGACTTTATAACCAGAAGCCACGATGAGGTCTTTCTTACGATCCACAACATAGAACCAACCGTCCTTATCCATCTTGCCAACATCCCCTGTGTATAACCACCCATTCCTAATGGCATGTTTCGTTTCTTCAGGCTTTTGCCAGTATCCTGGGATCACCATGGGGCCGTAATCCACGATCTCTCCCACTTCACCGGGGCCAAGTTCCCGGTTGCCCTCCTCAAGGTCCATAATTTTGACCACGGTGTTGGGAACCGGAACGCCCACGGACAAGGCCCCGCTTTCCGGATCGACGGGCGCCCTCAGGCCCAATGGAACGAGGTGTGTGGGGGAGTTGGTTTCCGTCATCCCATAAGCATTATAGATGTAGAGGCCCGTCAGTTCTTCAAACTGATCCACTATTGCCGATGAAACGGGCGCGCCCCCGCTGTATGCCTTCACAAAGCTGGAAAGGTCTCTCTTCCGGATATCCGGATGATTCATCAGGGCGATGTAAACCGTAATCGACGCGACGGTCATGGTGACGCGCCACCGTTCGATAAGGCGAAGCGTTTCGGTCGGGTCAAAGCGGTAATACAACACGAGGGGAATCCCCACCAGGGCGGCGATGGCCAAATGGGCGACTTCGCCGGTCACGTGAAACAGAGGAGCGACGCCAAGGACAACGTCATCCTCAACCATGCGCAGAGCGGCCTTATAGACCCGGGCATTAAACGCGATATTTCCATGGGTGTTCATAGCGCCTTTGGGAGGGCCGGTCGTTCCTGAGGTGTAGGTGAGGTAAGCAACATCTTCAGGCTGGAGCGCGGGGTCGCCGACCGCCTTGTCCCTGTACTTCTCGGCCAGTTCCAACATATCCACCGCGCCGGGAACCGCGATTTTTTTCGATCCCTTTAACAGGGCGGGCACCTCCTCTTCTTGCGGGAGGAAATCAAGGGGCGATGTGGTGATGGTGGTTTGCACCGATGTTTCCGTGAGAAAAGACAGGTCCAGCCCGCCCGCAATCTCATCCAGTGTGACGAACACCTTGGCGCCTGAATCATTGCAGAAGTACGTGAGTTCCTTTTCCCTGTACATGGGGTTTACCGGGACGACGATGGCTCCCGCCTTCCATGCGCCATATGTCACCACCGGGAACTGGGGGACATTCTGAAGGTCCACCAGAATCCGATCCCCTTTGCCTACCCCCAGATCGGCGAAAGCAGTCGCCAAGCCGCTGGAAATTCGATCCAGCTCGGCGTACGAGATCTTGTTGTCAAAATAACAGACTGCCGGGCTGTCGCCCCGGCTAACCACCGATGCCTTGAAATCGTCCAGTGCCGTGCTTTCGGGAACTTCCAGTTCATGGGCCAGCCACTGGGGATACAACTTTAACCAGGGTCTTTGGTCATCGATTGACTTCATGATTCCTCATTCCTCCTGAAATCAGAGCGCCAGGTATTTGGACTTCAGGTCTTCGTTTTCCAGCAGCTTGTCAGGTGTGCCGCTCCATTTATTTTCACCCTTATCAATTACAAACGCCTGGTTGCTCAGTTCTACGGCAAATCCGAGCCCCATTTCAGACAGAAGAATGGTGATGTCTTCCTCCATCAGCTTTCTGATTTGCTCCGCAAGCGCCTCCACCACCAGAGGGGCAAGTCCTTCGGAAGGTTCATCCAGTAGAAGCAGTTCCGGGTTGCCCATCAGCGTTCTGCCGATGGTCAGCATCTGCTGCTCACCTCCGGAAATCTGATTTCCCTTGTGGCGCTGGAGATTTTTCAAGTGGGGAAACAGTCCGAACACCTTATCCAGATCCCAGTTTCCAAACCCTTCCTTATGCGCCACCTCCAGCTGCTCCCGCACCGTGAGGCTGGGGAAGACCCGTCTGTCCTCGGGGACAAAGCCGATGCCCGCCCTGCTGATGGTGTAGGCGGATTGGCCGAGTATTTCCTTGCCTTTGAACTTGATGCTCCCCGTACGCGGCCGAGTCAATCCCATGATGCTTCTGATGGTGGTTGTTTTCCCGGCGCCGTTTCGTCCCAAGACGCAGACGGTCTCGCCTTCATCGATATCGAGCGAGATACCAAACAGGATATGGCTGGTCCCGTAGAACGTGTGGATGTCTTTGACTTGGAGGATCATCGTTTTTCTCCCAGATAGACCCTCCTCACTTCAGGGTTTTCTTTGATTTCATCGGGGGTCCCGTCGGCGATGATCCGGCCGAGGACCATCACGGCGATCCGTCTTGCCCAGGCAAATACAATGCTCATATCGTGTTCCGTGAACAGGAGGGTAAGATTCTCTTTTTCGGCAAGCTCATTGATCAAAGCCATCGTCTCGAGACGTTCCTCCGGGGCCATGCCGGCTGTCGGCTCGTCAAGGAGAATGATCTCGGCTTCAGTCGCCAGAATCATGGCTATTTCGAGCCTTTTCTTGTCTCCATGGGACAGGAGTTCGCCCGGAACATGGGCCAGGCCGGACAGCCCCACCTTTTCCAGAATGTCTTCCGTCTCTTTCAAAAACATATTTTTTGCTTTGGAGAAGAGGTTGTAAGAACGCCTGGCGCTGGCAATCAGCGTCATCTGAATGCTCTCAAAAACGGTCAGCTCGGGATAAATATTGACAATCTGGAAGGACCTTCCAATGCCTTTGCGAACGATCTTGTCAGGTGGAAGTTTGGCGAGGTTGTTACCCTTAAAAAGCACCTCTCCTGAATCGGGAGAGAGATAGCCGGTGAGTAGATTGAAAAGTGTCGATTTTCCAGCCCCGTTGGGTCCGATGACGGCAAGGCGCTCACGTGTTTCGACTTCCAGGTTCACGTCGGACACGGCCATCAATGCCCCAAACGATTTTGAGAGGCTTTTTATATGTAGAAGCATGCCGTTACTCCTCGATTACGCACCCGGTTCGTTTTTTTGAAGTTTTTCTTGTATGTATCCACAAATGCCGCCAGGCATGAACATGATGAGAATTATAATCAGACAGCCCAATATCATCTGCCAGTAATAGGTATAAATGGAAATGTAATGTTCCAGAAGGGTAATGATGACGGCTCCCACCATAGGGCCGACAAAACTTCCAACGCCTCCCAGAATGCACATCAATACCACGGCGGCGGATGAGGTCCAATAGCCAAAATCAGCGAAAACGGAACGATTGACCATAGCAAGGAGGGCACCGGCAATGCCGGCAAAAAATCCTGCGATCACAAAATTCAACAACAGGTGATGCCATACCTTGAGTCCGCTGAAGGTCACTCTCTCCCGGTTTTCGCGCACAGCCACGATCGTCTGCCCGAAGGCTGAGTCTTGTACGACCTTTATGACTGCCGAGGAAACGATGAGCATTATAAAGGCCAAATAGTAGAAGACTTCAGGTTGTTTCAAAATGGCCGGGATAGGGATGCCCGTAATGCCGTCGTCTCCTCCGGTGAAGCTATACCACTTATGGGCGATGGCCCAGACGATCTGACCAAAGCCCATTGTAAGGATGGCAAAGTGGATACCCGTGAGCCTGATAGAAAAGTATCCGATGATGACGGCAAATAGGCCGGATATGAAGGGGGCTGCCAATAACCCTATAAAAGCAGGGAGCTTAAGCTTCACCACAAGGATAGCAAAAGCGTAGCCGCCAACAGCATAAAAACAGGCGTGACCAAAGGAGGGCAGACCAGCGCGCCCGAGGATCATATTCAAACTCATGGCGAACAGGGCCACGATGAAAATTTCAATAGCGAGATGGAGCCACATCTCGGGGGCCCATAACGGCATGAGAACAAAGAACCCTGTCGTTATCAAAAGCCAGAGCCACATCCTATTTTTGTTTTTTTCAATCACTTGTGACATTTTATGGAAACTCTTCTATTTTATGATGACGGGTTTACCGAACAGACCCCAGGGTCGTACGATCAAAACGATGACCATGACGAGGTACATGAATGCAATGGCCAACTCGGGGAGGACCAGAATTCCAAACGCCTGGACCTCCCCGCATATGAAAGAGGCCAGCAGGGCACCGGGAAGACTCCCCAACCCAGCGATAACCACCACAATGAAGGCGATGATGCCCGCCTCGACCCCCATATCCGCCGACAGCCCAGCCATGGGGGCCACCAAAGCACCGCCGATGGCCGCTATCCACGCGCCTAAGCCGAAAACGGCCGTGAATACCCATGGGACATTGATTCCCAGCGCGGCGGTCATTTCTCTGTCATCCGCGGCTGCCCGCATGATTTTTCCCCAGCTTGTCCTGTTTATGATGAACCAGATAAAGAAAAAAATGAAAAAACCCATGAAAATAAGAAAAACGTTGTACAAAGGGAAAAAAAGGCCAAAAATTTCAAACGGCCGTTGAAACATGGGAGGCATGGGGGCCGTTTTGATGATCCAGCCCCACGACATCCGCGCCAGGTCGTAAGTCACAAGCAGGACCCCGTATGTCATGAGAAGGATGTAGATGGCCGGTTTTTCGTAGAAGCGCCTTATCAGGAATACTTCCACGACACAAAAAAATGCGGTTACAAGAATGGGTGCAATCGCGAGGGTCAACCAGAAACCGTAGTTCGTGCCGCCGAAAAGCTTGATGAACGTATAGGACATGTAAGCCCCGAGCATGTAGATGCCGCCCTGAGCGAAATTCATGATTTTCAGCACCCCAAGGATCAGGGTAAGGCCGGCGGCTATGAGAAAGTAGATCATGGCGGTGGTCAAGCCGCTCATGAACTGCATCAAGAATTCGCTTCCCGTCATGCTAAACCTCTCTTAAAGCAGAGGCGTGGGAGGGATTCGTACCCTCCCACAACTCTTACCTCTTCGCTGGTCAATGATGAATTTAGGTTCCGTTATCAAGCAGGCGAGATTAGCCCTATGTGAAGTTGCAGACAACTACGCCAATTGTTTCTCAAAAAAGAGGGCTATTTATTCTCTGCCGCCCTTTCAGTCATAATCTGGTCGCATGTCCGCATCGTGGGCGCACCCGGGATTATCTCAACGTCCTTCAGAACAAACCATGGCCAGTTAGGGTCCTTTACGGTTTTCCCGATGGTTATGCCGTAGTCCGACTGATGGTCGCATTTTCTTATGGTGATCTCCTTGGCCGGCGCAATCGTCTTAATGGTGATTCCCTCCAGGGCGTCGATCAGGGCTTCATTTTCGACTGTTCCAGCCTTTTCAATCCCGGCAACTATGAATGTGGCGGCATTGTAACCCCCTATTGAATAGGAGGACGGGAATTTACCGGTGCGCGCCTTATACGCATCATAGAAAGCTTTGTTCTCAGGGGTGCCGGGATAAACAAAGGGGCATTCGGTCAGGACGTAAATGTCTTCCACCATTTCCTGGCCCATGGGCCTGAGGAGAGGCATGCCGTGAAACAACCCGACATACTTTATCTTTTTGAAAAAGCCGTAGCCTTTGGCCTGCTTGATAAACGTCATGGCGTCCGTGCCCCACATACTCGTGTAGACGACTTCCGGCTTGGCCGAGAGGAGTGCAGTGATGTAAGGCGTGAAATCCGTGGTGCCTAACTTGGGCCATTGCTCGGACACGAGCTTGAAGTCCGGTTTGACGGACTTCATGCCCTGAACAAAGGCATCGTACTGGGACCGCCCGTAAGAGTAATCCGGGTTAATCAGCGCATATCTCGTATAAGGTTTGTCTTTGAAATAGTTGGCCGCGGCATGGCCGTTCATCCATGTATTTCCCGTGCTTCTGAACACATAGCGGTGTCCTCTTGCACCGGTGAGATGGTGCGTCCTGGCATCCCAGACCCAAAAGAGGGTCTTGTTCTCTTTGGCAACCTCGGAGACCGCCAGAGCGCAGCTGCTACTGATGCATCCGACGAGAAAATCAACCTTTTCTTCAAGAATCAACGACTTTGCATTTTTTACGGCGATATCCGGCTTGAGCTTATTATCCCTGACGATCAGTTCGATCTGTCTCTTCCCGTCCTTGGTATCGACACCACCCATGGCGTTGACTTCATCTATTTTCACCCTGAAGCCCTCTAAATCTTCGAGCGCGAAATCCGAGACCATACCTGAAACGGATTGAACGATTCCTATCTTGATGGGTGAAAGCGGCTTTGCGGCCGCCATTGAAGCGATACTTAACAAGGCAAAAGTTGCCGAAAATACAAAAATCCCAGACACAAGAAGCGCCCTTTTAGTTTTCAATCCCATAATATTCCCCCCTTTTTTCTTTACCTAAAAGTTTGGTGAAAGCTGATCTTTTCCTTGTCCATTATCCGTTGCGTGTCTTAATAATGCACCTCCTTTCTATGTTTAACCCTTGCTTCCTTCGTTCCATTCATGGAACGGTGTTTCGATGGTTACAAAAAATAATTTTGACCTGTGCAAACATACTATGTGAAAACACCCAGCCTGGCTTAAATTTTTTGTGTCTATTTCCGGATCAAAGGGTTTGGTTTCGAGTTCAGATCTTTTGATTGATCCAGTTCTTTATTTATGCCTGCCAGATACTTTGCGATATTTTTTTTTGCTTCATAATCTATCTCCGCATTTAAGGAAATGGTCTCCATAATAGGTGAACCGCCGCCATGTACACCGGCAATCTGGGTCCAGGTCGCCATAGGTGATCTCATGGTTGAATCCACTTCAAGATCAATTTGTTGATTCGTCTTAATTTACGCCCCCACCCACTTCTAATACTTGGCCGGTCACATATTTCGAGGCATCGGATAGAAAGAAATAGATCGCCTCCAGCACATCTGAAATTTCCCCAAAATGCCCGAAGGGAACCAGGTTGATCAATTCGGATAGTTTTTCTTTTTCAATGGGTAAAGGCCTATAATCATCAATAAGCCCAGGTACGACGCAGTTTACGGTGATCCGGTTCGATCCCAATCGTTTTGATAGGGTCTGACTGAGAGAAATAATGCCACCCCTGACTATGCCGTAACGGAGCGGATCAGCAAATCGTTCCCAACCCCAAGGGCAGACAAAAATGATACGGCCAGAATGCCTCTTAGACATCTCTTCCTCCAGGGAAGGGGCAATTTCCTGGGCGCAAAGGAGATTACGTTCCAGTTCCGTTCCAATCCAGTTTTCGCTTTCCCCGGTTGATGACGATACGACATGACTTGCACCTAAATCGTAAATTACGATGTCATAAGGGCCATGTTCATGAAAGATCTGTCTTAATGTCTTTGCCTTTATTTTCCCGTGACTTTTGGCTTGGAAGTATTTTATTTGGCCCAAATTTTTGTCCTCAAAGAGAGACGGCTCAGTATCGGGGATAGGCCTTTCCCCGTATTTCGTTATCGATGCTCCTTTGGATAGAAGAAAAGGGAGAAGGCTTTTTCCAAAAGAAGTCTCTCCACTAATGAGTAAGACAGATTTCCCTTGCAGTCCTTTTTGGTTATTGTGTGTCATTTGTTTCGAATGGTCTGTGGAAGTTATTCCGTAAACGAGTAGATTGAGAAGCGATTCTTCCATCTCTAAACGACTCAAACGACCCCTTAGATTCCATCGTTTCGCTACCCAAGCCTCAAGCATCGCCTTCAATAGATTGGAGACAGCCAAGGTGTTAAGCTTTCGCATTTGTCCGCTGTCAACACACTCTTGGAGGACATGCTCGAACCTGGAAATACGTTCACTTTCCTTTTCTAACAGTTTTCTCAAATAGGGCTTCCTAAGGATATGCATCTCCTGATAAAGCAGCAATATGGCGCTTTCCATTTCATTCATGAAGTTGAACTCACTGCGCACCATCCGGCGTAATTTTTCCAGAGGATCATTAATCCCCTTTACGCATTCGGAGAGAGATGAGTCAGTAATCTTGGCCACAAATTCATATATCAAGAAAAAAATATCTTCTTTGGTGCGAATGTAGCTATAGATATTTCCCTGGCTAAGCCCTGCTTCAACTGCTAATTCTTTCAAGCTAGTTTTGTGGAAGCCCTTTTGTGCAAAAAGCTTAATTCCAGCACGAACGATTTGCTCTCGGCGTCTTTCGACTAGTTTCACGTCTTTTACGGTGGTGGGGATATCTGAAGTGGTCAAACTGCTGGGTGCCATCCGATTTTTCTTCCGACTAATTATTCGGTCAGTGAGTGGGTGTTCAATCTTTTATAATTCAAGATAAAACCTTTGTCAATAGAATTCTTCAAAAAATCTTCAAAACCTGGAACTCCGATATAAGAATCAAACAAAAAACTGTGGTGCCCAAGAAAATTCTGAGGATCTTGGTGAAGATTTTTCGGTTAGGCGTCCCTCAGCAAATTTGGCATAGACGTCTATGACTACAAAGCTTCAGGAAATATGTATAATTTTACTAAGTTGTGGAATTTCCGAGACATTTACTGTTTCTTCTCAAACCCGGTTTTTCAAAAGAGAATAGATATCCATGATGGCTTTCCGGGAAATCTCGGCCATGGCCAGACTCATGGCCTGGGCCAGGCCCTCCGGATTTTTCTGCGTGCACGCCTTTTTTTCACTGTAGCTTTTCTGAAAGAGAATCCTTTTGCTAACATCAGGTTCATTCGCTGCCATCAGGGTAATGCTTATGG
>JADHXI010000099.1 GCA_016783065.1 Desulfobacteraceae bacterium | reverse complement strand
GGGCAATGATCGAGAATGACTATGACGAAGTCTTGGGAAGTCGGGTAATCGAACTATCGGGTTCAGAACGGTCGAACGGTTATTCTTTGCGAAACGAGGACGGGACAAAATGGCGTAATTCGACCCAATTCACCATTGAGTGGAGAATGAGCTATTCCGAAGGATTTACCATCTATGTTGACGTTGAGACCACCGCGGGATATCGGCAGTTTTATTACTCGGCTGTTGATCATGATGACTTGGGAGACCAAAAGGTGCTCAAATATGGTCTTGGTTCAGGGACCATAGATGGGAAATGGCGAACTTTTACCCGGGATCTTCAGGCGGATCTGGAAAATGCCCAGCCAGGAATAGAAATTCTGGAAGTTAACGGGTTCAAAATCCGAGGCAGCGGCAGGGTGGATGATGTCGAGCTCAGGGCAAGATAATTCTGGTTGACCAAGTGTCAGAAGGAAAAAACACCATGATCCGGGAAATTAACTCTAAGGTCATTGTCCGCATAGTGATTCTTTTGCTTCTTGGAGTCCTTCCTCTCGCCTCGAAATGCTGGGCCACAATCTATTATGTGGATTCAACCAGTGTTGCGAGCGACGGCAATACGGGCTTGGATGAAAGCAGCCCCTGGCGAACCATTTCCAAGGCCGCCGCCATAGCAAAAGCCGGGGATATTGTCTATGTCAAGAACGGGATATACTATGAAACTTCAGAGGTTCGTATAAACAATTCCGGGAGAGAAGGGTTCCCCGTTATGTTCCAGGCCTATACGGGCCATTCTCCCATCATTGACGGCTCGGAGAGTACGGCCAGCAAACTCATTCACATTCGAGGGAAGGACTATATTATTCTGGATGGTTTTGAGATCACAAATGCCTACAAATATGCTGTCTGGGTAGATGGTAGCAATAACATCATCCGCAACAACAGAATTCACGATAATGGCAGAGATGGCGGATACCGTAACGGCATCACCCTGAAGGCAGAGGTTGGAGCGGGTTTGCACAACACCATCACCCGTAATGTGGTATATTCTAACGCGTGGAACGGAATCAGTGTGGAAAACTGCAATTACACGACCATCAGTTACAATACCTCTTATGATAACGGCCACCAGGGGGTTAATGTTTTCCCGAATACAACGGGCTTTACCGGTATAGAGGAGGAAAACAATATAACATTTAACATCACCTTTCAAAATGAGGAAAGCGGGATTTACACCCGGTACCAAAGCAATAATCAGGTTTCAAACAATCTGGTGTATGAAAATGGCCAGTGGGGGATATTTCTTGCCGGCGGAGGATCGGGGAATCCGGGAAGCGGGAATGCCTATCGATCCAATACAAAGATCTATAACAACACCATCGTGAACAACGGCTACGACGGTCTTTACATTCATACGGGTTCCCATGTCACTGTCAAGAACAACCTCTTCTATAAGAACAATCATGCTCCGGCGTGGCCAGAGGGCGACGGGAAGGCCAACCTGAGAGTGGGAAATATAGATGGATGTGTCATCGACCACAATTTTTACGTGGAATACCCGAATACCACGGGGCCGTTCTATTTCAACACAGACATGACACTGGCGGCCTGGCAGGGCAGGGGATTTGATGTTCATGGAATAAGTGAAGGGACGGCAGGCTTCACCGATCTGGAGAATGATATTTATACGTTGAACTCAAATTCTGATGCGATTGATGCGGGCGTGGATCTCTTATCGGAAGGTATCACCCAGGACATCGACGGCGTGTCCAGACCCCAGGGTGTTGGATTTGATATTGGGGGATGCGAGTCCCCCTTTGGCATATCCCCGGCTCCACCAACAAACCTGAGAATCCGGCAGTGAGCGAGTCTCCAACGGCTTCCCCCCCCTTCTTGTCTACCCCCACCTTCCGGAAGGCCTTAGAACTTATCATGAACGGTCATTGACTTGGACTTTGGGGCCTACTTCTTTCCCCCTGATAGAGACCTTTGAAAAACGCCCCCTTTTGGCCAATCTCGGCGCCTGCCCCGTAGCTCCGGAAGATGGTACTGGCGTCAGGCTTGAATTTCAATCCTCGAAATATTCAGTATATTCCTGTGGTTGAATTTTCGCCTTCCTTGATCTTGACCAAAATTGAACATTTTTCAAAGGTCTCTGATAGTGACGAGATCAGCGTAGAGAGCCAGGTAAGAGAAGATAAACATCACACCCGTCATGACATTCTGTCTGAACAAAGTGGTTTCCTGAAAATTGATAATCAACGCGGCAATCACAAACCATTTCCAGAAATGTGGTCTTTCGAGCTTCGCCGAACGAACGAAGTAGCTAAGTACCATCAACAGAAACAGGGACAAACCCACGAGGCCTGTTTCGTTCAATATATCCAGATAGCCGCTGTGGGCCTGATTTGGCAGCCATACAAAATCCTTGTAGAGAGTTATCAGATCGGGATTATCGATTATCCAGAACCCCGCAAAACCGCATCCAAGAAGCAAATGCCCTTTTGCTTCACCAAGTATGTGCGCCCAGAGGTCTGTCCGCCCCGTGAAGGTCACATCCTTTCCAAAGAATCCGAAAAAAGATGCCACGATATCGGGACCGAGGAAGAAAATGCTCAATGTGACTGCAAGGACGGCAACAATCACCAAAACAAAAAAGGACCCGCCAATAGCGAATGAACGGAATTTCTTATCAAGTTTGAGCACCACACCGAGGAACATCAAGACTGCCAGGGTCGATAGTGACGTAGCGCTTTCAGATCCCAGGAGCAGTACCAGAGATATCATGAGCATGAAGGCAGAAAGTGATTTTCCCATCAGGGAACCCTGACGCAGGGCTTGATACCAGACGATGATGCTTACAAGACTGATCTGCCCGAGATGGTTCTTGCTCGGGGCCAATCCGCGCCACGCCAGGGTTGTGGGGTCTATTGCCCCGGGGACAACAAGAATGGATAGGAGAGACAGGGGAATAAAGAGATAGAGAATAATCTTGAAACAGGACAGGATCTCCTCTGAAGACCTCACGTACAAAAGGAAAGCACTGCTTACGGTAACCGCCGTAACGACTTGGAAGAGCCGCTTGAAGGACACAAACGGGAAATCCGACCATATCAGGCTCAGGAGACACCAGAAAAGAAATAATGTCAGATATTTTTCCTTTCTGAACAGGGCAGCAAAATCGTGTCGCCTTACAAAAAGGCACAAGCAGGAAGACAAGAATAGTGTCGTGAACACAAGTTGATTGACGATGTTAACCGTCTGTTTCTCATCAATTTCCTTGATCTTTTCTCTAAAGGGAAGTGCCGTCCCGAAGAAAATGAAGAACAAATAGATGAGAAACGAATACCTTGCGATCCTCTCGGGGAGAGATTTATTGCCGGTTTTCCTCAACAAGTGAGCTCTCTGCTCCTACGTGTCTTTTCAAGCAAGACTTGCATAGGCCCTTGCCGTCATTTCAGCAATCGTACCCCAGGAATATTTTGTCTCACTTAATTTTCTTGCCTTCCGGCCCATCTCTTCCAATCTTGATGGATCCGAGAATGCCTGGTGTATTCCAACAGCAAGGTCTGTGCCATCATTTTTTTTCACTATATATCCGGTTTGCTCCTGCTCTATGGTTTCCGCAAAGTCCCCTACATCCGTTGCAATGACGGGGCGGCCAAATGAATACGCCATGTGAATTATTCCGCTGTGATCGATGGCCTTGTACGGCAAAGCCACCAAGTCTGAAGCTGCAAAATACCATGGGACCTTTTTTGTGGGAATATATTCCGGTTCAAATCTGATTCGCTCCCTGGTGGAGATTTGAGAGATCCGTTTCCGGTAACGACTTAGCAGTTCATTGGTTTGACACTTTCCTGCTATAAGAAGTGTGAGATGTTTATCACGTTTGGATAGAAGTTCAAAAGATTCCAGCAGCAAATCAAGCCCTTTGTACTCTCTGATAAAGCCAAAAAACAAGAGCACCTTCTCTTTTTGGGATAGGCCCAGCCTTTCCCTTGCCTCCTTTTTTGAGATGGGGGTCTCCGGCAGATAAGCATCAAAGTCTCCGTGGGGGATCTTCCATATCTTATCCGGCTGGACTCTGAATTTTTTCATGAGACGCTTCTTAATGTAGCCGGAATGCACAATGATGAGTTTTGATGACCGAAAGGTTATATTTCTGAGAAGATAATCTATTTTTCTGTTTTCGTGCGGAAAAACATTATGTGCCGTATAAACCGTACGGGCACCCACAGCCCTCAGGAGTAATAAGAACAGGCTTTCAATCCGCTCGATTCTGAAGAACTGAAAGTGAATGGGAACTGTCCGGGAACTCAGGGTATAACAAAAGATCCGAGCCAGATATCTCAAATAGCCCCATACCTTTTGAGATTTTCTGACGTCCGGCTTTTTTGAAGGTGCCCAGTGTTTTACAGCAAAATCCAAGTGAGGGTCCATCTGTCTGCCCTCAGTCGTCACCAGCGTCACCTCTACTCCCACCTTTTTCAGGTTCGAGCAGAGGATGATCGCATAATCATTTCCCACAAGGGAATCGACCATCAGGATCTTCATAAGGAGTTCCTCACCGTTCAGCCTTGACGGGGAGGTCAATTTTTTTGACTGGCTGGTCTCAGATGGTGAATAAGTTTGCCAAACATATCCGTTATTATAGAAAACTCGTCAACGATCACTCTACAAATGCAGATATAGGCCAAAAGGAATGCCAATTTTAGAAAAAGAGCTTCCATGCCCAATAACGTGTAGGCACCGGACAGGATGAGCATCAGAAACAGGGGTTTGAGATATCTCAGGGCCCCGACTTTTATCCCGAATTTCAAAAAATAATAATAGTAAATGGTCTGCGAAACAATGTTCATGAGCAAGAGAGAACAAATTGCCCCCATAATACCAAAAAGCGGGATTGCCACGAAACTGCCGGCAATCAGGGTGGCACTGGAAACGGTATTTGTCTTCACCGGGACAGATGAATAGCCGGCAGAGACAAGAGAATACCCCATGATATTGGAAATTGCCCTCAGATAAAAATTGAACATCAACAGCGGCAAGGCAAGTGAGGCACCCAGATAGGATTCTGAGAAGAGCAGGAGGATAATTTCTTTTCGAAACAAGAATACGAAGAAAACGGCCAGACTGATCCCAAAAGAGAAAAGAACCAGTGAACGATTGATTATCTTCTGGGCGTCCGCCTCTTTCCCGTCTGAGAAAAGTTTTGAGAGATTGGGGAAGTAGACAATAATGAATGACCGAAAGATCCTCACAAATCCCTGGGGGATCTTGTCAGCCACATCATATATGGCGATGCTTTCGAGCGTCAGGAAGGCTCCGATGATAAATATGTTTGCCCTGTCAATAACCAGGGTCAAGATACTATTGAGATAAAGGGGTATTCCGAAGCGGATAACCCGTGTGAACTTTTCGACCGAGAGCTTGAAGCGGGGTATGAGATTGAAGGGAATGAGGATGAGTTGAGCCGTGATGGAACACAACGGGACAAAAATCTCAATATAGATGAGTGTTCTCACACTCAGGTGATCCAGTTTGAGGAAAACAACGATGAGCAAAAATCTCATTATGGCGGATAGGGTTTGAACGGAAGCGTATTTGGTAAATTGCTTTAAACCCTGCAGGGTGCTGTAGAACAGATCCCTGAAACTGGATGCTAAAAACATAATTGGGATGAGCAGCAGATAGTCCTCAACCCTTTTGTCGACAAAGGACACCAGAAGATGACCAATTAGAAAAACGGTGACGCCAAGGAAACCCAAAAAGATTACGCGTGCTGTCACAATGTGCCAAAAAACACTGTGTTTTTCTGTCGCAGTCTCGCCGGTAATGAATTTTACGAGGGTCAAATCAAGACCTAACCCTCCCAGGATGGTCAGGCAATGTACAATGACCAGAATCAGGATATAGAGCCCGAACTCGTTTTTTGGCAGATAGCGTGTCATGATCATGACACTGATAAAGTGAAAAACAATGCTGGACATGGTGCCCATGGATGTGGCCACAGAGCCCTTTAGAAAATCCAATTTGAAACGGTTATCCATAAAAAAACCTGGATGATTTAATTGAACTGGGGTCAGGTATCACCTATCCCGATTCGCAATCCTGGTAAGCCGGATCTGATATACGACAGAAGCGCGTAGATAAACACCAGAGTTCCTACCATTTCAAAAACCTCTTCTGCATTCGTAAGGATTGCATAGGTCAGATTTTCGCGCCCGGCGTAAGAGGCATAAAGTCCCGTAATACTCTCAATGAACAGGGCGCCGCCCACATAGACCGTGCCGGCCGTGATGAAAAGGACACGCGTCCTGGAAGGAAGATTGATGAGAAACCTGGCATAAGCTGCCAAAAATATTATCACGAGGATTGCAGCTGGAAAGACCCATGAAAAATAGAAAAGGCCGGCGGTCTCATAACCCATGGAGCTGAAAAGGTTCCTCAAAGGGGTTATGGATTGTTCATGAAATTTCAGGCCTTCGTCGAGGGCCAGAATCAGGAAGATTGCTGAAAGGAATATCCAGTGAAAGAAAAATCTCTCCTTAGTCTTTTTTAAGCTCAAGGCAATGATTGCCAGGAGCAGGGAGCAGAAGAGCAGACTAGTCGATGCGTACCACGTGGGGAGGTTCCACTCCTTGTCGAGGTCAAGAAAATTGACAAAATAGCGGTCATGACCGATGGTGTATTTGTAGACCTGGCCCACAACAGAGGCAACTGTCAGAAGAAGAACGACAACAGCCAGGATCTTTAATACTCGCTTTGGAGATATGATCAGATCATTCGTGTTCTTCATCTAACCCAACCTCCACAGTTGAAGGGACCGTAGCCTCTTCATCTGTTCCGATCTCACAAATTTGACAAATTCATCTGATACCGGCCGATTCATTCTCCGCAGGGTCGCCCATAGAAATCCGGTGAACCATAGGATGCTTGAAATAAAATATGGTCTTTCGTTCCATCTAACCATACATCTGAGTAACTGAAACAGCGGATGATACCCTATCATGTGGTCCCTGATTCCCTTACGGATGATGGACTTTGCAAGATTCCTGGATGCAGTCCCCGTGCGTCGATAATGATAGACCCTGTATTCAGGGAAAGATTGAACCTCCCACCCATACATACGCGCCGTGATTTCAGCCGCTGCATCTATGCCGCCGTACTTTAGGGGCAGGTACCCCCCGATTTCTTCAAAGCATTCCCTTCGAAAAAACTGAAAGGGCCCCCCCACGCTGTTGCGCGCGGATCGCACTCTCCTGAATTGCCCGTGATCCAGATCATAGCGGACGCCGCCTGCGATGCCCAGTTTCCGATTTTCCCCGAACCTCGACAGGATGTTTTTATAATAATCGGGGTCGAAGGAAACGTCAGCATCCAGATTTCCCACGAAGGCGTGTGAGATTCCCCGTAACCGTTTATAGCCAAAATTTACGGATTTGGCCTTGGATCCAAAATTCCTCAATTCGTCTCCCGAGAAAGATACCAGTTCCACAAATTGGTTCTTGGCGGTATAGCCGGTCACAATCGCATCCGTTCGGTCTGTGGAGCCATCACTTACAATGATCCATTTTGCGGGCAGTTGGTTTTGAGAAAGGACGGCCTCGATGGTCCTTTCGATATTGGCTTCTTCGTTTCTGGCAGCAGTTAGGAGGACATATCTGTCAGAGGGAGGCTTCATTGTTCAATTCCTTGCCGAACGGCGTTTGATGCGTCCCCAGGAGGTTGAGCACCAAGTTGATCAGACGCTGCTTTTCCAGCCCCCAGCGATGCTGGTGATATATGTCCATTCCACGTTTGACCATCAGGTTATATTCTCGGGGGTTTTTGTAGGCTTTAGAGATCACTTTTGCCAGACTGTTTACATCCCCAGCTTCAAAAAAATATATTGAATCTTCAGGAAAATAGTCGCAAATCCCCCGGGTCTTGGGGACAACCACTGGTTTTTCCATGCTCAAGTATTCGAAGATCCGTGTGGGGAAATTTAAATTGGTAAAGGGGCCCATTTTGTTGGGGATGATCCCAAGATCGATTTGTGAGATAGCAGCGGCAATTTGTTCTAATGTCACAAAGCCGTAAAATTTAACCCAGTCACCAACACCCGATCGATATACCTTTTCTTTAAGATCTCCCAGAAACTCACCGTCCCCATAAATATGCAATTTGAGATTCGGGATTTTATCCCTGAGTTCTGAAACAGCCGCAATCGCATCGTCAAGACCATGCCGTTCAACAATGAGCCCGTGATACATAAGATGAAATTTGTCTCTCTTGTGCGAGCTGCTATCATCCACCGGAATGATGTCCCGTGTATGAAAAATGTGTTCCTGGGGCGAATTCATCACAATGTGAATTTTCCACGGGGGGCAGCTCCTGGAAACAAAGAGATCGCGAAAAGCGATGTTGGGTGTGATGACACGGTCAGCAAATAAAATACTGAGTTTTTCAAGAGTTCGGAGAACCTTAACAACCGGGTGGGACGCATCCATGGCGTATTTGGTCATATAGAGTTCCGGCATGGGATCGTGCAGGTCCAGAATGATTTTTGAGCCTGTCATTTTGGGTAGAAGGGCCGTGCTGACGAGGATGTCCGGCATATTGTGTATATGCACGATATCATACAATCTGGATAAATGGAGCCGGGACAATTTCAAAAACGCCGCAACAATGAAATAGCCGTACTGGATGAAATATTGAAGCTTTCCGGCCCGCTTCTGTCTCAACGGAATTCGATGAACCGCAACACCATTTACAGAGGCCCTGGTCGCTTCCCCGTCGTGTCTTATCAGGCTGATAACATCCACTGACATGCCCGCTTCAACAAGGGCTTCTGCCTCCCGCCGCACTCTCGGGTCAGTGGGATAATGGGAAAAAACCACCATGGCAATCTTGATCATATCCCGGTAAAACCTCCTTTTCCTTCATACCCTCTTGAGGGGTGTAAATCACAGCCGTTGGTAAACGATAGTCATCCATTCCTTAACAAGGGGGGAGATTTATCGTATCGGGACTAATGGAGTGATGGAGTGGTGGAGTAATGGAAAAACCAAATGGACAAATATCCAACGTATTTGGATCTCGGAACAACAAGAATTAGATCTTTTTCCGTTTTTGGACCCAACACTCCGATACTCCAATACTCCAACACTCCTGATTTACACCACCTGTTGAGACAATAGGGTTTAACCTTGCAAATATAGCTTTCAAGAAAATGTTTTTGGGGGCTTTTGATGTGCGATTTCCGAAGAGATTTTTCCTGTGTGATTCCAAGAAACTAGAAATTTGAAACTTGAAACTTGACAACAACCTGAATTGCCATTCCTTTCCCAAGTTTCGAGTTTCAAGTATCGCACCCCAACGTCTCCTGAATTCCTTTTCAGGGAAGATCACAACAACCTCAAAATGTTTTTCTGTAAGCCTATATATGGGTCTCAGGCACCCATGCGAGAGAATCAAGAGCGAAGGGGTGGCAAGGGGTCATCACGTGTCCCGTCTCTTTTTTATGAAATCCTTGATCCCATTGACCACAAATCTCATCTGGTCTTCGGTAAGCTCCGCAAACATAGGGAGCGAGACGATCTCTTCTGCACACGCCTCGGATACGGGAAAAGTTCCCTTTTCCAGACCCATGAAGCCATACGCCTCTTGCAGGTGAAGTGGAACAGGGTAGTGGATGGCGCAATGGATGTCTTTTGATTTCAGGTGGGCGATGAGTTCGTCGCGGCCTTTAACACGGATGGCATATATGTGAAACACATGTCTCGCATAATCAGCCCTTGAGGGAGTGATGACGTCGAGTAGGTCTGAAAGAAGTTCATCGTAAATCCGGGCATTTCTTATACGTGCTTCATTCCAGGTAGCAAGGTGTCTCAGCTTCACGTTGAGCACTGCTCCCTGAAATCCGTCCATACGTGCATTCCATCCGATGGTTTTATGATAATATCTGGTGGACTGCCCATGATCGCGTAATGTGCGGATCTTTTCATCCATCACTGGGTCTCTTGTTACAACGGCACCCGCCTCCCCGTAAGCACCAAGGTTCTTTCCGGGATAAAAACTGAAACATCCGGCATCACCGATTGATCCTGCCCGCCGGCCCTTGTATTCAGCCCCGTGTGCCTGACAGGCGTCTTCCACCACAAAAAGGCCGTAAGCCTTTGCGGTTTCCATGATGGGATCCATATCCGCCATTTGACCATAGAGATGGACCGGAATGACGGTCTTCAGGTGACGGGGGATTCCCGATTCTCTGCTTCGTATTTTGAGATAGTCCTCCAGTTTCTCCGGGTCCATGGTATAGGTCTTGCTGTCAACATCCACGAAAACGGGCGTTGCGCCGCAGAAACTGATGGCCTCGGCCGTTGCGATAAAGGTGTTGGGAACCGTGATAACCTCGTCCCCGTCACCAATTCCCAATGCCTTGAGGGCCAACCAGAGTGCTTCGGTCCCGCTGCCGACCCCTATTGCATTGGGGCTCTGACAAAATGGGGCAAACTCCTTCTCGAATTGTAGGACAAACGGACCGCCTGCAAACGCAAGGTTATCGATCACTTCCTGGATCGCGCTATCAATTTCGTTTCGTATGGACTGGTACTGTGCCTTCAAGTCTATAAACTGGACGTTCATTCTTTCCCCGACAGTTTCCTGAATATCTTGGCCGGGTTGCCGGCAACGACGGTATTGGGAGGCACGTCTCTTGTGACCACACTGCCGGCACCTACGATGGCATTTTCACCCACCGTGATTCCGGATAAGACGGTGACGTTTGACCCGATGGAGGCACCCCGTTCGACAATTGTTGGAATGCATTCCCAGTCATCTTCACTTTGGAGTTGTCCGTTTGGTGTGGTTGCTCGGGGATAAGGGTCGTTTATAAAGGTCACGCCGTGACCCACAAAAACCTCATCCCTGATGTGCACACCTTCACAGACAAAGGTATGGCTTGATATCTTGCAGTTTTTTCCTATCCTTGAGCCTTTCTGTATCTCAACAAAGGTGCCGATCTTGGTGTTGTCCCCGATTTCACAGCCATAGAGGTTGACAAAATCATTGATTTTGACGTTCTTTCCAAGCGTCACATCGGATGAGATTTTTCGTGTTGACAATTTTTCCCCTCGCCATTTTGCAATTTCTCAAAAAGCCCGGGAGAAATCACCGGATTTCTGGAGTGGTGTTCGGGTGTTTGACCCGCCTTTATTATCCCAAGGTCCTCCAATTACATCGCGAGCATTCCTTTTTGATAAGCCCGGGGAAATCGTCGCTCAAGCCGGCTTCCCAGTTTATCCCGACATTACACCCCTGACTCTTGAGAGAGAGGGTGGCTGCCTCAAGGATCTGAACGACCTGTAAGGCCTCCAGACCACTCGTTTCCGAGCGGCACTGGCACTGGGTGCACTCCAGGAATTTCCTGCAGAGGGACCTGAGGGGTTCCACCTGGTTCAGGTAAGGGGAGTAGACATCCCCGTACGAGTAATGAAATTCCGCGAAGGGGTCGTGGTGGGGCGGGGGCTCTACGCGTTTGTCATAAACCTTGATCTTTTCCAGCGGTTCCATGTCGTCATAGACTATCATCTTTTTGCTTCCCACAAAGGTCATGGTCCTCACCTTGTTGGGATCGATCCAGCTGTTGTGTATGGTCGCAAAACCCCCATTGGGGAATTCCAGTGACATATTGGTAACGTCTTCTATCTCAGGGTTGAAGTGAGCCTTCCCCTGACAGTTTACGGATACGGGTGCTGTCCCCATAACATAGAGGATAATAGAGAGGTCATGGGGGGCAAGGTCCCATGTCACATTGATATCCTTTTGAAACAACCCCAGGTTAAGCCGCTTGGAGCTGATGTAGATCAGTTCCCCAATGTCCCCGGAGGCCACTATCTCTTTTATCATTCGAACGGCTGAGCTGTAGATAAACGTGTGGTCCACCATGAGCAGAAGATTCCGGCTTTCGGATATCTCGATCAACTCACGGCATTCAGCGGGTGAAGAGGCCATGGGTTTTTCCGTAAGGGTATGTTTTCCCGCCAGCAGGCTCTCTTTGGCAAGAGGGAAATGCGTACGCACGGGGGAGGCAATCGCAATGGCATGGATCTCCGTATCCTCCGTGAGGTCCCGATAGTCCGTTGTGGTGTCAATCTGTGGGAAGAGGTCTTTTATTTGCTCCAACTTGTCTTTGTCCAGGTCACATACGGTCTTTACGTGGCACTGGGGGAGAGAACTGAAGTTTCGAATGAGATTTGGACCCCAGTATCCAGCTCCAACGATGCCAATGTTAAGTTTTTCCGTCATGAGAAGCGCCTTCCTGGTTTACAGTATCTTTTTTTATTCTTTCATAATGTTGGCTACCGCGGGAAAGGTCTTGAAGAGTATCTTCAGATCCAGCCCAAGCGATCTTTTCTGCTCGTAAGTGATGTCCCTTCGTATCATTTCCTTAAAGGTGAGCCGGTTCTTCCCCGACACCTGCCAAAGGCCGGTGATGCCCGGTGCCGTGTAAAACCGTCTCTTATGCCACTGGAGATATTCCTCGAATTCAGCAGGCAGACAAGGCCTGGGACCCACCAGCGACATCTGGCCTCGAACCACGTTGATAAGCTGCGGCAATTCATCTAAACCCGTTTTTCTAAGGAGGTTTCCAAAGGGGATGATCCTGGGGTCATGTTCTAGTTTTTTCATGGATTCCCCGGTTTTCATCAGCTCCCGGACATAGTCTTCATGAACCGATGTATCCGTATCGGCCTTCATAGTACGGAATTTCAACAGGCCGAAGTGCTTCCCCAAATAGCCTACTCTCTCCTGGACGAAAAATACGGGCCCGGGCGAAACAATCTTGATCATGATGGCCACCAGCATAAGGAGGGGGGACAAGACGATGAGGCCGGTTGAGGAACAGATTATGTCAAAGGCACGCTTCCATCCCGGGATGGAAACACCCAGATAAGGCTCAAGGCCCAGGAGGGGATCGGGCAGCTCTTTATGCCGGGACGAGTCCGAAGGGGGAGGAACGTGCGAGGCCTCTTCTTCATGTGCTTCTTGAGGGCCACTTTCCAGGTAATGAGAGGGATACGTATAGATCTTAGGCACGATTGTGCCGAGTGCAGAGGATAGGGTTGTTGAAAAATATCTGGTGAAATGCCTTGCACCTTTGGCTGTTGTGTCGGGCAACAATACGCCGATACGGTTTTTGTCGAACCATCCCACTTCATCTGTGGATCTGGAAGACCCTACGAGGTTATCAGGAAGAAGACAGGCCTTGTCCATATCTGTTTCCACATCACCCACGTCGAAGACAGCCACTGAAAATTTCTCTTTGGTCCGGTCGGAGCGCCGCTGTTCATGGTCGAGGAGGGCGCGGAATTCCTTCTCTGAGTAAACCCCGCAGAGGGGTTCCTTTTTTTTCTTTCTTCGTAAATGCATTTCTGCACCTGACAAGCCTGCGCTGTTACCGGTCTCGGTCTTCATCGTAAAGACGACCGAGCCCATACCACAGGCCTATATCAAACCCGCGGAACAATAACAGGTTACGAACATATTGATCCATGAAGACGTTTGCCTTCCCTATCCAGCTTTTCGGGACATAGACGATATCGAAAGGCCGAAGCTGGGGGTCGGCTCCGGGGCTGGTTCCCTGAAGCGCCTTTTCAAGGTCCGCCCGGATGGGGTAAGGGCGATTCCCTTTTCCTTTCCGGATGATCAGGGAGGCCTCGGGTTTGGCTGATTCCTTGAATCCCCCCGCGCTGACAACGGCCGCAAGGGCGGTCATGCCCGTGGTGAGATCGATGAGTCCCTGTTTGGCCACTTCTCCCGCAACAAAAACCTGTCGGCCCGTAAAGGATTTGACAATGACGGTGATCACAGGATCCCTCAAGTCGCGGGAGTACTTCTGGGTAAGAAACTTATCCAATTCAGCCGGAGTTCGGCCGGCTGCCTGCACATCGTCGATCAGTTGAAGGGAGATCTTTCCGTCGGGCCGGACCGTGACTGTATCGTTGAGTTCTGCATTGTAAAAGAACTTGATGGCCAACTCGTCGCCCGGTTGGATTCGATAGTCTGACAGCCTTTGGGGTTCGGGAGGAATCGGCTGTATATCTGTCTTCAGGGGCTTTCCATCGGAGCTGCAGCCCAAGACCAAGGAAAGAATGAGAATACACCATAGGAAAATGGAATTTTTTGTACCCATCACGTTTACCAAAAACCTATACCCCTTTCTTTCACAGCCGTCTGTATATCCACTGGGGAATGTAGTGCCTTCTCCTGTTGAGTACCACGCCGAGAACTCTTCCTCCGGCCTCTTCAAGGGTTTCTTTGCACTTCCGGGCGATCTGCCGCCGTGTCTTTCCGGATGCGATCACCAGTACCACACCATCTACCTTGGCGCAGATGGCGCGGGCCTCCAAGGAGCCAAGGACCGGGGGCGCAGCGAGAATGATGTAATCAAAACGCTTGCTGGTCGTTTTGAGAAACTCTTCAAGAACGCCCGATTCAATCAGGTTAATAACGTTGGGATGGTTACCCCTGTATACAAGGGAATGGAGGTTGCCTGGCCCGATCCATTTTTCGTTGATCCGTGAACCGTCAGGACCTGGGAGGTCATTGACGGCCTCCTCGATGCGATCGCTATCAGATTCGAATGTTATGTGTTGATCTTCAGTCCCGGGGTTTAGATCGCCCAAGAGCACTTTGAGCCCGGACTCACGAGCCAGGACGACAGAAAAATTGAAGGCCGTGGTCGAGGCGCCGTCGCCATGGGCAGTACCGGTAAACAAGATCGTCTTGATTGAGTCATCCTTGTATCGGGTCAGGATGTCGGTACGGAGATCCTGATAGGACCTTGCGGCATCTGAACCCAGATCAAGCACGTGCCGGGACGTTATAATTGTCTCTCTCTCCGAAGTCTGAGCAAGAGAGCTTGCGGAGGGGGCCCGGTGTTCATTTTCGGATCTTGTCAGGGCTTCAAAAGTTTTTGCCATGTTAAAACCCCAAGATCGGGGCCCTCTAAAACAGCGGAAGGGTCCTTCACAAGGGTAAGTGTCCCCCTATGCATTCTTTAGTTCGGGTATTGAGGTAAGCACCGGAAGACGAAGATACTGTTCCACCT
>JADHXI010000098.1 GCA_016783065.1 Desulfobacteraceae bacterium | reverse complement strand
GTTGTTCAGGTGTCATCTTTTATTCCTTTTCCGACAAAATTTATAGATCGCTTTTACCAGGCGCAAGACAAGCCAACTTCAATTCGTCCAAAACACCACTATCAGCAAAACTGAAAGCCTTTTCCGCACCCACAATAACATGATCCAGCAGTTTAACTCCCAATGGGCGTAAAGCGGAAATCAAATCTTCGGTAAAAATACGGTCGGATTCGCTGGGGTTCACTGATCCGGACGGATGATTATGAGCAGCTATCAGCCCACTTGCGTTTGCCTGAAGAGCCCTGGTCACGACAAGACGGATAGGGGGACGCGCCTGATCCACTGAACCAGTGGTAAGAAGAGCATCTTCCAAAAGACGATTCCGACGATTAAGATAAAGGACTCGGAAGTGTTCCTCGGCCAGCCCGCGCAACCGGTTTTGCAAATATTCTATTGCCTCTTTTGTCCCTTTGATTCTAATTGCCTTACGGGCATCCGGCAATGAAACTCGCCTGGCGATTTCCATTGCAGCTGCCAATTGAGAGACTTTAGCCCCTTTAATACCCTTGATATCCAGCATAGCAGACAAAGGCGCTTCGGCCAATTTACGCAAGGAACCAAACTTTTTTAAAACCTGTCGGCCGAGTTCAACCGCATTGGTGCCTTGATAGCCGACCCGCACAAGAATAGCAACAAGCTCAGCATCCGTCAGCGCCTGTGGCCCCATCCGAAGCAACCTTTCGCGCGGTCTTTCATCCTCCGGCCAGGTTACAATACCTTTGGATTTTTTCTGAATTTTATGTGACATGTTGATTTTTCGAGTCCTGTTCGGCTACCTCTCGTTTCCGGCCACGGGCAGCCAATCCTGCCGGAAGAATGTTCTTCCTTTTTGCATCATCATGCCGGTAATCTTCGACTTTCGGTTCCTTTGCCTTCTTTTTTCGGGCCATCCACTCTGTCCTCCCGACTTATTCTTAACTGTTTTGGCGTAAATTGATTACAAATGATCCAAATATTGACCCCAATATCCTGGAGTTTTCCATGTCCATGCTGATAATATAGTCGTCATTTCTTTATCAAAGCGGTAAATCCTTCCTGTTCGAAATGATTGTCATTTGTGAGCACTTCCACAAGTGATTCAGCTTTCATAACGTTCATAGCAATACAATCGGTCAAACTATATTCTTTGTCGCTTCGGTTTTCATAAAGGGTCAGCCCCTTTAAAAAAGAGTTGCGAGTCTGAGGAATAACCTTTACATTCGGATTTTCTAGGATAGCCCGAACCATTTTTGCTGCTTGCTCACGCATATGCTCGCCTTTTGAAAGTGCGGCCAGGAATTCAGTCAAAACTTCGTCCGTTGTAATTATATATACCTCGCCTAATGCTGCTTTAGCTACTTTAGCCGCTTTTGACCATGGATCATCAGGTTTTACTGTTACAATCCAGTATAAAGTATCCGCAAAAACCGTTCTCATTGCTTGGGTACCCCGTACAGGTAATAATCCAGATTATCACACAGATCATTGGGAAGTTTATCCCATTCTTCTCGGGGAATTTCTTTTGCAAGCTCTTCTAAAACATCTTCAATTGGACGTGTCGACTTATCGTAATGAATCTCAGAAGTTGTAAGGCTTAATTCATCCACCTGCAAAACTCGAAGCAGTTCCCCTTGTGACGAGTATTCTCCTGAACCCTTTACAAACATTCGAGCCGTCTTATGCTCCTTCAGCGCTGTTGTAACCTGATCCTCCTGCTCAGGAGTGAAACCTACTGTAACTGCGGTATCTTCAATTGACCAGAGCTGAAACTTACCCTTCTTGACATCGGCTTCAAATACTTCTCCGCTAATTTCAACACGATCTTCGTGGGGTGTTTCAACTAATTTTTCCAGCTTTTGTCTGTGTGCCAGTGTTAAATACACGGGCTTCTTCTCAGAAACTTGCATTTCCACTGCTTCGTTTTCACCGAGGCTCTGGCCCCATTTGGCATAGTCGGGCAGCAATGCCCTTGGGAATCTTTCAGGCAGTGGGAGATCCGACTCCAGCGCCTCAAACACCTCATGTGTCAATCTTACAGCGTCATTGATTTCAATGGGTTCAGGTTCCCAAAGAGCAGTTTGGTCCTCTTCTTCAATAAACACTTCAAGCGGTGCGGCTGCGCTGCCGTCATCGATCCTTCTCAAACACAAACGCACTCTCTCTTCAAAATGGGATGGCAGGCGTTCGCGCTTGGGATTTGCGGCTCGCCAGAGGGTTTTGGCTGTTTTCGCCACCATCCTCTGAAACTGGCTCAATTCACTTAGGGCTTGCAAATCCAGGGCATGATCGCGAAACCGTTCCCCTTTAAAGGTTAGTCTTACCACCTCTCTCCATTTACCAGACATTTTTTCGTCTCCATTTTTTTCAGTGATTTGATACCTCGATCATCAACGATATTCATTGCTTTCATGTGCCGATTGTTGCCTATCTTAAACGGCATGAAACCATGCAGCAAGACAACGCAGACCGGAGACCCTTCCCCGTTTGCGCACAGCCTCCTGGAAACCTCCACCGACAGACACAAGATCAGAGAGAAAACGAAACACATCCAGAAAATTCGACTTTCCCGATGCATTTGGCCCGACTAGAAATCCGCGACGTTGCAAGTCTACATCGACCTGTGCAAAATTGCGCCAATTCCCTAACCTGATATGAATGAATCTAATCGTCTTGCTCTTTGATTTAGCCATTTTCCCGGTACTCCTTCAAGGAGCTTTTTGCTGCCAAACGGGGCGATACGCTGGATCTCTACCAGCTCGTCCGGCTCCAGGCCGGATACCACATCTCCGGGGCCAATATTTAGGGTGCCATCTGTCATTTGTTCCAACCCTGTGTTTTAAACGGCACTATGGCAAAACAATCAGGGAGATTATGGCAATTTGCCCAACATCGTTTAACGAGCGGCAATCTTCCCTTAGATTTTACCCAGCGCCCTGTCTTACCATATCTTTATAGGGGAAATTTGCTTTTTAAGCAATTGATTCAACTTGATTATTTGGATACTTGAGTATGATTGGCTAAAGCTTAGAGAAAAGCAGCTTAGAAATAAGTAAACAGTCAAGGATTTTTGCCGTCATTTCGCATACTTGCTTTGAGATGAGCAGGTTATTAGACACATCACTCTTTGGTTGCCTTTTTAGGTTCCAAAAAGCCATGCCCGTCCAGAAAGGAGATGATCCCTTCCACCTGCGATTCCGGGTCTCTTGTCAGCATCTCACCCCTTTTCTCCACCAGGCTTCCGCTGAGAAGTTCCCCGATCCGGTCGTGGGAATCAAGACGGCTGTCCGGGGAAGGGATCGTTTTCGGGCGTGCGCGGGGGGGGAAGGTTCGGGTGCGAATGTACTTGGAAACAAATGTGTCCCTATCGTATACCAACTTCCGAACAGGGAGGGACCGGCATCGTTTCTTTTCCTCATACGTGGGCAATGGCGGATCCATTGCGTTTAGATCCACGCTGAATACCGCGGGCAGCGGGCACGCAATAACCTCGCGCAACCCCCGGCCGCCACTTCTCTGAACCTCCAGTGAACCTTTATCACTCCCCATGACAATATCCCTGATGCAGGAGACAAAAGGAATGCCAAGATGATGACCCAGCAAAGCGCCAACCTGACCATTTCTACTGTCCAGGGATTCCTTGCCGCAAAGGACAAGATCCGCACCAATATCTTTGATGGCTCGCGCCAAGAATCCGGATTTCCGCCACGGGTCTGTATTTGCGTCCATATCAATCTGGTAGAGATTATCAGCCCCCATGGCCAGGCATCTCCTCAATGCTGCCTCGGCAATCAGAGGGCCCAGGGTCAGGAGGGTGATCTCCCCCTCACCCGCAAGATCCCGCGTGTGGAGCGCCATCCCCATGGCCAGTTCGTCATAGGGATTGATCCGGAAGACCTCATCTTCAAGGGCCAGATAATGTTTCTCAGGATCCATACCTGTTCTGGAGTAGATATGGGATATTTGTTTTATGCAGACAATGATTCTCATCTTTGGATTGTTGATTGATGATTGATGATTGGCGATTGAAGATAGAATTGAAGATAGAAAATAAAATCGAAACATCCAGCTCAATATTCAATCTTCAATATTCAATTTTCAATTCTTCACTCTAATAGACTCTGCCCAATGAGGCGTCAACAATTTCGATCATGTCCATTACCCCGGGCGGTTTTTCCATTTCGAGGGAATTTATCCCGTCCTCAAGCATGGTGAGACAGTAGGGGCATGCTGTTCCTACCAATTCGACCCCGTTTTCCGATATCTCCCGGGCACGGAGATGATTGATCTTATCACCAACGTTCTCATGGAGCCACATCCTCCCCCCTCCGCCTCCACAACAAAAGGCCTGTTCCCGATTCCGGTTCAACTCCTTGAGATCAATACCCGGCACAGATCCGGCCAGGGCCCTCAAGGGTTCATAGATCGTGTTGACTCGCCCCAGATAACAGGGGTCATGGATGGCCATTTTCTTTGCCACGGGATATTTCAGGGAAATCCTTTTCTGATCAATCAGTTCCATCACGAATTGTGTGGCATGTATGACCTCAAAATCGCCTCCAAGGGCAGGGTACTCGTTCTTCAAGGTATTGAACCCATGGGGACAGAGGCAGACGATTTTTTTGACATGATACTTGTTAAAGGAGGCGATGTTTTTCCGGGCAAGTTCGAGGAAGCGCTCCTCATCTCCGAGCCTCCTCGCACTGTCTCCGCAGCAGAGTTCCTCCTTACCCAGGATCCCGAAACTCACCTGCCCTGCCTTTAGGATTCTCACCAATGCACGGGTCGTCTCCCCGTATCTTGGATGAAATGCACCTGAACACCCTACCCATAAGAGGATCTCCGCGTTCAGACTTTTTCTTGATATGTGGGGTACACCCTGATTTAGTGCCCAGTCTTCCTTGTGGGCTAACCCTTTGCCATTAACGTCTCCGTAAATCTCCAGGTCCCGGATCATGGGCCTCGCCTCCTGGGGAAGCATGCCTCTGCCCATGACCTGAAATCTTCTCATATCAATGAGCTTATCCATCGGCTCCACATAGACCGGGCACTCTTCCACGCAGGCCATGCAGGTGGTACAGGCCCACATCTCATCGCCCGTAATGGCATTCTCCAAGAGTTTCGGGGTCGGGTTCTCCATCTGTTTCCGGACTTCCCGGATCACCTTGCGCGGGGAAAGGGGTTTTCCGGATATAAACGCCGGGCAGTTCTCCTCGCACCGGCCGCACGAAACACAGGCCTGGGCATCAAGGAGTTGCTTCCACGTAAGGTCTTCCACACCCCTCGCCCCCACAGGCCCCTTGTCCAGGGTCACCTGTCTCAACTCACCCCGGGGACCTCTTCTCCTGTAATACACATTCAGGGGACCAATGACCAGATGGCGCATAAACGTAAAGGGGAGGGTACAAAGAAAAAGGAGAACCGCAAAAAAATGAACCCGGACCATCAACTGCATGAGGACGGGCGATGACGGTAGGAACGCTGCAAAAATCCATCCTGCCGGTGTGGGCCAGCGAACGGCCGGTTCCGTGATGGTTAGGCGTGTTCCTTCGGCAAAAAATCCGCTTAAGACAATAATAAGGAGGAGGAGAACAGGAAAAACAACTCTCCCGGGCGCTTCCGGGCCCTTGATTCGGAGCCGCCTTATCAGAAAAAAAACTACCCCCGCCAACACCGCAATTCCCAGTATATCGCCGGCAAAGGACAAAAGCCCGGCAAGCATCAACGGCATGGTAAAAGCGAATTGGGACAGGATACCCACAATCAAAGGGAAGAGAACCCCCCAGAACAACAAAATATGGGCAATCCCCGACGACCCGGTTTTTAAGATTTTTTTGTGCCCAAAGAGGTACCCCAAAAGCCCCTTCCAGTCTCCGGGCCGGTCATCGTCCTGTCCCATGCTCCAAGACCCCCGGAGCCTTGAAAGGCCAACAACCAGGACGATGATGGCAATTCCTATTAGTAATGGATCAAAAGAAGTCAACAACGGCCTATTTCCTCAACTTACGGGTCTTTTGTGAAACGCTCCGGAGATAAAATCTGTATCCGCCCACCAGCAGAATGATGGCGATCGCATAAACCACCAGAACGATAGGTGATGAGGGCCGGTTCTTGGATTCCCCGGTCGGATGAATAGTACCCAATAAAGGGGTTTGCCCGTTTTGCAGAATATGGCATTTATAACACTCCTCATGGTTGAGGGGCATTTTCTCTCCATGGGCCCCTTGACCCTGATGACAGCCAAGACAATTCTCTTCGTCATATTCGAAACCAAAATCCTGTTTGCCGTGGGACCTTATCTGAACCGATGAGAGCCATGAGAGCCACCCGGCTTCGCCTGATTGTTCGGGATGGCACGACCTGCAGGTCTGTTTGAGGTTATCAGGGTGGACGGATGACGCTTCATGGTCCTTTTGCATGATGGCATGTCTGGTGTGGCATGAATAACACTCGGGACGAGACTCAACTTGGGATCTCAAACCGTGCCTGTTCTCCTGCTCGTGGCATTCACCACAATCCACCTTGCCGGACCCTTTGGTGGTTATATGATTTTCATCAATAACGCCGCCATGACAGTCCAGACACGTTATCTCTTTGGCGTGGACCGACAACGCATACTCGTCCCACGAGATCTGGCGGGTGCTTTCCCCGGACCCCTTTTTGTGGCATCTGACACAATCCTCGGGCGTGTAGGCCCAGGCATTATGAACCGTAAGAAAAACGAGCACTCCCAGAGAATAGCGGAGGAAATTTTTCACGGGACTATGTGAACCCTTCTGTCAATTGAATATTGACTATTGACTATTGAAAATTTGTATGAATTTACCCTTTTTCAAAATTGACACTTGGACAGGGGAATGGGGGTTCCGTCCCCTATTTTCTCCCATGGCACGTGATTGCTTTACGCTCTCTTACGGGCGAGTTTTACGCCCTTCAAAACGGAATCCCCATTGCCCTGCTTTCAAACGGCTAAAGTGTTACGAAAATTTGAAGACTGAAGTCCTCGATTTTGAGTAACGCTCTATCATTTTTCAACCTTTAATTCTTGTAACTTCTCAATAAGTTCGGGAGAAATAATGGGGTTTCTGGAATGGGGTTCAGCCGTTTCTTTCCGGCGCTCTCTCAAAATGAATTTATTTCTCCCTTCCGCAGTGGTTGATATTTGGGGTTTTCTCCTAATGAATCTTATTAGCTTCTCCATGGTTTCGGCAAAACCCCAAATATCAACCACGCTACGACTACAGGTTTAGAGAGCGCCGGAAAGAAACGGCTGAACCCCACAGTGCCCGAGATTATTGAGAGCTTACCAATTCCTTTATCTCATTAATGCGCGATATTAAAAGAGGCAGCAACAGGTGCAGATCACCCACCACCCCCAGGTCGGCAAAGCGAAAGATCCTGGCGCGGGGATCTGTATTCACGGCAATCACCAGCCGGGACTTTTCCATCCCGGCCGTATATTCATTGGCCCCGGAGATCCCGCAATTGATGATCAGGCGCGGGCTGACCGTCTTGCCTGTTTGCCCTATCTGCCGCTCATAGGGTAAAACCTGCCAGTCGATGACGGGCCGTGTGCCGGCAACAGACCCTCCCATTATCCGGGCCAGTTCATGAATGATCTCAAAGGATTCATCCTTGCCCACGCCCCGCCCCCCTGACACAATAATATCCGCCTCTTCGAGATCGAGATCTTCAGGATCTGCCTCTATGATCCTGATCGTTCGGGTCTTCAAACGCGCCTGGGATACGTTCAAGGGCTGTGTCAGGATCTCCATTGGCGCCATGGGGCCGGGGTCGGGCGTATTGAGGACGGATGGGATAAAACTGATGATGAGGGGCCGCTGATCATCAAACCGGATCTCCTCGAATAAATAGCCATTGGAGACCGGGCGAACAGCGCACGGTTTTCCGGCATGGTCAATTCTGAGGTCTGCGGCTCGGGTCACCAGGGGTGTTTCAAGCATGCCGGCAAGCCGGGGGCAGAGATCGGCCGTCTCCGGCGAATCGGCCATCAGAATGAGGTTGGGTTCATGGGCCTTTAAGAGCCCGAATAGGGCCTCTGAAAAAAGCTCTCCCTGATAAGAAGCCAGGGCTTCATCTTCCACATAGAGTACCCGCGAAACACCGTAAGCCCCCAATTGTGCCAGTTCTGGCTCCAGGCCCATGCCCAGAGCCACGGCCACAACAACGCCGTCTTGGGCCGGCCGGGAAAGAAGCCGCCTGGCCTCTGCGATCAACCCGAAAGTGCTCGCTTCAAGGAGCCTTTCTCTCTGTTGAACAATTATCCAGATATCACTTTTCATGTGATCCTCAAGAAAAAGCTCCAACGGCCTTCTCTTCGCCTTCCTCCTGATAATTTCTGTAGGATTCTCTCATGATCTCAATGGGGTGCCGGACATCATAAGGCGTCAGTTGATTAAACTGTATCCTGCAGCTGAGGCAATCTGTAAGGAGCACCTGAGGATCCAGATCCCTTATTTTTTGAATCAATCGGCTCGCAATCCTGATGGACAAACGGTGAAATTCCTGCTTAAACCCCATAACACCCGCATTGCCGCAGCAATAGTCCCCGTTCACAGGCGCCACGGTCACCCCGGGGATCAGCCCCATCAGCTCCTGATAGGGTCTTCCGATTTTTTGCTTTCTCAGGTGGCACGGCGGATAATAGGCCGCCTTGAGGGAGACATTTCCAAACCGCGTGTCAAGCTCATCCGACGTACAAAGCCTATGCAGGTACTCCCCCAAATCGTAACTGTTTTCCGAAACCAAGATCCGTTTTTCAGGACTTATGGAGGAGAAAAAACCTTCGTCCCTCAGTAATAGGTCAAGATATTTCTTTGGGAGCCTTACGGAACTGAGACCCGATATGGCACCAATTATCCCGTGACCCACTTGGACATGGGCAAAATCGGTTTCTGTCTCATCTGCGCCTTGATGCCAGATGATCTGGCTGGCGCCGATTTTCAAGATCTCCTTCAGCATGTACCCGCACGTTGGACAGGAACAGACAATATCGTATCCTTTTGTCACGGCTTCAGCCAGGCGATTCACATTATCCCTTGCAAATTCAAGGGTCAATTTCCTGTCCCCCTCCAGAAGAGGCGGCATACCACAACATTTTTGTTCCGGACAATATACCTCGATTTGGTTTCTCTCAAGGACCTCAACCACGGACTTGGCCACATCGGGAAAAAAATATCTGGCCGTACACCCCGCAAAGTAGGCCACTTTCCTCTTTTTCCTCCTGCCCGGATCAACACGTTTCTTGCGCTTTCCGAGCCACTCAGAAAAATTCTCTTGAGGAAAAGGGGGAATCCTTCGATCACTGTGAATCCCCGCGATCTTTGTTATCAGGGTCTTGGTGGTCCCGTTTTTAAACAGGGAATTGGTGAATTGTGGTGCCCTGCCCCCCAGTCTCCCCAAACGCTCCACGTTTTCAAGGACCCGTACCCTAAAACCCAGACCAAATCGGTCCATATACTCGGTCTTTGCATCCATCAGGGCAGCGCGTATGTCAGAACAGGGGCAGGCGGCACAAAAATTACAAAGGTTGACCAACCGCCTCAGTTGATCGGTTGTTATGGCCTCACCTGTTTCCCATTCCTTATCCACCAGGTCAAACATCTCCGGAAAGACCACGCACGCTAAATCCAGCAGATCTTTGCACGCCTCACATCTGCGGCACTTGTTGATCTCGTATCTGAGCCTTTCTTCAGCGTCCATTTAACTCTTTCGGTAGGTGTTCGCGGGTTCAGCAATTCAATCTAAAATCGGCAATCTAAAATCAACAATCAGATAAGTCTTCCCACCCTGTGCCCTTCCATAATGGCCATATCCGTTTTCCTAGGGGCCACGCAATCGCCTATACGATAGAGTTCCTTTATCTTACCCTTCAGCGCAAAATACAACCGGTCCAGAGATTCGTTCCCGGTCGCAAGCACACGCGTGTCGTACCCGTCAAAATCTATCATCTCATTGGAATAGACATTGAGTCCCTTCGCCAAGGTGCCCTGGATCTCAAGCACGGCGATATCAGGGGTAAAGGTTACCTTCTTCTTTTCCAACCGCTGCCTTGCAAGGTGGAGATCCTGAAGGGGGCCAAGCTGTCCCCCCACAAAAAGAGCAGGGGTGATCATATGAACCGTCTTGCCCAGTTCAGCCAGAAACTCGGCCGTCCCCGTGGCCTGATGATGGCCGTCAAGATCAATGAGGAGCACTCTCTGACCCGTTTCCACTTCACCTTTCAACACCTGCCGGGTATTGACCACCTGGGGAAAATCATAATCACCCGGGAAAGGGTTTCCTTTGGGGACGGAACCTGTCGCCACCACCACGGCATCAGGTTTTTCCTCCAACACCCTCTCCTCGTCGGCCTCGACCCCCAGGCGAATATCCATGTCAAGCTTGTTTACCTGGCCTGCCAACCAGCGAGTCACGCCGGTGATCTCCTGCCGCCCCGCCGCCAATCCCGCAACGAGGTTCTGGCCCCCCACTTCATCTTCCTTTTCAAAGACCACCACCCGGTGTTTTCTCAGGGCGGCTACCCGGGCCGCCTCCAGACCGGCCGGTCCGGCCCCGACCACCACGACCTTTTTTGGGGTCTCGCAGGGGTGCAGGGTGCCCGTGCCCAAGTCCTTTTCTTCGCCAACAGCCGGGTTCTGGATACACCCCAGCCGGTACCCCAGACCCATCCTCCCGATGCAGCCCTGATTGCAGGCAATACAGTGGCGGATATCATCGGTTCTCCCCTCCAATCCCTTGTTGGGGAGTTCCGGGTCACAGATGAGGGCACGAACCATTCCGATCATATCCGCATCTCCGTCCTCAAGGATCTTTTCGGCAAGATGGGGATCATTTATCCGGTTGGTGCAGAATACAGGCATTTTGATCACAGATCGAATTCCAGCGGCCAGGGGCACGGTGTAGGCCAATGGCGTGTGCATGGAACCTTCCACAAGGTAGAGGTTATGAAACGTCCCAATACTGAGATCCATGAAATCCACCTGTCCGGTGGATTCCAGACGGGCGGCGATCTCTTTGCTGTCTTCCAGTGTCAATCCGCCTCTCGGGTGCATCTCATCGGCATTCAGGCGCACCCCCAGCGTAAAATCTTTCCCCACCACCTGTCGAACCGCATCAACAACCTCCAGGCAGAACCTCATCCGGTTTTCAAAATCACCCCCGTATCCATCTTTTCTGAAATTCGTGGCAGGGGACAGGAATTGCCTGATGAGAGAGCTGTGGCCCAATTGGAGTTCTATACCGTCAAAGCCTCCCTCCACTGCGTGGCCGGCGCTCAAGGCAAAATAATCGATACACTCCCTGATATCTTCGATCTCCATCTCCTTGCAGGTCTCTCGAAAAATCCGGTCGCTTCCCGGGGAAGGACCCCAGACCGGAAGTCTTGAGATGCTGCCATCTGCCTGCATTCCGTTATGGTTTAACTGGGCAAATATTTTGGTATCATATTCGTGAATAGTCTTGGTCAGCTCCCTGAAACCCGGTATTACTTCAGGGTTGAAAGCATCCACCAGCCTTTCATAGGCGTGATCCGAAGGGTGGACCGTCAGCTCTTCCGTGGTGATCAGTCCGCACCCCCCCTTGGCACGCTCCCGGTAATAATAGATGTGACGCTGGCTGATCTTCTGCTCCTCCCCGAAGTTGGTCATGTGCGCGGCAAAGTGGATTCGGTTGGGAACCACCACACTGCCGATCTTGAGCGGAGAAAAAAGATATCTCAATTCACTCACAACCGCCCCCCCACCCGATTTCCTTCCAGAATCGCCATACCAATACCCCTGGGCGCCACACAGTCTCCGACACGGTAAAGCCCGTTTACTCTTCCCTTGAGTTCCCGATAAAGCCGGTCTATGGATTCATTCCCCATGTCCAAGACAATGGTGTCGTACCCCTCCAGAATGACCGGCTCGTTTGTAAAGATGTCGTGGGCCGCTACCCCAGCCCCGTCAATCGCGTCCACCACCAGATCCGTCCTGAAGGTGACACCCTTTTGCAAAAGCCGCTGCCGGGTCAGATAGAGATCATTGATGGGGGCCAGGTCCATACCAATAAAGAGTTCACTGGTCACCATATCCACCTGCTTTCCCTGATCGGCAAGGAGTTCCACGGTCGCGGTGGCATGATGCCCCCCGTTTTCATCCACAAAAATGACCTTCTCACCCACCGGGAATCGGCCCTCCAGGACCTCCTCTACATTGAGCACAAAAGGTGGCCCATACTCACCAGGCACCGGTCTTTTTTTCGGCCTTGAACCTGTCGCCACGATCACGGCATCGGACCTCTTCTCCAAAACAAAGTCCGATGTAACCTCTTTGCCTGTTATAATTTCCACCTCAAGCGCTTCCAGCATGCGGGTCAGGTGTCGGATGATTTCTGCCATCCCCTCTCTGCCGACCCCTTTCTTGGCAAGATTGATTTGCCCCCCTACCCTATCCTCCATTTCATACAGCGTCACCTCGTGGCCTTTTTCCCTCGCCACCCGCGCTGCCTCCAGTCCTCCGGGACCACCTCCCACCACAATGACACGCTTCTTGATTGCCGATTGCCGATTGCCGATTGCCGATTGATGATTATCCTCGGACTTTGGACTTCGGACTTCGGACTTCGGACCTTGGACATCGGACCTTGGACCTTGGACCTTGGACATCGGATTGGTGATTAATGATTGATCTGTATTTTTCATTCCGCAATCCGCAATCCGCAATCTGCAATCTTCAAATCCCACATCAGGGTTCTGGATACAGCCCAGCGTTCGGGACCTGTTGATTCGACCGATGCAGCCCTGATTGTCTCTCACACAAAGCCTGATCTCATCAACGCGTCCTTCCCGGGCCTTTGCGGGGAAATCAGGATCGCAGATCAGTGGCCTCATCAGCCCGATGATGTCCGCCTGACCGTTCGCCAGGATCTCCTCTGCCATCTGGGGCGTGGAAATCTGATGAGCCGCTATCACGGGGATGCTGACCGCCCTTTTCACCTGGTCGGCAAGATCCAATGCAAAACCCTCTGCTGTATGCATGGAGGCCATGTTGAGGTGGAGATTGTAGTAAGTGCCCAACGTGGCATTCAGGAAATCCGCCTTGCCCGTTTTTTCAAGAGACTCTGCAAAATTAACGGAATCATCGATGGTAATACCGCCCCAGAACTGTTCATCCAGACAGAGGCGGGCACCGACAGTAAAATCCGCGCCAACCGCCTGCCGAACCTTATGAATGACTTCCAGGGACAGACGCAATCGATTCTCCGGGCTCCCGCCGTACTGATCATCCCGGTGGTTGCTGATGGGAGACAGGAACTGTCTGAGAAGTGATTCGGAACCCATATCAATCTCAAGCCCGTCAAACCCGCCCTCCCGAGCCAATTCGGCTGCCCGGGCATAGGCCTCGACAACCGTTTTTATGTCTTCCGGCTCCATGGTCTTGGCAGTCTCGCCAAAGGCGATGTCGGCAATTGCTGACGGCCCCCACACCCCCCGCCGTGATATGGCCCCGCTGCTTTGAAAACCATGATGGCAGAGCTGAGCAAAAATGGGGATCTCAAATTCATGTACGGCCTCTGTGAGCTTCCGGTAGTCTAGGATCACCCGTTCCCCATAGCCTTTGATCATAGCCTCCCACGGCCGATCGTTTGGATGAATGGAGAGTTCTCCCACGATGATCAACCCGCATCCGCCCTTGGCCCTCCGCCGGTAGTAGGCCACATGCCGGTCGTCAATACGGCCTCTCCTGGCAAAATTGGTCCGGTGGGCCAAAAAACAGATCCGGTTGGGCAGGGTCAGGTTACCCAAGGCTATAGGACTGAACAAGTTATCATACATGCTCATAGCTCACGAGTTACAATCCTCGGCTTACATTTGACTTTAATGCTTACCATGGTATAATAATCACATAATTTCATTCTATTTTGGGTCAAAATCCCACAGTCTTAATATGGAACATCAAGTATCAAAATCCAAGTTCAAATTTCATGCGCTTCAATATTTTCGGGAGGTGGAACGTACAGGGAAGGCACTGATCATCACTGATCGCGGCAAACCTGTGCTAAAAATTGTCCCCTATTCTACGGAGCCCGAAGAAACCCTCAAGATGCTCCGAAACTCAGTCATCAAATATGAAAATCCGACAGATCCTGTGAGTTTTGCTGACTCCGATCGGACTTCTTGAATTCCCAGTCCCTGAATTCCTCAATCCAGCCAATCATCCAAACATGCAGTCACCCGTCCAATCAACAATCATCAATCAACAATCATCAATCAACAATCATCAATTCCTCAATCCCATCCACCCAATCGTCAATATTCAATTCTCAATCGCCAAGATTCAATTCTCAATCCTCTTCAGGTTCACCAAACATTCCGGATCAGGCATGTTGATATCGTTATAGGTATGATACGCCATGGCCGGGCATCCCCCTCGGCAGGATTCAAACCGGGTGCATGTCATACAGGTATCAACATTTAGATCGCGAAACCGGGCAAAGACCATGGAATTGTCCCAGATGCTCTTCAAGGTGTCCTCACAAACATTCCCCGAAAAAAAAGGGCTTTCCTGCAGGAATGCACAGGGGTAGACATCCCCGGTCGGTGATATGCAGCAGGTCATCTTGGCGGCCCCGCACATATCAAGCCCCTTTCTGCGCCGGAACTCAGAGGTGAGACAAAAAAAGGAATCTCCGGTCCGCACCAGGTCGTGTTCCTCCAGCCATTCCGCAAAAGACTCCAACTGATCTTTGCTCGGTCCCAGGTAATCCCGGCTCTCCCGGCCCCTGCCCGAGGGTCGAAACCGGGAAACCCTCAATTCTGCCCCGTACTCTCCTGCCATCCCTCTCAAATCATCCAGTTGAGGATAGTTTGTCCGGGTAAGGACCGCGTTGATGCTAAAGGGAACTTCCTCACTGGCCAGGTACTCCACGGCATTCACAATCTTCTTGTACGTCCCTTTTCCCCGTATTGGGTCGTTCACATGGGCTGTGGCACCATCCAGACTCACCTGAAGATAGAGCATCTCAAGCCTGGATAACCGTCTGGCCAACTCCCTGTCTATCAACATTCCATTGGTGCTCACGCAGGTGACCAATCCCTTTTCGTGAGAATATCTCAACAGATCAATGAAGTCCTCCCGGATAAACGGTTCACCGCCGCCAATATTGACCTGAAACACCCTTTGAGAAGTCAGTTGATCCACCACGCCACAGCACTCCACTGTGGTTAACTCATCCTCTGACGCCGCCCCGGCATCAGAAAGACAATGGACACAGTG
>JADHXI010000097.1 GCA_016783065.1 Desulfobacteraceae bacterium | reverse complement strand
AAGGCGGCAATAAACGTGGTGGGGACAGATATCTGGGCCACTTTCTCAAAATACGGCCTGACAGTGATACCCCTTTTCATCTTCTTGGGATACCTTGCATTCAATTCGGGTATTGCTGAACGACTTTATAACGCGGCATACAAGTGGTTTGGACACTGGCGGGGCGGGCTGGCTATAGCCACCATCGGAGCGGATGAACTCTTTGCGGCCATCTGTGGTTCCAACACGGCCACGGCCGCCACCATGGGGACAGTGGCCCTCCCGCAGATGAAAAAATATGGTTACCATACCATCTTGAGCAGCGGCACCGTTGTTACGGGGGGTACATTGGGGACGGTTATGCCCCCCAGTGTGGTCCTGATCATAATCGGGCTTCAGACAGAGCAATCCATAATCAAGCTCTTCCTTGGGGGTATCCTGCCTGCCATCCTCCTTGGAATTCTGTTTGTGCTTACCATCTTTGTCCTCTGCCGGATCAATCCAAAGCTAGGCCCTGCAGGGCCAAGAACGGGTATCAAGGAGAAGTTGAGATCGCTGACCGGGATCATTGAGGCCCTGGCTATATTTGTCCTGGTAATCGGCGGTCTCTACACCGGAATGTTCACGCCCACCGAGGCCGGGGCGGTTGGCGTCTTTTTTACACTTGTCGTTACAATCACCACCCGCAGGCTGACATGGCAAGGTTTTATCAACTCCATCAAGGAGACTCTCAAGATTTCGGCCATGGTCTTTTTTCTTGTGACGGGGGCCATAATTTTTGGCCGATTTCTGGCCGTGACCCGGCTCCCTTTCCTGGTGGCCGAATTTGTCTCCGGGCTTCCTGTGTCACCCTATGTGATTCTGGCAATCATATTGCTGATCTATCTGATCGGGGGCTGTTTTGTGGATTCCCTGGGGTTTTTGGTGCTTACCATCCCCATCTTTTTTCCCCTGGGAATGGCTCTGGGGTTTGACCCCATCTGGTACGCCATTATCCTCACCATGGTGACTACCATGGGGGCCATCACACCGCCCGTTGGTGTCAACATCTATGTGGTTAAAGCACTGGCCCCGGAGATTGAACTGGGTACGATTTTCAAGGGCGTGAGCTTTTTTCTGGTGGCCTGTCTGATCTGCATCGCTATCCTGATAATCTTTCCCCAACTCGTCTTGATCATACCAGAGATGGCGAAGTAGGGGTTTGGATTGATGATTGACGATTGACGATTGAATATTGATCACTGTCGATTAAATACTCGTATGGACGGTTGGAGAGGTTTTTGGAATCATGACAAAGACGTTTATGCCACGGGTGGAGACCCAAAAGGAGTTAAAAAAATTACAACTCGCGGGGCTCAAGTGGACCGTGGGACATGCCTATCACGGGTCTCCTTCTTATAGAGCGAAACTGGATGAGGCAGGTGTGGGTCCTGAATCTATCCGTACGCTTGAGGATCTTGAGAGACTCCCCTTTACCAGTGCCGGCGATCTGAGGGAGGAGTACCCGTTTCCGCTCCTTTCCGTGCCGTTTGAGGACGTGGTGCGTATGCACGCCTCTTCAGGCACAACGGGAAAGAGGAAGGTCTTGTGTTACACCCAGAAAGATATCGATGACTGGACCCATTTTTTCGCCCGTTGTTACGAAATGGCCCAGTTGGCTGCTGAAGACCGGGTGCAGTTGGCAGTGGGATATGGTATATGGACCGCGGGTATCAGCTTCCAGATGGGATGCGAGGCCTATGGTGCCATGGCGGTCCCGGCAGGCCCAGGGAACCTGGATATGCAATGCCAGTTTCTGATGGATTTTCAGAGCACGGTCATGTGCTGTACCGCGTCCATGGGCCTGCTTATGGCCGAAGAGGTAAACAGGAGGGGCATAAAGGACAAGATAAGGCTCAGGAAGATGATCTTTGGGTCCGAGCGATCCAGCGATGCCATGAGAAACCGGATAAAGGATCTTCTGGGTTTGGATCATCTGTTCGATATCCCTGGGATGACGGAACTTTACGGCCCTGGGACAGGATTGGACTGCATCCACCACACAGGAATCCACTACTGGGCGGATTACTACATCCTGGAAATCCTGGCCCCCGAGACCCTGGCCCCGGTCCCCGAGGGGGAGACGGGAGAGATGGTGGTCACGACACTTACAAAAGAGGCGGTGCCTCTGATCCGCTACCGGACAAGGGACCTGACCCGTTTGATCCCCGGTCAATGTCAATGCGGCTCCGTGCTGCCGCGGCACGATCGTATCCTGGGTCGCTCGGATGACATGATCATCTTTCGGGCTGTAAATATCTATCCGGGGCAGGTTGACCATGTCCTTTCAGGTATCAGGGGGATCGGAAGTGAGTACCAGATAATCCTGGACAGGAAGGAAGATGGTCGAGACTACATGACATTGAAGGTGGAGCGTGATCATGGCGTACAAAATGACCGGGACCCGGAACTGACCAAGAAGATCGGCGAAGAGATCAAGAAGCAGATCCTCGTAAGCGCGACCGTAGAACTTCTGGGGTATGGTTCCCTGCCCAGATCCGAGAGAAAGAGCCGGCGCGTTTTTGACAACAGGGAGCAATAGGATGAGATTGTGGTGGGAGATCATGGATGAAACGGTTTGAATACTACCAGCCACGGGCTCTCAAAGAGGCATATACATTGATGGAGAGGTTCGGGCAAGGGGCCAGGTATATTGCCGGGGGCACAGATGTCATGGTGCGCGTCAATCAAAGGGTCATAAAGCCTCATGCCCTGATTTCCCTGAGGGGTATACGCGAGTTGGATGGGATTTCCCTCCACGGTGGGGTGCGTCTGGGGGGCATGACCCTCTTTAGAGACATTGAGAGAAACCCCGTCCTTTCAACCGAGTATCCGGTCTTGGCACAGGCCGTTTCCGTGTTGGCAAATCCGCAGGTTAGAAATGTTGCAACAATGGGCGGGAACTTATGTAATTCAGCCCCGTCGGCTGATTGCGCACCCCCTCTGATGGTCCTGGAGGCCAGTCTCTTTCTGGAGGGACCCGGAGGCGTACGTTCAGTCCCTGTTGAGGAGTTTTTTACAGGACCCGGGCAGAACTGTCTGGGGTCCACTGAGATCCTAAAGGAGGTAAAAATTCCTGAAAAGGCACCCCATACGGGTATGGCGTTTTTGAAGATAGGTCGCCTGAGCCAGGATATCGCCATTGTCAACGCAGCGGCCCTGCTTGTCATGGACAAAAAAATCTGTGTGAAATGCAGGCTCTCGGTGGGGGCGGTGGCGCCTGTCCCCCTACGCCTCAAGGGTGTGGAAAAACTGGTTGAAGGCCAGGAGATCAGCCTGGATCTCCTGGAGCGGATAGGCCGGCTTGTGCAGGACGACGTAACCCCCATCACGGATGTTCGTTCAACAGAGGATTACCGGAGAGTCGTCTCGGGCGTCCTGATAAAAAGGGCCATCAACGCGGCCCTCAAGAATGCGGCCCCCGGGGGCCACCGCCCCGGCGGGAAGGCCGAGTGGAAGACAAAGGGCGAGGTTGGAGGGGTTTTAGGGGCACTGAAAAAAGGGGAGTCCGAAGAAGCCGAGGGCCCGGATACTGGGTCCAGCACCCGCAGGGTGATCCATTTCACCCTGAACGGCCATAAGGTCTCTATCGAAGCGCCCTCCCACAAGATGGCATTGGAGGTGCTCAGGGAAGACTTCCAGCTAACCGGGACAAAGGAAGGCTGCGGCCAGGGGGAGTGTGGTGCGTGCACGATCCTGATTGATGGCGCAAATGTGAATTCATGCATCTACCCGGCCTTTGAACTGGAGGGCAAGACGGTGACGACCATTGAAGGCCTGGTGGGGGAGGGTAACATTCTGGACCCGATTCAGGAGGCATTTGTGGAAAAGGGAGGGGTCCAATGCGGATTTTGCACCCCGGGCATGGTCATGTCTTCAAAGGCCCTGTTGGATGAAACCCCAAAACCCAGTGATGAGGAGATAAGAAGGGGGATCTCAGGCAATCTATGTCGCTGTACCGGATACGTTCAGATTGTTGACTCAATCAGAAAGGCCGCTGAAGATCTGTCATAGAACCGTGGTGTTTAAGATTGGAAATGAAAAACCTTTTTGGAGCCCGCAGGCAATGAGCGACCTGAGTTTTGTTGGCACCGAAGCCCCAAGGCCTGATGCCCCTGAAAAGGTGGCGGGGAAGGCCATCTACATTCATGACCTTACCAGGCCCAACATGCTTTACGGCAAGATTAAGTACAGCGAATACGCGCACGCGAAGATCTTGAATGTGGACACAACCCGGGCTGAGAGGCTCCCGGGGGTTCACGCGGTTATTACGGGTTACAACACCCCGGAAATCCGGTTTGGGTTTATAAAAGACAATCATATCCTCAAGCGGGGCAAGGTGAGGCAGTTCAGGGATGAGGTTGCTGCGGTTGCCGCCACAGACCCTGAAATCGCGGAAGAGGCAGTTTCCCTGATCAAGATTGAGTATGAGGAACTGCCGTCCGTATTTGATCCTGAAGATGCTCTAAAAGCAGGAGCCCCCCTCATTCATGAAAAAGATCCCCGGGGGCGGCCCACCAAAGACAACCTCTTGCCGGTCCCCTGGAAATTTGTCTCGGGTGACGTGGAAAACGCCAAGGACAACGCGCATTACATTGCCGAGGATCGCCTGGAGACACCCCTTGTACAGCAGTCCTGTATGGGGACGGCCGGCTGCATCGCGGAGTTTGACCTCAATAACAATCTGATTATCCATGCAAAGACCCAGATACCTTTTCTGGCGCAAAACGACTTTAACCAGGCCCTCGCGGCCATGGGGCTGAAGGGAAAGAACTCGCGGGTCATCGTTCCCGCACTGGGAGGCGCATTCGGCACAGGCCTTGACACCCATGGATATGAATACATCGCCATACTCCTGGCTTACAAGACCGGGAGGCCGGTTAAAATCGTGTTTAGCCGGGAAGAAGAATTTAGTACCCTCTCCCCCCGTCAGCCCACAAGGACCCATATTATCCAGGGATGCGACAAGAATGGCTTGCTGACCTTCAGGGAGGTCAGGATGGTACTGGACAATGGGGCCTACACCTCCTGGGGTGCCACCACACCGGGCGTCATGATGCTCCCCATTTCATCCCTTTACAGGGTCCCGAATGTCTTTTATGAGACAAAGATCGTATACACCAACAACACCTATTGCCAGGCCATGAGGGGATACGGAAACCCCCAGGCTGCCTGGGCCATGGAGAGCAACATGGATCACCTTGCCGAGGCAGCCGGGATCGATCCCTTTGATTTCAGGATGATTAACAGCAACATCCCTGACGAAGTGAGCCCCATGGGTCTCGAAATCACCACCTGCGGTCTCAAGGATTGTCTGAAGACAGTTGCCCATAAGCTTAACTGGAAGGAAAAGCGAGGAAAGGGGAGGGAAAAGGCCCGGGGGGTTGGCATGGCATCGCTTTTCCACGTTGGTGGCTCCGGCAGGGTTTACCGTTCGGATGGCACAGGGATTGTCATGAAACTGGATGACTTTGGGCACGTCTCAGTTTTTACCGGCGGTGTGGAAATGGGACAGGGATTCAATGCGGCACTTATGTTGGCATCAGCTGAGGCCCTGGGAGTGACACCCGATAGGGTGACCATTGTCTCAGGGGATACGGCCACATGCCCCTGGGATGTGGGGACACATGCCAGCCGGGGGGCCTTTACCTCCTGCAATGCAGCTATCATGGCCGCTGAGAAGGCCAGGAAAAAGATATTTGATTTGTGCTCGGAACTCTTTATGGACCGGGTGCAAGCCAATCTGAAGAAACGTCAAGAAAAGGACCCCGACTTTGAGATACCCGACCTCGACTATGAAAGGCTCTTCGATCCATCGGAGCTTGAACTGAGAGAGAACCATGTTTTTTTGAGGGAAGAGCCTGATAATTCCCTTCTTCGGGTAAGACTTGATGAAATTCTGAGGGCGGCACACCATAAGGAGCAGGGCCGGATGGTTGTATCTGAGGCATTTTATGATCCCCCCAACCAGATGGTCGATTCCAGGACAGGGAGGGGGAACCTCTCCGCCACCTACATCTTTGGCACGCAGGGGGCCGAAGTGGAGGTGGATTTAGAGACGGGAAAAGTAAAGATCCTGAGGTTTGTGGCGGCCCATGATGTGGGAAAGGTCATCAGCAAACAGACGGTCAAGGGGCAAATCTACGGCGGGATAGCGCAAGGCCTTGGATACGCCCTATCTGAAGAATACAAGACGCATAATGGCAGAAACCTCAATCCCAACTTTCTGGATTATAAGATATTCTCGGCCCCGGACATGGACTTTCCCATACACATAGAATGTATCGAGACCGATGACAAAGAAGGCCCTTTCGGTGCCAAAGGTGTCGGTGAACCGGGTCTCGTGCCAACAGCCCCCGCCATTGCAAACGCAATATATGATGCCATAGGGGTCCGGATAAGAGATCTGCCCATCACGCCCGAGAAGATCCTGGCGGCTCTTGAAAAGAGGAAGGAGAAAAGGGGGTAACGGTTTCTCACGCCTTTTCCAGGGTTGTGTACTCCATATGCAACAACTTACGCCCGAAGTTCCTGAAAAGCACTTCCACCTTGTCATCATCGACAAACTTTGAGACCACCCCCGGACCGAAGGCCGGGTGGCTGACTCTGTCGCCGGGAGAGAACCCTGATGATTCCCCCTTGTCTTTATGAAGGACATTGGGGGATTTCGTCTCCCGGAAAGAGCCGGAAAACCTTCTTGGAATTCCAACCGACTCATAGGAAATGACATCATTGGGGATCTCCCGGATAAAAGATGACAACCCGTTCCCCCGGCCTGCCATGGGCCATGAGGCGGCTGATTCCCGTCCAGGATAACAGACGATCAACTGGTCCCTGGCACGGGTGGCTGCCACATACATGAGGCGGCGTTCCTCTTCCAGTGCCGAAGGCTTATCAAAGGCCCTCAAGGGAGGGAACCTCCCATCCATGACCCAGATGATAAACACCACCGGCCATTCCAGACCCTTGGCCGAATGGACCGTTGAGAGGGTAAGGGTCTCGGCCCTCCCCTCAGCATCGAGATCTGCAGGGCTGGTGGGGGGCTCCAGGACCAGATCATCCAGAAAGCTTCTCAATTTTCTGTATCGGCTGGCCATGGAAATCAGCTGTTCCAGCTCCCTCTCTCGCCTTGGATAGTCGTCGAATTTCTCCTTCAAGATGGGGAGATAGTAGTCCAGGACCTCCTCCACGGCCTTCTTTGGTTTGATGCGGTGCGTGGCCAGGCGGGATATGAGCTTGGAGAGGGGTTTCAGGCCGGTGACATTCTTGGCAGCCCCGGGCCATTCCCCAACCCGTCCCGGAGGGATTTTGTTTTCACTCATCCATCGGATGATGGTCTGGCTCTTTCCCTGCCCCACATTTCTGACAAGCCGCAGGATGCGGATCCAGCTCACGGCCTCATCCTTGTTTACCATCACCCTCAGATGCGCGAGAAAATCCTTTATGTGGGCCGATTCCAGGAACTTGAACCCGCCATATTTTACATAATGGACCGCCTGGCGCGTGAGTTCCGCCTCAAGCTCAAAGGAGTGATACCCCGCCCGGAAGAGGACCGCGAAATCGGCAAGAGAGCGCCCCTGATCTACCTGTTCGCGAATGCACTGGTACACAAAGGCGGCCTGTTCCGGTTCTGTCCTGGTGTCAACCACCTTTGGGCGTTCCCCTCCCGGGCGTTTTGTGAAAAGGCACTTTGTATAGCTTTCACCGGCAGGACGCATAAGGGCATTTGTGAAGGTAAGGACCGGCTGGGTGGAACGGTAGTTCTCTTCCAGTTTTATGATCCTGGCCTCCGGAAACTGGGCCGGGAAGTCAAACATATTTTTGTAGTTGGCACCCCTGAAAGAGTAAATGGACTGAGAGTCGTCCCCTACCACCATGATATTTCTGTGTTCATGTGCCAGCCACCTGACAATATCGGCCTGAATGGTATTGGTATCCTGATACTCATCCACCATGACATAGTGATATTGCCGGCCCAGGTCCTGCCGGACCTCTTCCCTTTCTGCCAAGAGCCTCCTCAGGTAGAGGATAAGATCATCGTAGTCCATCAACAGGTTGGATTTCTTGTAGTCCGCATAGAGCTTCCCAAGCCTGTCGATCTCAGAGATGAAGTGGAGGAACTGCCCGTATTCTTCCGTCATAAATTCATCCACAGGCCTCTCGAGATTTGCCGATTTACTCAAGATGTTGGCCAGGGTGCCCCGCTTTGGGAATCTCGGGGCGCCCTTGGGAATCTGAAGTTCGGGGACGAGCGAACGGATGACCTCTTCCATGTCCGATCGGTCCAGTATGGTAAAGGAATTTCTGAAACCCACGAGCTCGGCATGGACCCTGAGTACCCTCAGGGCCAGGGAATGAAAGGTCCCTCCGGACACGAACCTGCATCTCGCGTCTGAAAGACCCGTTGCCCTGTCCAGCATCTCCTGGGCGGCCTTTCTGGTAAAGGTGAGCAACAGGATGGACTCGGGAGGAACACCCGTCTCGACCAGCCGTGCCACGCGGTAGACCAGCGTTCTGGTCTTTCCGCTGCCTGCCCCGGCGATGACCAGGAGAGAACCCTCAAGGGTCATGACCGCCTCCAACTGGGCAGGGTTCAAGACATTTTTATAGTCAATCCCGTTTGCCAATGTACGGCCTCGCTTTTTTTAATTCAAAATAGAAATCCTGGTCCTCAGGGCCAGGTCAGAGTAAATGGCTCTGCCTGACAGGATTGACCTGGAGTATTGGAGTGATGGAGTATTGGAGTATTGGAAAAAGCATAAAAGGCAGTGAGTTTTCAGGAACTGGGTTTGTCTATTACCACCATAGGTGATCAGGTAGCTCTTTCAACACTCCATCACTCCAGTACTCCATCACTCCTTGAGCCATTCAAATTGCAGTAGACTAATCCCCTCCGGGGATAACCAAAGCCGGGTCCTCTGGGCCCGGATCTTTACTGCTTATCCGTGGGCACTGCCTATGTTTAAGGCATACTGAGAGATAACATAAACCAGATAAATCCCCAAAAGCCAGGCCCCCTGCCACCGCTTGAACCTGCCGGTCCTGTTCACGGAAATAAAGACCCTAAACGAGTAGAGAATGGCGAGCATGGCAGGGAAATGGAAGGTAAAGAAGTTGGGCGGAATCTCAAGGGGCCTGGCTGCCGCCGCAGCACCCACCACAAAGAGGCAGTTGAGGACATCTGCGCCGACAATGTTCCCAACGGCGATTTCAGGATGTCCCTTGCGGATGGCGGCAATGGCCGTGATCAATTCCGGAAGTGAGGTGCCAAAGGCAACCAAGGTGGCCGCGATGACGTCCTCGGGGACCCCGAAACGGGTCGCGATTTCAGAGGCGCAGGGAATCAATACCCTGGCGCCCAGGACCACCAGAAAAAGGCCTCCCACAATCATGAGGATAGCCATGGCCAAACCCGTAGAGGAGGGCTCTCCTTCTTCTTCTTCTCCAATCGCCACGCCCTGTCTGGCCCATACATAGGTAATATACATATAGCCGAGAAGGAGAAAGAGAAACAGAAAGCCCACCCATCTCCCGAGGATCGGCTGGCCCTTGGTGGTCGCCAAGAGGATCAGGGAAATTACCACGAGCAGTGTTGCCGAGCCCACCTGAACCCAACCCGTTCGATTGAGGATGAAGCGGTCCATGGGCATGGAGACCAGCACGCAGGCCAGCCCGAAGATAAGGCCCGTATCCGCGATGATGGATCCTACACCGTTACCCAGGGCCAACCCCGGGTTGCCCATCCAGGCCGCCATAACCGAGACAAATGCCTCCGGAGTTGTGGTGCCGAGGGAGACAATGGTGGCGCCGATGACGATTCTTGGCAGGCCGGTCCTATTTGCGAGGTGAACAACACCATCGATCATCCAGTCGGCCCCTTTTGAGAGGATAAGGATACAAACAGCAACAACAATCAACAGGGTGGCAGTGGAAAGATCACTGACAAGCGCCAGCAAGCGTGTTTCGTCAGCGATCCAGCTTAGGATTTCATTTGACATAGTCTCAATTTCCTTAAGGCAATGGTATGCTAGAGGGTTTTTGAGAAATTATATTGAGAAGTTACATTTTTTGTTTTTTGTAACCTTTTATAGGTTCGATGTTCTAAGTTCAAGGTTCAAGGTTCAAGGTTCGAAGTTGGCGATCCTGACACCTGCAACCTGACACCTGACACCCGAAACCTCGAATTCCCCGTTTATCCGTATGAGACGGTGACATTTCCAAAAAAATATAGGAGCACGGGGATCAGGACCGCAATCGCAAGGAGGATCAAGAGGACCACCGGTATCAAGAAGGCAAGGATTACCCTCAAATAGGATGTCCCATGGATTTCGCGGAGCCCGATTACCTGAACAATAAGCTGCCAGATCCCGCCAATCCAGCCCCCGATGAGAGGAACAAGACCCACCATCTGGGCTGCCTGTGAGTAGGAAACCACCCTGAAAGTGGCCTCATAACCGTTTTTACCCCCTTTTACCATAAGCAGTAACAGGTGCAGAACCGTGGTGTAAAGGAAGATACTCACTGTCACAAAGATGGGGACAACGACCAGAAAGACCGGGAAAAAAAGACCGATCGGGAGCTGGTCAGACACCAGTAAACCAAAGGAAGCGATTCCCCCGGAGAACATCAGGAACTGCCAGAAGAGGCTGAACATGCTGCCTATGGAGCCAACCAGGAGACCAAAGGCAAGGGGTTCCTTCATGCCCCCGGTGTAGGTCATGGTACTGAATAGCGTCCCGGGAGAAAAAAGGGCCTCCCTAAACGTCTGATAGATTCCCTGCCAAAGGCCCACATCGGACCTATCCTCCCAGGGGGCCCCTCGGCGCCAGAATTCCTTTTGTGTTTCTTCCTCCGGCCCCTTGAACTCACTGTCCGTTGCTGCCCTGTCAATGACCGAGCGTGGGGCTGCTTCGGGAATGGAGATGGCAAAACGCTGACCGCATCTAGGGCAGAGTGCTCGCTTCGTGCCCACAGGAATCTTTTCTTTGGGGACCTCTTTTGAAAACTGGCAGTAGGGACAAACTAGCTCAAAGGTCATCTCCGCTTTCCTTGCTCCTGTTTCGTGAGCCGGCTGAGTTCCTTTCTTTCAGACCATCTCTTGACCCGGTCAATAAATCCGCTGGCAGGTGAGCGGTCGAGGGTCTTACCCCTTAGGGCGAGGCCTTCTTTGGTTGCCAGGGCGGCCTTGAGGCAGGGTCCTTTCTCGGGGCAATCAAAACACGTGGGCACAATCTCTCTCAGCCCCTCCCTTCCCATGGGAAAGACCTTGTCCAGGATCCCAAAGCATTCCTCGCGGGGCTTATTCATAACCTATGGTTCCACGGAAAAACATTTTGCGGCAAACATTATTTGAGCCGAAGCCCACTCTAAATCCACCTGTTACCTCCCAATATAATTGGGCGCCGGGTGTAACTCACGGCCGTTGGTAAAGGATAGCCATCCACACCGTATCAAACGAGGAGTTTATCGTATTTGGAGTAACGGAGTAATGGAGTACTCCAACACTCCTGATTTACACCCTTGGGCGCCTAGTGGCTTGAGGGCTTATACAATATTGGCCGGGTTTGATAAAGTCAAATTGATAAGAACGGGTGTCCAAAATGCTCCATTGACATCAAAGTGCCCAATATCTATGATCATTCGCCATGAAACGCATAAACAGGGTATATCTTGTAAGGCACGGCCAGATAAACGGCTACGAAAACTTTCCGGTCTACGGTCACACCGAGGTGGATCTTACGGAGATCGGTATTCTCCAGATGCAGCAGGTGGCAGAACGTCTCCGGTTTGCGGAGATCGGGGCCATCTATTCCAGCGTCTTAAGAAGATCCGCCGCGGGGGCGCGTCTGATCGCCCGTTATCACGATGTTCTCGTCCATTTTTTGTCCGAACTCAAGGAGATATGTTTTGGCGACTGGGAAGGTCTCACCCTGGCGGAGATTCGCAAGAATTTCCCGGACGAACTTACCAAACGGCAGGCCGACCTGGTCAATTATCAGCCCCCGGGGGAAGGGGAGTCGGTTGGGCGCTTCTCTGAAAGAATAGCAAAGATCTATGACCGTATTCTTCTGGAGCAAGAGGGCAAGGATATTGTCATCGTTGCCCATGGGGCCGTTAACCGGGTTATTCTTTGCAAGGCACTTGGCCTGGATATGGTCAACATGTTCAATATTCAACAGGACTACGGCTGCCTCAATGTCATCGATTACTTCACCGATTCCAGGGTCGTCAAGCTGGTAAACGGCTGATCCTGACGTTTTTTCTTGCATTGGCCTTTTTTAATGGGTAAAAAATGGCAAAAAGGCTTGTGATATTATTCACAGCATGGGGCTGGACCGTCTGAGAACCACTCATCAACCTGGAAATCCAAAAAATAATGGAGGGGGATGAAATGAAAACCATAGAAGTAGGAGATCTGATGGTGCCTCTTGAAGAATATGCTACGGTTTCCCAGGAGGCCACCTTGTTCGAGGCAGTGGTGGCGCTGGAAGAGGCCCAGAACAAGCTGGATCGAACGCGGTATAAGTATTTGCACAGGGCCATACTCGTCTATAACAAGAAAGGCCGCATCGTGGGAAAGATAAGCCAGCACGATGTGCTCAGGGCCCTTGAGCCGGCATATCTGGACCTGGGAGACCCCGGCAGGTTATCCCGGGCCGGTTTCAGTCCTCAATTTCTCAAATCAATGCTGGAACATCAGCCCCTCTGGGAAAGCCCCCTCAGAGACATATGCACCAAGGCTGCCCAGATTAAGGTGAAGAAGTTTATGTATAAACTTACTAAGGGTGAATATATAGAGGAAACCGCCACCCTGGAGCATGCAACACACCACCTTATCATGGGTCATCACCACTCCTTGCTCGTCACCAGGGGGAAAGATATTGTGGGTATATTGCGGCTTACCGATGTGTTTGCAGAGATCTTTGGGATCATGAAAGCTTGTGTGATCTGAACACCGGCGCAAGCCTAAGATGTCCGGAATCGAAGGGAAGAGAGGAAAGGAGGTCCTTCTTTATGAGCCACGAAATGGAACATGATGCAGGTGGAGGCGGAATTCTGGCCAATAAGTTGCTCTGGATCTGCATTGGCGCCGGTATTTTTATTCTGATTGCCTTTATCCTGCCCACGCCCCAGTCTATGGTAGAGATAGTTGAGAAATATGGTTTTGCCAAAAGAATGATGGAATGGGAGGTTGCCCACAGCGCTGCGGATGCCGCCCACAAGACCATGATTGTCCTGGGAATTATCCCCATGGCGGTCATCTTTTTTGCCACCGAGGCAATCCCTATCGGGTTGACGGGTGTGTTGATGCCCATCCTGGCCTACTTTCTGCACCTCCTTCCACGCGGTATGATAGGCAAGACCTTTGCGGGTGACGCCCCCATGTTTCTGCTGGGGGTCCTGGCCATGGGTGTGGCCGTCGTGGATGTGGGTTTGCACAAGCGGCTTGCAAGCTGGCTTTTGGGTTGGACTAAGGGGTTTATGGTTCCCATCTTTGTCTTGTGTATCAGCATGGCCGTTGTCGGTTCATTCATATCCGCCCATGCCATGTGTGCGTTTATGACACCGGTGATGGCGGCGGTTTATTTCGGGGCGGTATCGGCAAGGAGCACGGGAGGCAGGATAGAACACGACCCTGCCCTGGCAAAGTTCCTGATGTTTTCGCTTTGCTATTCACTGAATGTGGGAGGTATAGGATCGCCCGCCGCGGGAGGCCGGAACGTCATTATGATGGGGTTCTGGAGTGAATACAACGTGCCCATGGATTTTTTCACCTGGATGAAATACGGGCTCCCGATCGTTCCGATCCTTGGGGTACTTGTGGCCGTTTACATGCTGGTTCTTTTTGGAAGAAAAATAAAGACCAAGGACCTCACCCCGGGACTTACTGCCATCAAAGAGGAGACCAAAAAGATGGGCAAGATGACATACGCGGAGTATGTCACATTCGGGATGCTTATCCTGATCCTGTTGTTGTGGATCGTGGGCGGCGAGGAACTGGGGCTTGGCGGTCCGGCACTCCTGGCCCTGTTGATTCCGGTCGTTTTTAAGACCACGGACTGGAAAAAGATCCTGGGCGGAATATCCTGGGATGCATGGTTCATGTACTGTGGCGCATTGACTTTGGGCGCACTCCTAAAGGAGAGCGGGGCGGCCCTGTGGCTGGCGCAGAGCTTCCTGAAGATCCTCGGATACGTGGGTATGAGCGAGGGATACGGCCTATGGGTTGGCCTCTCGGGTCTTTCCGGCCTGATGACCAACTTTATGTCTGATGCCGGAACCACAGCTCTCCTGGGTCCGATTGTGATCCCCATGGGAATTATGACGGGGGTTCAGGCCGAGCCGTGGGCCGTGGGTTTGGCAGTGGCCTTCGCCACCTCTTTTGCGCATTTCCTGATTGTGGGCACCCCCAACAACGCCATTGTTTACGGTCTGGGCATCTATCCGGATACGGGCGAAAAGATGCTTCATCCCATGGACTTTGTGAAATATGGCTTCATACTCTGGATTCTCTGCATGGGGGTTCTCTGGGTCGTCGAATTCCTGGTGGTCTACAACGTTATTGGATTTCCGGAAGGAATTCTTGAGACTGCCCGGCAGGCCATGGAAAGCGCAAACCAATAGGGAGGGGAGGGTGTAACTCACGGCCGTTGGTAAAGGATAGCCATCCACACCGTATCAAACGAGGAGTTTATCGTATTTGGAGTAACGGAGTATTGGAATGGATGAATCGTTGCAATTATGTGCAAATATGCAACGTATTTGGATCTCGGGGTAACAAGGATCGAAGAATACAAATTAGATCTTTTTCCGCTTTTGGACCTAACACTCCAATACTCTCTCCGAGCCGTAGGGTCTACGAGCCGGAGGCCAGTACTCCAACACTCCTGATTTACACCCGGTCGGCCACTATGCATCCAAGATGCTAGACTTTATGAAAAGCAAATTTGGGAAGGTGAAAAAACACAACAGGAAATGTCTTTCTTGGCAAATTTGTCGGTAACAAACAGACCATACTTGATGTGTTGGACCAAAACCTGATTACGTTCTCATTGGAGATTACAATTTCAGCCTTTCTTGTTTGCTTGGTGCTAAGCGCACTCTTTCAGTTCCTTTTCATCGCCCGGTATCTCTATTTCCCAAGAGGGATTCTGGGAAAGACTATCTTTTGGGGGTTTTGTATGACAGCCGCAGTTGCCACACACATTCAACCCAGATTCGATTTTAATTCAAAATAGAAATCCTGGTCCTCAGGGCCAGGTCAGAGATAAATGGCTCTGCCTGAAAGGATTGAGCTGGAGTACTGGAGAGTTGGAGTAATGGAGTATTGGAAAAACGATAATCGGCCGTGAGTTTTTCAGG
>JADHXI010000096.1 GCA_016783065.1 Desulfobacteraceae bacterium | reverse complement strand
TCTCTGGGAGCAACAAACGCCTCCTTGACCCATTTGACAAACCCACCGCTTCCCAGGATGATCCCCCCGGTCAACTCTTTTTCAGGATTTTCAAGCGTTGCGGGATCCACTGTTTCCACGAATATCCGGTATCGTTCTTCCGCTTCTCTTTTTTTCCTACCAAACTGGGACAAAAGCCATTGGGTTTCAAGCCATTCAGGGCGCTTCATCTTGCCGATGTAGGCCCTGTAACTGCTCCAGGGATACTCTTCAGTTTTCTCAACAATCCCGGCCCGGACCGGGTTTAGGTGAATATATCGGGATAACTCTTTCAGGTATTCCTCGGCTTCCACCAAGATGGACCTGAACCGCCCCTGAAAGAGGTGGCCGTGCCGGTTCCGCTTTCGATTGAAATAGGCTGCAAAACTCACGTTAATCCATTGAACCGCTCTGCTCAGATTGGCGTCCATGGTCTCCATAAGAATATGGTAATGGGTGGTCATGAGGCAGTAGGCGTGAATTTTGAGAGAAAACCGTTCAACAGCTGTTTCGAGGCATTCGAGAAACCTCTCCCGGTCCCTTTTGGTCCTAAAGAGGTCTTGCCCGGCGTTGCCTCGGTTCATCACGTGATAGAAGGCGCCCGGGTATTCTAGTCTCGCCATGGCAGCGGTGGTGTCTGATAAGTTTCCTGGAGCATAGGAGAACCGGAAAGGAGTGTCAATAGTTAATATTTAAGATCTGACCCCAATCTCTAATTGCCATAGCCGCAGAAACAAGCGGGAAAAGCGTCAATCAATGGGCACTGGAGACCTTTGAAAAGGCCGCCCATAAGGATTAATTTCTCTATTTCCTGTTCGTGGGTATGGGAACGTCTGGAAAGCGCCGGGATAAACCGGCATAGAGTAAGGGATGAAAGAGCCCTACATGAAACGAGTAGCTGAACCATCATGGCCCCGAGCTATGCGTCGATGACCAGTAATGGCATGGCGAAGCGTCTGGCTTTTTGAGAGTTATAGCAGGCCTGCCTCTTTTATGGCATCTTTGATCAATTTCCTGTCAGTATCCTTGAGGGGGAGTAAGGGAAGTCGCGGATTGCCGCCAAAATATCCGCCGAGTTCCATGGCATATTTCACCCCTGCAACTCCGAAGCTCCCGGAAACCGAGCGATTCAGTCTGAAGAGCTTGTAATGGAACTCTCGTGCCCCATCCATATCGCCTGCCTTGAAACGTTCAAAGAGTTCGCAGCAGGGTACTGGAAAGGCATTTGCCAGGGAGACCACGCCGCCCGAGGCCCCGAGGGTCATTGCCGGAAACAGCGTGCTGACGGTCCCGGAGAGGATATGGAAATCTTCGTCGCAGGCGTCTAGATATCCGCTCATGTTGCCCGGTGACGTATCCTTCATGCCTATGATATTGGGGTGACGGGAGATTTGTCCAATGACCCTAAAAGAAACGGTCATCCCTGTGAACCCCGGAGCGTTATAGACAAGCAGAGGGATAGAAAGCTCTTCCGCAACATCCAGATAATAACCCGCCACGGCGGCATCAGTAAGCCTTTTTTTGAAGTATGACGGGGTAATGACAGAGACGAAGTCTGCGCCCAATTCCGCGGCCCTTTTGCTGAAAGCAATGGTCCGGCCGGTGGATTCAAAAGCGGTTCCCGCCATTACCAACTGATGCTCCGCCTTTTCCTTTATCACTACTTCAAGAATCCTTAGCTTCTCATCATCTGTCAGGCTCTTGTTTTCACCGTTGCTTCCCAGGACGAAAAATCCGTGAAGGGGTGTTTCCTTATATCTCTGAATGTTTTCCCTCAAGTGTTCGATGGAAAGCTCGTCGTTGATAAAGGGTGTTGTGATCGGGGCAAAAATTCCTGATACCTTCTTTTTCATCTTTGTTGCCTCCTTACCCGGACAAACCGGAAATTGCTAAGTTCTCAATAAGTTCGGACACCGTGGGGTTCATCTCTCACCCCCGGATCATTCATTTGTCCGTGGAACAATATGCCGCCATTGATCCGCTGGCAAAACCTGACGGTTGGCGACATTCCGAGGTTCTCTGCCTTGAGATAGATCCACCACGCATTTTGCAGCCTCTGTGGCCATCCGGATGACGCATTCCTTGGTCAGCGCGGCCGTATGAGGGGTCAAAATGACATTTTCCAGGTTTAGCAGTGGATCGTCTTTTGGCACCGGTTCCTGGTTGAAGACATCCAGGCCTGCCCCGCCGATCCTCTTTGCACGCAAGGCTCGAACCAGCGCTGGTTGGTCGATAACCGGGCCTCGGGAGGTGTTGATCAACAATGCCTCCGGTTTCATCCAGGAAATCTCCTCTTCTCCCACTATATGAAAGGTATTGTCCGTCAGCGGAATATGAACGGATATCACATCTGAGCTTGAAAAAAGCCTTTTAATATCCGTAAATTCCACCCAGCCGCTGTATTGCTCTTTAAGTTCTTTCTGCAAAAGTGGATCAAAGGCCACTACCCTCATCTGGAGCGCCTCATGGCAGACACGCCCCAGTCGTGAACCGATGCGTCCGAAGCCTAGCAGGCCCAGGGTCTTCCCATTCAGGTCCCTGGGCAGGTTTTTGTAGCGAATTTTGAAGTCATTGCTCCGAACGGCCCTATCCAGAAAAAAGAGCTGTTTGGAGAGGGCAAACATTAAAGAGAGCACATGCTCCACGACGCTGCTCGTGTTGACCCCGAGATTGGAGGTCACAATGATCTTTTTTTCAGTAGCAGCATCCAGATCCACGTTATCCAGCCCGCCGCCGGTTCGTGAAATGATGAGCAGCTTTGGGGCACTACTCAACAATTCCTTTGTAATCTTGATGCCGGTCCTGAGGATCAGGGCGTGGGCGTCCCCCAAAAGGGGGCGAACCGTCTCCGGCTTTGGATCGGGAGAAAGCACAATCTCGAACTTTTCCTTTTCAAGAAGGGCCACGGCCTCTGATTCAATGGGCTGCGGGAGAAGCACTCGTTTTAGCGGGGTCACAACCAATTCCTTTTTAAACTTTTTCGTAAAGGTTCAACGAAGATATCTGCCTCCGCTTACGTCCAAGGTAGTGCCGGTGATATAGCTCGATTCATCAGATGCCAGGAAGACGACGGCCGAAGCTATTTCCTCCGGCGTGCTCATTCGGCCAAGGGGGATTTGGGACAGGACCCTTTTCTGTTCTTCCTTGCCCTTTTTTTCCCAGAGGGATCGAACTCTCTCACCGGTTATAGTTACCGTGGGGGCCACTGCGTTTACCCTTATGCCGGCTTTTCCCCAGTCATGGGCCAGTTGCCGGGTCAACCCTTCAACCCCTGCCTTGGCGGCCGTGTACTGTACGCCTGCGAGAGACGCCCGCCAATGGGCCGCCAGTGCGGAAATATTGATGATGGATCCCCGTCCCATCTCTGCCATTTCTGGGATTACCGCCTGGCAAAACAAAAAGGTCCCCTTCAGGTTGACATCAACAACAAGATCCCAGTCTTTCTCCTCAATCTCGTGGAGAAGATGGGGCGTGCGGAGGGCTCCTCCGGCGTTGTTCACCAGGATATCCGGCCTTCCCCAGGCGGTCCTGATCTCTTTTAAAAAGCCATGGATTTGAGCCTTATTCGTCACATCGATCTTCCTGCCCATGGAACGGTCATTTCTGTTATCAATCTCCCGGGCGGATTCGGTCACCTTTTCTTCATCGATGTCCACGATTGCCACTCTGGAACCCGCAGTATACAGGGCTTTGGCAATGGCTAGGCCCATTCCCTGGGCTGCCCCCGTAACAATTGCGATCCTGTCCTCGAGTCGATTATTCATATCATTTCCAGGGTCATTTTTGCGATGGCGGATGGGTCTTCATCAAGGAGAGAAATGTCTCCACCACCGGGTCGATAAATTCCGGATCGTTGATGTGGGCATCCAGTTCGCGCACCGGTATCGATGGGTTGAGGTTTGCCCGAAGGGTATCTATAAAGACCTGATTCCCTTCAGGTTCCCAATGGGGCAGGTTCTCTCTGTCCGGAAATGAAAAACCACGCAAAGGGATAAAAACCCGGGTCGGGCCCTTTGACCGGTTGAGCTTTTCGGCCACAACCCCGCCCACCTTTTTGAGTTCCTCATGGCTCAGCCGAACCAGCGTGAGGTAGGAATTATGGACGATGTGTTTTCGGGACCTTGTGGCGGGGGAAAGGTCTTCAAGGGGCCCCAAAACCGAGTAGTTAATACTCCCCGGCGCCACAACCTGAGGGAGACCCATCTCCCCGGCGGCTTCGAGACGGTCATCGCGTATGGCGCCATGGAGTCCGCCCACAACGCGATCGCCGATTTCGTGCAGATTCAGGTCCAGCACACCCCTGAAATCGCCGTTGCGGATCATATCCTCCATTGCGATGCCTCCGGTGCCGTTCTGATGAAAACACACCACCTCGTAGCCGTTCTCCTCCAGAAAATCTTTGCATCGCAGGGCCCCCGGTGTGGTGGTGCCGAGCATGGAGAGGGCCACGGGGATCCCCCGGGGCTTCAGGATCTCTTTGCTAATGTTCTGGACCATCCCGCAGATGCCGCCAGCGGCGTTGTCCAGGATACGCCGGGTCAAGAAGTTGAGCCCTTGCATGTCAGCCACTGAGTGCATCATGGTGATGTCCTTGGTCCCCACAAAGGGGCCAAAGGTAGCCCGCCCCGAGGCCACTGTGGAGACCATCAGCTTGGGGACCCCGGTGGGGAGCTTGCGCATGGCCGCACACCCGATGTCGGTTCCCTGACCCCCGCCAATGCCGATGATCCCTTGAAACCGGCCCAGATCATAGAGTTTTTTGCACAGGATCTCCACACCCCGTGCCATGTTGGAGATACAGATTCCCTTGTCGCCGGTGGCCAGGGCCTCTTCAAGGGACATGCCTCCAAGTGCGGCGATCTCGCTACGGTCCACATCAACGCGAACGCTGGGAGGCGCCAGAATCCCCGCGTCCATGGTGAGGACAGGGAATCCGCGGGACTCTATTCTGTCTTTCAAAAACCCCGCTTCTGCTTCCTTGGTGTCAAAGGTGCCGATCAATAGGATAGTCTTATCCATATTCTTATGAGCAGTTCCTTTTTCACAGTGAGGGGAGAGATTCGGGCCTGCACCCAACGGTCAAAAAGGTCCTGTCCGCTATTCCTTGCCTCCCCAGTTGCAGCAAGTCCTCAGAAATTCGCCTGGATTGATTAGATCAACCTGAACATACCAGTGTCCCATGCACGTATCCACTGAAAATTGGATTTTTTCAAAGAAATAGTCAAGGAAAATCCGCAGCGCCAACAAACCCATTTCAATTGGAGCTTGACCGGATCCGCATCCAGGGTTTACTTTCCGAAAAGCGAAAGAATTGCGGAACATCTTAACAATGCCAATCCACAATCAGTGGCTCCTATTGGATAATGCGGACAAGGTACTCAGGCTCAATGAATGGAACAACTAAGGCTTTTTGACCCACCCCAAATGATTTTGGGACGTTACCACAAGGCGATTGAAAAGGGGGACTGGGACGCGCTGCCAGGTATCATGCTGTCCCTTGAAAAACCGGAGAACCGGCCACCTGCCTGGCAAAAGAAAAAACTGTTCTGGAAGGAAGAACTGTCAGGGCTCAGAGAAAACGAAAACAGATCACCAAAAGAGATGGCCTCGTATTGGGAGAAATTGCTTCAGGGACTCCAGGATGAGGCTCTGAAACCCGAGGCCCGATGTTTGGAAAGATACTGGTTCACGCTCCTCACCGATAAGCTGGAAGAAGAGGAGTTCGGTTATCTGACAGGGTCGCTCCACCCGGTCTTATGTCTTCTGAAAATCGGTCGGTACCAACGGGCCATTGAAATGTCGCTCAGATATTTTGATGAAATCGGGGAAAGTGCTCAATTGCGCACCTATCAGTCTTTTTGCCTCAATAAAATGATGAGGGAAAGAGAGGCTCGTACGGTCCTGACCTTTGCCCTGTTTTATGATCCTTTGTCGGTGGATAGGCAATTCGTTTTTAGTGAAGAAATAAAACGTTTGCCTGCTGCCATGAAAGGAGAACATGCGGATTCGAGTCTCATTCGTGCAAGCTGGCCCTTTGAGGCCTGGCTGAGGCGGCTGGTTGACATCCCCTCGGACAAAGAGCTTTTAGAGAGAATCGGTGCGGGTTACCAGGAAGGCCTTTTGACCAGTGATGTTCACACCGGGGTCGATGCCCAGCTCCATTTCAACCATCTGCTCTATCTCGCAGAGATGACCAGAAAGAAGTCGCCTCTCGTCAGCGACGAGATGATAAGCCTACGAAATCGTATGAAAGACCTAAACAGCAGCGCCTTTGAAAGATATATGGAGAGGATCGGTTAGATTGGAGCCTGATTAAAAGCCCGTGGAGCACTTCATGGTATATGGATGATCTCCACATCTCCCCATTTTTCCCGGAAATACTCGGCCACGAGTCTGCGGTGACAGTTCTCGGGTTTGTCTTCGCTACACAACAAGCAGCCCTGGTTCAGCATCTTCCTGGAAATGCTTTTCTCCGGTCTTCTCTCGGACAAGAGGGCCTTGAACTTTGTTTCGTAAACCGACCAGTCACCCTTTTTTTTCTTGAACTCCTCCATAATATCCTTGGTGGGCGCCAGTTCCGGGAGATGCCGATAATCAATTTGGCATAGTGTCTTCAGAAAGTACTTCAGGTCGTCTCGCTTTGCAAAACCTGCAAGCTGGGATACGTTGTTGAGCCGTATATCCAGGACATGGTTGACACCTGCCTCGGATAGCTTTGTGAAGAACTGCTCGGCCGACTTCTTTGTAAATCCCATGGTGAAAAGCCGTATTTTCTTCATGTTCTTCTCTTCCTGTCTTCTCCTGAATTGCTTTCATCCTTATGGACGTGCGCAATCTTTTCCCCTTGAATGTCATAGGCCCGTTGCATCATATCTTCCGGCGGGGTAAAAAGATCCTGCTCCTGCAATTTTAGTAACTGCATCAATCTCTTGAGTGAATCCCCGTTTTCCTCGAGAGATCCATCTTCCAGGATGTGTCTTATTTTTATGCCTTCGGTCTCCAGATGTCTGCAGACAAGGATTGTCCGATGACACAGGATCGGGTCCTTTTCAGCACACATCAGGGCGATGCAATAAGACGTCATCCCCTCTTTTACCCTATTCAGTCCCTCCTGAAAAAGATCGGTCTTTGCGAGAAGATCATACCTCACCCGGCCGTTCTTTGTACAGGTTGGATCATCGCTCCTTGGCCCAAGCTCCTTTCCAAGGTAGACATAGACAATGCCATGACCCTTCAATTCCGGCTGAAGCACCTCCCGGTTGAACTGGGGGTTGTACTTGCTGTACGGACTGGACCGGACATCGCACAGTGCCGTGATGGCATGCATCAAGAGCAGCTCTACGAATCGATCGATTGTGTGGGTGGAATGCCCGATTGTGAACACTTCGTTCATATTCTTATTGTCTAAAATCACAGTCCTATGACCGCAGCCACCAGCTTGTAACAGTAGCCGTCGTAAGGCTCTCCGATGCTGATAGTGAGGTAAATGTTTTTTTTATTAATGGGATATTGGCCTACGTCTTTAGGGAAATACCTGTTTTCAATCACGGGGTCCGTAACCGAAAGCCAATAGTCTGCCCCAGCAAAGGTGAACCTTGAACGCACCCTTTTGAGCAAATTTGGCCCCTCTTCGACTATGATAGAGACCTGGCCAGGTCTTATAAAGAGGAGAGATGACCTGATCCTTTCTTTTACAGTCTCTTCAGGCATCCTGTCATTCAGGCCGTTATTGCTTTGGTATCCGTTTATCCAGAGAGAATCCACAGGGTCGCAAAGTCTTGACAGATCCGAGAGAGGGAATTGGTGTTTTCTGATCCATTGGCCTGTATCCACGATATAATTTTCCGTTTGATAGGAACGGGGATCCGGGGTTGCCAACGGGACGGCCATTACATCCAGCAATGCAGGGGAATCCCCGTTCCGGTAGCATGTCTCTTTTAGGGAGAGTTCACCGGTTTCACGATTACTCACCGGCCTTACCCATTCCCCCACACGATTTCCGGAGAACTCCTTTCCTGCGACACACCGGCCCGAATACTTCCGGGAGTTCGCCAGACATATGAGCTGTAGCGTAAACCCATTTTGCTGGTCCCCGAGGTTAGTAATATCTCCCTTGGAGACGGATACCCGTAACTCACGATCTGATTCCGACCCCAGGCTTCCTCCCCGTAACTTCCAAGCTTGATCAGGCATGAGCCTTTTTATTCGACTTTTGATAGCGCTCGGTTGTCGCTGGAAAACCTCTGCCAAAATATCCAGCCCTCGGTACTTGGATGGCAGCCGTACCAGCAACGCATCTTCCTCCTCCGCCCACGGTTCATACGCCCTCGGATACTTCGTCCTGATTCTGAGAATACGATCATCTGAATATGCGCTATCCGGCTTTTTCACCGGAATGCTACTGATTATTCGTCTTACGCCCAGCAAATCCTCATCCAGATCGTTGGACTTATCTAGGGGGGAATCGCATTTCATCTCCAAAACGGAATGAGCCATTCTGAGCGCATATTGGTCAACTGATGAATCAGCAGAATAATGTTTTTCAACCGCTTCCACAGGCCCACGTTTCCTGATTGACCCGGCAGTCCCTGTCGGCTTTTTTTTGATTACTTTTTCACGCTCCTCAATCCCATGGATACCACAATATTCTTGGAGGATACTCAGGAAAATGGAGCCGTACCTTTCCTGTTTTACAGCTCCCACACCATGAATATCCAGCACGCTTTCCTTGCTTTGTGGGAAATAGGTTGCCATTTCAATCAGGCTCTTATCCGAAAAAATGACATAAGGTGGCACCCCTGACATGTCGGCCAACCGCTTCCGTTCCTTCCGGAGAATTTCAAAGAGATCACGATCATATTCTTTTTCAGATGCTCTTTCCGTATCTCTTTCAACCCTCTCTTCCTCTAACCTTCCTAAGACACTTTCCTCGCCCCTGAGGATCTTCCACGCTTTTTTCGTAAGCTTGAGGTTCCCAAATTCCATGTCCTGAACCAGAATCCTTTTCTGGATAAATTGCCGTGAGAGATGAAACCATTGTCGCTTTGAAAACTCCTCTCCGATCCCGTAGGTTGAAAGATGTTGATGCCCGAACTTGAGTACCTTCTTTGCCTTTGACCCGCGCAACACGTCAATGATGTGACCTGCCCCAAACCGCTCTCCGGTCCGCTTTGCACACGACACAAACTTCTGTGCGGCAATGGTGATATCCTCCAGGTCTTTCTCTTCAATAAGGCAGTTGTCGCACATGCCGCAATTCTCTTTCGAATACGCTTCTCCAAAATAATTCAAGAGGGGGATGCGGCGGCAGGTTTCGGTTTCCATGAACCCCAACAAGGCGTTCAGGTGAATGCTTGCCACCCGCTGCTCATGTTCTTCTTTCTGATTGATGAAGTGTTTGATTTTCTGGATATCCCCATAGCTGAACAGCAGCAGGCAATGGGCAGGAAGGCCGTCGCGGCCTGCCCGGCCAATTTCCTGGTAGTAACTCTCAATATTCTTGGGCATATCGTAATGCACAACAAAACGTACATTCGGTTTGTCAATCCCCATTCCAAAGGCGATCGTTGCCACCATGATCTGCACATCATCTCTGATGAAAAGCTCCTGATTTTGGTCCCGATCTCTGTCGCCCATCCCCGCATGATAGGGCCTGACCGAAAACCCTTCGTCTTGAAGGACCCCATAAAGCTGGTCCACCTGACGCCGTGAGAAGCAGTAGATAATCCCGGACTGTCCGGGAAAGCCCCGGATAAACGAAAGAGTCTGTTCAAAAGGGACATGTTTCGGGGTCACTTGGATAAAGAGGTTCTTTCTGTCAAAGCTGGAAACAAATTCGTCAGAGGTCTTGAATCCGAGACTGGTCTTTATGTCTTCCCTCACCCTCGGTGTTGCAGTAGCTGTAAGGGCCACACACACAGCATCCGGGAAGCGATTTCTTACTTCAGCGATCTGCCGGTATTCAGGGCGAAAATCGTGGCCCCACTCGGAGATGCAATGGGCCTCATCAATAGCGAGGCAATCTACCTCCAATGAAGAGAGCATTGTCAGCATATTGGCCCTTAGCAATGCCTCAGGTGCCACATAGAGCAGCCTGATCGCCCCTTTTTTCACTGCACCCACATTTTGACGGTATTGCTCAATTGTCAACGAGCTGTTCAAAAATGTAGCAGGCGCCCCCATCTGATGCAACTGTTCCACCTGGTCTTTCATCAGCGAGATCAGTGGGGATACAACAACGGTCAACCCGGGAAAAATCAGGGCCGGTATCTGGTAACACAGTGATTTTCCACCGCCTGTTGGCATGATGACAACGGTATCGTTCTTCCCCAGGACGTTTTCTATGATATCCGCCTGAAGGGGCCTGAACGCGTCGTATCCGAATACCGTTTTAAGGATCTGTTTTGGTTTGTTACCCATGGCAGTTGAAAGGTGCCGATTACCTCTTTGTCTTAGTTAGTGTCCATCCATAAATGGCTATTTTTGACAATCTCTGCGCTTGCCCCGTAGCTCCGGAAGATGGTACTGGGGTCAGATTCGGATTTTAATCCTCGAAATACTTCAATGTATTCCTGCCTGCCCTGTGGAATGCGAAGCCTATTCCTCTGGGGTGGTTAAAATCCTTATCTTCCCCTCCGGGCCGGAGGCTTGACCTTACAAAAACTATCTCATTTGTGGATGGACACTAGTCAATTTGATCTCTTATCCTTTTTGTCGGTTTGGGGAATACCAGCGGGATCAATTGGAATCCCATAAATTTTTTCGTTGTGACTGTGGCACAGTTGATGGAGGCCAAAGACTGAATCTATTGCGATCTGCTGACCCATTGTATCAAGGGTCTGGTTTACTGCCTTTTTGGTCATTTTCAGAGCGAATAGAGGTTTTTCAGCAATTTTTTTAGCTAAAGTCAGTGTGAAATCCTCAATTTCCTCACGCGGGACAACATGATTCACCATCCCAAGGCGGTAGCCCTCCGCTGCCGTCCACCACTCCGCAGTGAACAGAAATTCCTTTGCCTTTCTCGGACCCAATTCCCATGGATGCATGAAGAACTCAACCCCACAAACCCCCATCACCACAACCGGATCCTGGAACATGGCATCTTCGCTCGCAATAATGATATCGCACGCCCAGGCAAGCATTAACCCCCCGGCAATGCATTTGCCTGATACCTGTGCAATTGTTGGCTTTGGCAGGTCGCGCCACCGTCTTGTCATATCGAGGTAGATCTCACGCTCCCGAGCAAAGCGTCCATGAGCCCCGTCATTTTCAAAACCGGTCCATGTGCCGACCACAGAGAAATCCTCCTGCAGTTTTTTTCCACCATCGCCCCGAAGATCATGACCTGCAGAAAAATGCGGATCACTTCCCGTAAGAATTATCACCTTGATCTCATCATCCTGCGCTGCCCGGTCGAAGGCCGAATTGAGATCATATGTCATTTGGAGATCCAGTGCGTTCCTTGCAAAGGGGCGATTTTGTATAATCTTAACGATTCCGGGTGTCAAAACATCATATATGATCGTTTCGTATTCAGGCATTGTCTATCCTCCTTTTAGGCGCTTTGGGGACATCCTACTAACTATACTAATACAGTTTCTTCTTTCTAGTAGAAGGAGTCCCCCTTCACATATGACATTTTTTGTAACGTTTATTGGCTTGTGTAGCGATTTTTTAGAAATTGAGTGACCCGACACATTTCAGAACCAATCCCAGCGAATGGAATAGGGGAATTCGTTTCAAATCACCTTGATAATATGGTATAATAAAAATCAGACTTTTTGAATGCCAGGACCATCATGACACGATGCACGTGGCGCCTTGCATCATGTCATGTGCCAAGGCATTGATCAAGCAAACATATTTACCAATAGCAAGAATCGGGAAGATTTTTTCAATCTTTTGGTCGATCTTTGTATGGCAGGTGCCCCAAGCGTTCGGCTTGGGCTCTTATGGGCAAACACTTTCACGCTCTCTTGAGATAGACGTATCTGCGGTTAATCAATTAGCCATTTCTGATGAGTTGCCAGAGGTGAAGAAATGTGTTTCTCTAAATCCTTACGCAGAGGAGGCAAGACATGACACCGGAAACGCAAACCCCGGTTTGGCATGCCATGGACGCAGAAACCGTGATTCGGGAGCAGGGATCGAGTCCTGAAGGGTTGTCTGCCTCCGAGGTCAAGGAGCGGATAGAGAGATTTGGCCTCAACAAGATCCGAGAAGGGAAACAAGTCACGGCCTGGGAAATTCTCCTGCGTCAACTGCTGAGCTTTTTCAACTATGTCCTCTATGCTGCGGCGATTGTAGCCTTTATCGCCAAGAATTTTGCCGATGCCTCGTTCATCTGCGCCATCCTCATCATCAACACGACCTTGTCTTTTTTTCAGGAATACAAGGCCACACGCGCGATGCAGTCTCTGAAGAACCTTATCACGGAGAAGATCAAGGTAATCCGGGATGGATCACCTATGGAAATGGATGCGACTGAGATCGTGCCGGGAGACATCGTTCCTCTGGAAGAGGGGATGAAGGTTCCTGCCGATGGCCGCCTTGTGGAAGAGCACGCGCTTTCCATTGACGAGGCAATGCTCACCGGCGAATCCGTTCCAGTTGAGAAGACTGTCAAGACCGTCCCCCGCAAAGTTCCCCTGGCTGAACGGACGAACATGATGTTTGCCGGGACCACTGTGGTAAGAGGTACGGGAAAAGCGGTTGTCACAGAAACGGGTATGGGGACGGAACTCGGCAAGATCGCCCAAGCCCTTCAAGAATCCAAGACCCCGCCCACCTCTTTTGAACTGGAGGTGGACAAACTTTCGAAGAATATAACATTTGTCATCTCCGGGATGGTGGTTCTGGTGGCCTTTCTGCTTTTCCTCCAACATCAGATGAAAGGGGCGGAAATCATCATTTTCTGCCTGAGCCTGGGCGTTTCGGCCATCCCGGAGAGCCTTCCCATGGTGCTCTCTTTCACACTGGCGGTGGGTGCGCAACAGATGGCGGTCAGAAAGGCACTGACTCGGCGACTCGCCATCGTGGAGTCTCTGGGATCGGTAGACGTCATCTGCACGGACAAAACCGGGACCCTCACCAAGAACGAGATGACCGTTCAGGCACTTTACACCCCCGGTCATCATCCCTATTTCGTGACAGGTATCGGGTATGACCCCGGTGATGGCGAGGTGCAGTTTCGCCAAATGGGCCGTGAACGGTTGGACTACTTGCTGAAGAGCCTGGTGCTGTGCAATGACGCCCGCAAGGCAAAGGAAGGAGAGACAGGGTATCTCGGCGATCCCACGGAAATCTCTTTGCTGGTTGCCGCCGAAAAGGCAGGTTTGAATGTGGAAGAACTACAGCGCAAATTTTCGCGCATTGACGAAATCCCTTTCAGCAGTGATCGCAAGATGATGACCTCTGTCCATGACATTCAAGACAAGAGAGTTGCTATTGTGAAAGGTGCGCCGGAAATTGTTCTGGAGAAATGCAACCGTTGTTATGCCCATGGGGAGTTCAGGGACCTGACCGAGGAGGTCCAACAGGAAATCAAGATGAATTTGGAGCACATGGAAGGACAAGCCCTTAGGGTCCTGGCCGCGGCTGAACGCATCATTGAAAAAGGAACAGGCCACGATGTCGTTGAGCAGGAACTGACCTTTCTCGGTCTCGTGGGAATGATCGACCCGCCCCGGGAAGAGGTACGGGATGCCGTGAATATGGCGAAAGGTGCAGGGATCAGACCGGTCATGATCACCGGCGACAATGCTCTTACCGCCAGGGCCATCGCCAAGCGATTAGGACTCGGGCAAAACGCTGTCACAGGTGACGAAGTGGACGCCATGGCCAAAGGGGAGCTGGAGCAACGGGTTGAAGAGATCGATATCATCGCACGAGCGTCCCCCATAAACAAACTCCAGATTCTGAAGGCCATTCAGAAGAACAACCATTTCGCAAGCATGACGGGTGATGGCGTCAACGACGCTCCGGCCCTCAAACAGGCAGACGTCGGCGTCGCCATGGGATTGCGGGGTACAGATGCAGCAAGAGAAGCTTCGGGATTGGTTCTCCTTAACGACAACTACGCGACGATTATCGCTGCCATTGAAGAAGGGCGCCGCATCTTTGACAACATCCGCAAATTCGTCAACTACCTCCTGACCTGTAATGTCGGGGAGGTGCTCACTGTCCTCTGCGGGGTAATCTGGGGGCTTCAACCTCTGACTGCCATCATGGTGCTCTGGGTGAATATCCTGACCGATGTGGGTCCCGCGATTGCCTTGGGGGTTGACCCGGCCAATCCGGGGATGATGAAGCGCCGACCCAGAAGGCATGACGAGCCGATCCTTAACAGGGGGCTCATCTGGACAACCGTTTTCATCGGCCTGAAAAAGGGAATTGAAAATTTCGCTGTTTTTCTGGTGGGCTATTACTTCCTCGCCAAATCGTTGCCCGGCCCTGAACGCCTACAGTACGCCCAGACCATGGCCTTCACGGGGATCGTGGTATACGCCTTTGCTCGAATCTATATCATCAGGGCTTTTGATACGATTCGGCTTTTCCAAAATGCCTGGTTGATTTACTCACTTGTCTTTGCGGCGGTGGTTCAGCTTTTCATCATCTATTGCCCGCAGGTCAATGATTTCTTTGGACTCCATATCCTCGACCTGAAGGCCTGGATTGTCCTCGGCATTTTGGGCGTATGGGCCAGTACATCCGGCGTATGGGTATCCAGGTGGGTTGAGTCCTGGGCCGGCCACGTGATTGACACAAGAGGTGTTGAAAACTCTCGCATGCAAAAGGTAAGGGAATCCTTGAAACATCCGTAGAAACGGGAGCCTTGATTCACATGTGTAATTTCCACTTGGTCTTTCCTGCAAACAGAATTTCTTTCTCGCGTGACCTCCCCTTTGTTAAAGGAGGATTTTCACATGGATATGCAGGATCTTTTTGTCGTCATGGCAGCGTCAAGCTCCTTGTCACCGCTGTTTTCTTTTTTCTTAGTGCCTTGTTCTGCAATGCTGTTGCGGGTCAGAGCAGCGAAATAGAACTGGTTGATGGAGGGGTCATCTTCGGGGAAATCATCTCTCACAGTGACGGTGTTTATGTTGTGATGTCGAATAGCCTTGGAACGGTAAGTGTGAATGAGTCGGAAATTCGGCTGATTCGTCCACAGGCCGGCAATTCTGCGAAGAAGGAAATCTTGCGTACGCCGGGCGGGTCTGTGAGCACCGACCTAAAAACCCTCCAGAAGTCCATGATGAATGATAAAGAGATTATGGGTCTGGTCCTGTCCCTGCAGGAATCCCCTGAGATGCAGGAGCTTTTGAAAGATCCTGACATCATGGAGGCAATAAACTCAGGAGATATTTCAGCTCTCATGTCCAACCCAAAGTTCAGGAAATTGTTAAAGAACCCCGAAATTGAAGAAATTCAGAAAAAGATGCTT
>JADHXI010000095.1 GCA_016783065.1 Desulfobacteraceae bacterium | reverse complement strand
AAAAAGACTGCCCAAGGGGGCTTGGTCACCAGCAAAATATGTAATGGCGGCCCAAGTTATAGAGTTGGGGAGGCTCCGCGAGCTCACCCTAAAGGGCTCGCTCGCCTCCCCAACATCTATAACTTGGAAAGGTACCAGTAACACTGCAGCGACAAACAAGAAGTTTGCTCCTACAATGGTTATTGGATCGGGAAGTGTCATTTTCTATCTCCTTTGATATGAACAGGGTGGCATACCCTTATTGGATACGCGTTGATGATGGATAAACTATTTTCTTCCCTGGGGGCATCTCATTATCCATATTCCCACTTTATGATTTCATGTTTCATATTGAAATCCTCCTTTCTTTCAAAGTCTTAATGCCAGCATCAAAGAAACTGAGAGTCACACATGCGGGATCTGAGTTTCGCTTCAACAAGCTGCAGGGTATCTTTTCCCTGCAAAATAGGATGAGGAATTATTCCATTACAAATTTTGCTGGCTAATTCCTTTGCCCGTTTAGGGAAGCAGTCAGGAATTACGCTCACTGTCCATTTTCGACAGCTCTCTTTTCGACCTTTCTGGTTTATAAACACTCAAAATAACTCACTCTATAAGAAACACTCAGGGATGAGCAAATAACCGTTTCTCACGCATTCATGTTTCCACTATTTATTGAGCTATTACAAAAAGGGAAAGTCAGAACCAAACGTAAGAGATTGTCTGCCATCTCATTGAGCCAGAGTTCATGTGTGGGAGCAGCACCATGGCCTGATTAAATCAATCTGTACACAGTCTGGTAAACAAAAATGCTTAAGGTTAAGAGAACATAGCAGGAGCCATGCTTGAAACAAATAGGAAAAAAATGATAGGAAAATGGGGTAGTAAACTTGGGGTTGTTGGATATCCTTTAATCGCTTTGGCACAAGGAGAGAAGAACTGATCGAAGATTCGCCTTTTTATTGCTAATGTTAAGTTTCTTCCGGATATTATTACGGTGAAAATCGATACTGTCTTTTGATATGGTCAATATTTCTGCAATCTCCTTGCTTGTCTTCCCATCCCGGACCAATCCTGCAACCCGAATCTCCATAGGTGTAAAGCCGAAATATGAGGAAGAGAGCTTCTGGCAAAAAGGGGATACAATGGAATTCAACTTCGCTTCGACGTTATTAACCAAAGATCTCTGAGATGACTTCAATGAACTTTGCTTCAACTTATCCAAATAGGGATAAAGTTGATGTTTCAGGTTAAGGAGGAATTTTTCCGCCAGAGTTCTCTTGTCTTCCGTCCTAAGGTTTATTATGAACTTCAGGACTGTCTTGAGTTCTTCGTAATTGCGAATATAGGAGGCAATTCCATCCTTTTTCTGCAACGTCATTTTTGCCAGATTACGTTCTGTTACGTCAATACAACACATTAGAAATCCCTTAAGATTTCCTGCAGAATCCATTACAGGAGAAAGGTTGCTATCCCAGTAACTGGAACACATTTTTCCATCAATTCTGACACCCAACTCCAGATCATACTTTGTACTCGATTTTCGAGTTTGCATGACGTGTCTGAACCAATCTTCCTGAAAGGGCCTGGCACCCGGCTTGTAATCGAAGTGGTCCATCCCGAGGGCCTGCTCCGCATCAAAAGGAGTGTAGGTTCGAACATAATCCGCATAGGTGCGATTGTATTTCTGAAGGACAAAGTGCTCGCTGTAAAGGGCAAATCCTGCTGGTAGGAGGTTCATCATGGGTTTTTGAAATAAGTGTTCCCAGACAAGGACGTCTTCATCCTCCTTTTTCTGAAGAATCCGGTTTTCAAATTCCTTGACCTTTTGGTTGAGTTCTTCATAAGTGGGTTGGATATTCATGGTCACCGTCCTTTCTCCGCCACAAAACAGATTACATCAGGCTTAGATAATCGGATGTTAACTGGATCGACAGTTCACAACTTTAACGGTGTTTGGTCCTTGGATAATCACGTTCCTTGGGGTCGTCTTTCTCGATCCACCGGGATCTATGAGGGTCCACTGTCCATAGGCCTTTTTCTGCTATGAGATGTCCCCCTTCAACGGACGAAGACGTTGGCAGGGTCTATGTGGATGGATCGGATAGGGGCGGAGAGACCAACCCTGTCTCCAGAATAAACTTCACCGCAAGTTGGGTTGCCTTTCCCACGACATCCGTACATTTGTCCTTATGTCCACCGGCTTCTTCGAACTTTGCGAATTCCTCAGTATCACCGAGATAATAGGGCCGGCCGAATTTGTGTATCTGGATATCGCGACAGATGATGGATCCGAGTTCTTCGGTATACTGGAGGGTAAATTCTCTCACCAGTTTGAAATTCTCAAATCGGATTCCTTCCGGATCCCTGAAATTGGAACGTTCCCGTCCAAGCAGTTGACTGATGGCCATCACTGCGGCGGCATATCCACCACAGACACTGACGCCGGACAAGCCTCCGCCCCCTGCAAATCCGGTGGCAGCCTTGAATATGTCGTCGTTGTGAAGCTTGAGGATATCGTAGATGGCGCCCAGGGCGGCCTGAGAGCATCCCCTGTAGACTTTCTCGTATTCGAAACCCAAGGTATAGGCATGTTCGATAAGATCTTTAGCAGATTGATTTTTCACCATTTTTCACCTTTCCAGATTGTATTCTGGGCACTACCGGCGAGGGACGAAGCTGCCGATAAACAGATGCCGTATCACGCAAGAAATTGGGAACCGTTCACGGGTTCAGAAACTTATCCTTTGACCCTGTCTATCAGGGATATCAGATTGCCGGCACCGTCAAATTCCAGTACCATATCATCCTTTCCCACCATGGGGTTGTTTTTCGTTTCAAGGAGATCAAGGCAGCCCTCGGATACCATTATCGTTTTTAATTCCAGTGTGTTCTTGATGTGGACGATCCGGATGTCTTCCAGGTCGTACGGCCTTAATGTCCGCAGGGCAGCCGCGATCGCCTCTTGATCTGTGGGAAACGTTAGAGGGATTTTCCCGGATTCCGGACAGCAGGCCGTCAGGCAATTCACGAGGGTCACCTGGAAGTCCATCTTGTCCACCAGGCGCTGGGTGGTGAAATCGGCCTGACCGATGCCCAGAGCACTCCCTTCACTCCCATCGGTCAGGTCCCGGACGAAAATCCGGGTTATCTTCGGCCACGGCCGCTCTGCCCCATAAGCGCATACATCACGGCCCACCACGCATGGATCAATGCCTTCTCCGCTGATGTCCTTGCCCATTTCGTCGATGATCAGCAGGTCGATTTCACCCACCGGCAGGGTGGGCAACCACGCTCGTGCAGTCTTGAGAAGCTGGCTTTCAATGGATTCGATTTCATGGGAAAGAGCCATTTTCACCTGTGCGGTTTCGTGGGCCTGGTTTTCAAGGAGGCACACTCCAAACAGCACCGGACTCCTTTCCAGCAATGCCTTGCCTGCAGAGCTGATGATCTCATATTGGGAGCGGACCACCGAAAGCCGGTGATAGTGTTCTGCACCGATCTGGTTGCCGAGACCGATGGCCATCATCTTGATGAGGCCGCTCTCAGTGGGACCGATGAAATTGGTGTGGGGTTTGATCCGGTTGATAAGCACGATCCCGTCGGCCTCGTGGGCCAGTCGGTCAAGGAATAAAGGGATACCGTTCACTTCTCCCATGGGAGTTACGTCCATGGTAGCCCTCACCGGGACCCCCACACGCTCTTCAGTGATTCCTCGAAGACGCAGCACCTCTGTCTGGCCCTCGGCCGTGGCTCCCCCATGGGAACCCATGGCCGGTGTAACAAAAGGATCATAACCGGCCTCTTTCAACCGGGTCGCAACGGCCCTGACGACAACGCCCAGGTTGGAGATTCCCCGACTGCCCACTCCTATGGCCACGGTCGATCCCGGGGATAGATCCAAGTGATCTTTGATTCGGGACCATTCCCGGTCTATTTCAGCCAATACATCCACTGCAGGAGAACTGTCAAACCGCTGCCGAACCATCCGCATTTTGGGTAGTTTGAACTCAGCCCCGGTATCAGAATTCACGCGATTTCCTCCCAATCCATTCTCTGTCAGGCGCCTATCCCGCCTCCTCCAGGAGGTGGTTCAGGAATTGTGTTATTGTAAAGATCTTGAATTTCTGAGCCCTCAGCTTGGCATTCTTTAGATTATGAACGCAGGAGTTACATTCTGTCAGAACGATTTCAGCTCCGACCTCCTCCACCTCCTCCAGGCGTCTGCGGGCCATGTCAATAGAGTTCTTTGCATAGGCACCTCTTACACCGCCGCCCGCCCCGCAACAGAGGGCATTGGCCCGGTTATGCCGCATCTCTACAAAATTTGGAGCGATCTTCCTGATGGTCTGCCGCGGTTCTTCATAAATACCACAATGCCTTCCCAGGTCGCAGGGGTCATGGTAGGTAACCACTTTATCGGTCCTGACGCCGAAATCAAAATCCTTTAGGAACTGGCTGATGTGGATGATTTCCACCCCGGCATCCTTTAATCCTTGGTATTGGGGCTTGTTATTGAAGGTCCTTGAGCAATAGGGGCACCCGGTAATCACCGCCTTGGCCCCGGTGTCCAGAATCCGCTCCACATTTTTCTCTGTAAGTCGCTGATTGATCTCAAAGCCGACGTCCTCCAAGGCGCCGCTGCAACAGACTTCATCAATCAGGGTATAATCCACTTCAAGCCGGTCCAGGACATCCAGTGTCGCCATAGTGGCTTCATCTTCCCGATAGGCGCCGACACACCCGATAAAGAAAACATATGGCGCATTTTTGTGCCGCGCTCTTCCAAAATCCTCAGGTTCATCCTCAGCGTAGATGTTGGTATGGTTCTTCAGTATCTGATTCATTCCCTCAAAGGCCGGGTGGCAAGAACCGATACGAACCATGTCCTTCCTTGCCTGTTTAATGATCTCCGGTGGGTTTACGCCGGAGGGGCACTGTTCCGAACAGCTGGCACAGGTGGTGCACTGAAAAAGGGTCTCTACCAGTTCGTCATTCAGATCCACATTCCCGTCCATCACTTCTTTGAGGATCAACATCTTTCCCCGGGCATTAAGTGCCGGGCGTTTGGTGATCCCGAACACCGGACAGACGGCTCTACAAAACCCGCAGCTTGAGCACCTGAGAACCTGATCGCGGAATTGTGTTTCAAAATCATACTTCTCTTTCATTCACTCCTCCAGACCCATCTTTCCGGGATTGAGAATGTTATTAGGGTCAAAAAGCTGCTTCACTGAACGCATAACATCCATACTCACCTGGTCGTGCTCTAAGCCCATGAATGGGATTTTGGCTAATCCGATTCCATGCTCCCCTGTCAGGGTCCCGCCCAGTTCAATGACCTTCTCAAACAGCTGGGCCGATGCCTCTTCGACTCGCTTGACCTCATCAGGATTGGTCCCGTCGAAACAGATCACAGGATGGAGGTTGCCGTCGCCGGCATGTCCAACGGTTGGAATTCGGAGATTATGTTTCTTGGCGAGCTCGGAGATTGACCTTAGCATGTCCGGAACCTTAGACATGGGCACAGCCAAGTCCTCTACAATGAGGTTATTGTTGATGCGGGCCAAGACTCCATAAGCCGATTTGCGAGCGGTCCACAGGGCTTCCGCCTCTTCCTTCGAGTCAGCCTGCCGGGTCGTGGTGGCATTGTTTTTTTTGAAGATTTCAATAATCTTCTCCATCTGGAACTCGGTCTCTTCCCTTGTATACCCATCTGTTTCGGCCACCAACAGGGCTTCTACCTCGGGCAGCCCCAGGTCCGTGTTTTGATTAATGGCGATCAGAGTTTGCTGATCGACCACTTCAAGGGCGCTGGGGATGATTCCTGAGTACATGATTTCACTGATCGCCCGCCCGGCGTCCTCCAAGGTTTCGAAGGTGGCCATGGCCGTGGAAGTCATGGGTGGCTTCGGGTTGACCTTGAGGGTAATTTCGGTGATTACGCCCAGGGTTCCCTCGGAGCCCACGAAAAGCCTTGTCAAATCATAGCCCGAAACACTCTTCATGCATTTTGAGCCGGTATGCAAAATACGACCATCGGGAAGAACCACCTCCAAAGCAAGCACATAGTCTTTTGTAGTGCCATACTTGGCTCCTTTGATGCCACCGGCGTTGGTGGCAACGTTGCCTCCCAGAGTGCACACCGACCCGCTTGCCGGGTCAGGGGGAAAGAAGAAGCCATAAGAGGCCAATGCCCGATCCAGATCCGCGTAGACGACGCCCGGTTGAACCACTACCAGGCGGTCCTCAATGTTGATGGCCAGGATCTTGTCCATGCGGCTTAGATCCAGGATAACCCCGCCTCGATCCGGCACGGCCAGGCCGGCCAGAGACGTCCCTGCCCCCCGAGGAGTTACCGGAAATTTCGCCTGGTTTGCCAGTTTCAGAGTCGCCACGATCTGTTCTACGGTGACCGGCCACATGGCTGCATCCGGTCTGTGCCGATGCTCGGAAGCGTCTTTTGCGTAGGCGATGAGATCGATCAGAGAATCGGTAAAGTTCTCTGCACCCACGATTTCTTCAAGACATTGTTTGACTTTCTTGTCCATGATTCACTCCATTATGCAGACGCCGACTATGGAGATTGTAATGACGACGAACTGAAGGCCAGGACATCCGAATTTCGGCCTTTTTCAAGCAGAAAATCTTTGCCTTAGCAAAATCATCTCCATTCATCCGACAAAATAAATCCGCATGCCGTTCTCTTTAAGGGAGAAAAAGATCGCCAATCCCCTTAAATCACAAAGAACACGAGGTATTGAGGCAAGTCGAATCCCGTCGTGTTCTCTATATTCGTGATGGGGACCCCAGCCGAGTCTTCCCATCCTGGTCAGGGGTCAACCATTGCCTTTGATGCTCTCAGCAATTTCCATAAATTCCCCTTCGCTGAGGACCCTTTTCAAATCGTGAGACCTGAGCTTCACCGCTGCAAGGACCTTGAGGGCTTCATCTTCGTCCAGTTCCAGCCCCAGCTTTTCACACCACACCCAGATATTGTCCAGCCCGCTCTTTTTTCCCATGAGGATTTTCGGGGCTTCACGACCCACGAAAGCAGGGTTCACGGGATACATGATGGTGGGGTCATCGGCGTATGCGTTTCGAAACCATCCGGTGACGATCCCCGATTCAACGCTGTAGGCGCCATCCCCGATGAAGGGTCTGGAGGAGGGAATCTCGGTTCCGGAAAGCTTCCGTACCAATTGTGAAAGCTCATTCATCTTGGAATAATCAATCCCCACATCGATTCCGTACATGGTCAAAAGTGCCATGACCGTCTCTTCCATGGGCGTATTCCCGGCACGCTCCCCGATACCGAGGACTGTCGAGTGAATTACTTCTCCACCCGCCAGAAGGGCATTGATGGTGTTGGCCACCCCCAGACCAAAATCGGAATGAAAGTGGATCTCCAAGGGTTTGAATATTCTCTCCTTCACTTTTTTTGTGAAGTAGGTTGCGGCCTGGGGATTAAGGGCGCCGAAGGTATCCACCAGGGTAAAGGCATCCATGTGCCCTTCGGCGGCCACTTTTTCCACCAGATTGAGCAGCCAGTTCATATCGGATCTGGTGGCGTCGATGGTGAAGAATACCGTATAGAGGCCCTGTTCTTTGGCAAAGGAGGTGGCCTTTATAGAGAGTTCGATGGCCTTTTCCATGGGCCACTTGTACCCTTTCGCGATAAGGTGTTCACTGGAAGGGATTTCAATGACGATGCCGTCTACCCCGCAGTCGGCTGCAAGCTGTACGTCCTGCACCATGCAGCGGCAAAAGCAGAAAATTTCCGAATCCAAATTCCGCTTTACAATCTCCCGAATGGCCTCTTCATCTCGTGGAGAGACAGCCGGCATCCCGGCCTCGATACGATGAATGCCCACTTCCGACAATTTTTCGGCGATACGGATCTTGTCATCTTTCGTGAAGATAACTCCCGCCTGCTGCTCCCCATCTCGAAGGGTGACATCATGGATCTTCACCTTCTCGGGGATAATGAAATCTTTTTTTACCTCATCCAGGTAATTCCAGGGGCTGACAAACCAGTTGTCTGATTTCCATGGTGTTTTAGTCAAGATTTTTGTCCTCCAAATTCTGATAGTGGATTGGCGCTTACAGATTTCCCGTTGTAAGCGGGATTCAAGGTTGCAATAAAAAATTTTCCCTTCCTTCCTATTTTTTTCCAGGTAGCTTCAGCATAGACCGCTTTACGTAGTAATTGGCTAATATGGCGACCAGTAAAAGCGCGCCTTGGGCAAAATACATCCACTCGGGGCCCGCCCCCAGCAGGGTCAGGCCGTTGATCAGGCTCGTGAGGAAGATGGCCCCCAACAGAGTCCCTGCAATAACATTTTTTCCGTTGAAGATCACCGTTCCCAGCATGGCCGCTATGAACGCCTCTAATAAAAAACGTTCCCCCAGATCCACATTCCCCACGGACTGGCGGGCCGCCAGCAGTATCCCGCTGAAGGCGCTCAGAAAACCGCAGATCACAAAGGTCAGCAGCGTCAGTTTTTTGATGTTCACCCCCGACAGCCTGCACGCCTCAATGTTGCCCCCAATCATCGTTATGTTTCGGCCATAACTGGTTTTTTCCATAAAGAGATAGGCCAGAACAAAAACCACGGCCATAATGAAAATGGGAATCGGTATGCTCAAAAAGGTGCCGTTCCCCAGATACGAGAAATTATCCGGAACGATATGGACGCTCACCCCCCCGGTCAGGCCGTAGAGAAACCCGAACAACACAAACATGGTTCCAAGGGTTGCAATCAACGAGTTCATATGGAGACGGGTCACCATGAGACCGTTTCCCACGCCGATCAAGATGGCTACGGCTACCCCGGCGGCCAAGCTGGTCCCCACATCATAGCCCAGGTTGCTCATAAGATGGCAGGCAAGCATGGCTGCGGCCCCGGCCATGTTCCCTACGGACAGATCCAGGCCTCCCGCTGCAATGACGATAGCCTCGCCAAAGGAGACGAAAGAGATGATGCTCATCTCCGTAAAAATATCGTAGAGATTTCCCAGACTGAGAAACGAGGGCCGAAGGATGGTGACGATCACATAAAAGAGGCCGAATATGACAAAAATGCCATACCGAATAAGGGAGCTGCTGCCTTTTTGAGGGCCCGATTCAATCTCCCCGTTGTCTCGTTGACCCAACGATACTGCGCTAGAATTGGACCTGCTCAATTTTTCCCCTCCTTACAGATGAGATGGCAACGGATATGATGAGAATGAGACCCTGAGCTACAGGGACCAGGTAGAACTTCATGCCCAGCCCGGTGAATCCGCTCAACAGGGTATAGAGAAAGAAGGCGCCGATGAGGGTTCCCGGGAAATTGGCCTTTCCCGCCTTGAACGTTGCCGTCCCTAAAAAACATGCGGCTAACACGAAAAGCAGGATCTGTTTGCCCGCGTACATCACCGCTCCGCCAATGCGCAGGGTTTCCACATAGCCGGCAAAAGCAAAAATGAGACCTGCAGCAACAAAAACCATGGATTTCAGTAGCTTTTCCCTAACACCCACTTCTTTGACAGCACTGATATTCTCTCCAAGGGCCCGCACGTATTGTCCTGCGCGTGTTTGGGTCTGCAAAAACCAGCAAATGGCAAATAGGGCAAATAAATAGAGCACAGCCACCGGCACCGGACCGATATAGGCTTGTACGATGGAAAGAACCTCCGGATCTCTGATCCAGGTGGTGATTCCCTGGTTGTAAATCCTTTCCGCGCCCATGCACATAAACATGACCGCCACGGTGGCCAGAAAGGAAGGCAGGTTCAGTACTACGACCAGGATGGCATTGAGCAGACCCGTTCCCAATCCAATGGCCAGACACACCAGCGTCGCCAGACCTATGGAGTGTCCCTCTTTGATCATCCCCGCAAGCACGGCGCCCACCAGGCCGATGACCCCGCCGTAGGAGAGATCGATCTCACCGGTGATGAGAACGAAGGTCAATCCAAAGGCGCAGATCCCGAGGGAAGTGGATTGCACAAGGATGTTCTGAAGGTTCTGCCCGCTGAAGAACCCCATGGATGTGAAGGAAAAAAAGATGATCGCGACGATGAAGGCAAACGTCGCCCCGTAATTATTAATGATGTCCTTTGGAGTTATTGGCTGTTTCTGCATAGTCTCTCCCACCCATAACGTAAAATAGCACTTCTTCCCGGTTGGTTGCCTCTGTTTCAAGCTCCTTGATGATCTGGCCATGGAACATCACAATGACGCGGTCACACAAAGACAACACCTCCGTAAGTTCGTTGGAAATAAAAATGACGCCTGCTCCCTGCCGGGCAAGATCAACAATCAGTTTATAGATGTCATACTTTCCGCCCACATCGATCCCCTTGGTGGGTTCGTCGAAAATATAGATGCTGGAATCACTCATCAGCCATTTGCCCACCACTACTTTCTGCTGGGTACCGCCGCTGAGGAACTGGACTTCCTGTTCGGTGGAGGGGGTGGCAATCCCTAACGACCTGATAGATTCCTTGACAGCCTGGATCTCCTGATCCTGTTTGATCCAGGATGGGCCCACGCAGAACTTTTTCTTCAAGGAGGCCAGGGTGATGTTCTTTCTTACCGATTCGTTCCCCACAAGCCCCTGGGTTCTTCTTTCTTCCGGGATCAGGGCCAGGCCGTGTCTGATGGCATCTTGAGGGGTGTCGATTTTCACCTCTTTGCCGGCGATGTGGATGGCGCCCCTTTGCTTGGGATCCGCACCGAACAGGGCTCGGGCCACCTCTGTTTTTCCGGCCCCTATACTTCCAACAATCCCCAGGATTTCACCCGATTTGAGGTCAAAATGGATGTTTTCCCCTTTCTCCTTGGGAAAAAGGTCTCTGACGGATAACCTGGTCTCACCGATGGGTACGGTCTCTTTGGGGACCTGCTGGGTGATCTCCCTGCCCAGCATATGTTTGACCAATTCGGCCTGGGGAAGGTCATCGATCCGAGCCGTGATGATTTTGCGACCGTCCCGCAGGACCGTGACACGATCACAGATGCGATAGATTTCCTCAAGCCGGTGCGAGATATAGACGACGGTAAGGCCTTTCTGTTTGGCCCTCTCCAGGAACGCGAAAAACTGATCGGATGTCTTGTGATCCAGCCGTGCCGTGGGTTCATCCAGGATCAGAATACCGGGCGAGGTCACAAGGGATCTGGCGATGGCCACCAGCTGCTGCTCGGAAATGCTGAGATCCTCTACCCTTTCCTCCACGTCAATCTCCGATGTAACCTCGGCTAAGAATTCCGCCGCTTTCAAACGCATGGCCTTCCAGTCGATGGTTCTAAATCGGGTGACGGGTTCTCTCCCGAGACAGATGTTTTGTGCCACCGTTAACATGGGGATCAGGTTCAAATCCTGATGAATAAGGCTCAGACCCAGTTTCTGGACCCCCCGTATCCCCAGGTCTTTCACATTTTGGCCCTCGATGAAGATATTGCCCTCCTCCTCGATATACTCACGAACGATAATCTTCATGAGCGTGGACTTCCCCGCACCGTTCTCTCCGCAAAGGGCATGCACTTCTCCCCGTTCAACCTCAAAGTCCAACTCTTTTAGGGCCCGGACACCGGGAAAGGATTTGGAAATATGTTCGGCCTTGATCACGATATTGTCTTGATCATCCATTGGATGATTCATCTCATCTCCATACTGTGTTGGTGGGTATCATCACACGGGTCCATGAAATGGGGGACCCGTGTGAGAATCAATCAATTACCAGGGTTTTTTGAGAGTTGTAGCCGAAAAATTGCCGTCCCAGCAAGCATCTACGCTTTTGTAGACTTTCTTCGGTTTGAACACATCCATATCTACATCTTTTGTGCCCACATAGGAAACACCGATCACGGAAAGCGTCGGGAGATTTGCCTTGGCTTCCTGAACCGTCTTGAATCCCATGGCGGCTTCCAGGGCCTTGGCAGCGGCGGTTCCCTGAACAATGGGCTCAATCCCCACCACAGCGGTTGCGGGGCAATCGGGTGTGTGCATCTGGGCCAGAAGTGCAGCCTCCTGATCGATGCTGATCACGGAGACCTGTTTTTCCTTTTTCATTTCCTTGATGGCCTTGATGGCTCCCACGGCCGGCAGCCCCCACGTGGTGGCCACGCCTTTCAGGTCAGGATGGGCCCGAAGGGTCGCTTTGGTAATTTTGTAGGCATTGTTGACCGGATCGGCCGGGTTTACCTCATGATATTTACCGATCATCTCTATCTCCGGGAACCATCTCAAGACCTCTCCATAGGCCCTTTTTCGAACCTCGAGGGTGTGCCATCCGGCCGCATCCATGCCAATATATTTCCCGGAACCACGCATCTGATTGACCAGCCACACGGCCAGGTTCGTGCTGCCCTGCCAGCTGTCTTCAACGGAGTTATGCACGGCATAAGGCAGAAACATGATTACCGTGACCACAGGGATATTGGCTTCCCAGGCCTTTTTGGAAACATCCAGAAAGGCGTCGCCTTCCCCGCCTTTGATTACGATTCCATCAACTTTCATTGAAATAAAATTCTCAACATCAGCCTTTTGTTGTGGCGTTCCTCCTTGACCCGCGTTTGAGCTGATCACTTTATAGCCCTTCTTTTCGAAATACTCTACGATAGTCTGGTTACAACGGGCATTCCAGTCGTTCCCCAGCCAAAGGTTAGATACGCCCACTACTTTTTGCTTTGCCAAAACGGGTGTTACGAAAGAGAAAGAAAAGGTAAGAACCGTGAGCAACAAAAGGATTGGCAGTGTCTTAAAGCTGATTTTTTCCATGATAAAACCTCCGATTTTGTTATGATTTATAATCTTTTCCCGCGAAGATACTACTTGAAGCGAATACCTAAATAAATAAAATGACCACCCCCTTTCTTCCCAAGGATAATGGCGTCATTACCAACTCTGCTCAAGGTGGCACCTAACTGCCATCTCAAAGGCTATTCTTGAAAGATAAGCACATTACAACAACGCGTTAGAGGTATAGTGAACTTACCACTTACTATGTTCAATTTGATTCCTTGTCAAGGATTATTTTGACTTTCCGATAAAAAAATCAGTCTCACAGATGGTACCTGGGGGCATGCCTTTTCATCCCAATTTTCATGCTGAAATTCCGCATCTACGAAACAGACAGAAAAATGGAAATGGGGACCCTCCAGGATATCGTTCGATCCCGATCTCCTTGGCTCGCGGTTCCCTGTTGTCTGTCTATCTCGGCGAAAAAGCGCCGTCCTGTTTGGTGAAGTTTAACTTTCCAATTCGGAAGCAGTTGTTTCAAGAAGCGAGAAAAGAGAATGGATCTGAAAAAGCTGTAAAAACAGGTTATTAATTCATATGAACCTATGCAATTTGAATTTGTTTCAGTCTTCAGCACTTAGAGACGCAGGCCCTTGAGAGGGCTTTCGGATTGCCTTGATGCCACTGAATAAAAGTCTGAGTTGACTGTAAAACGCCTTGCTAATGAATCCATTGTGATTAGCGCCCGGACATGCCCGCCGTATAAAGGATTTCACGCTTAATGGGGGTTCCTTCAAAGAAAGAAAAGCGATCTTCTACTCCATTAAACCATCGCACTTTTTTATTGACAATGGATATTTTTTTCTATAGAAGATGCTCTTAGACAGTTAGTGGTAAGACCAATAGATGACCCAAGAGGTACAGATATGAATGCCTTATATTCCCCAATTAAACCGAAAAGGATATCCGAGGAGATCGTAGATCAGATCAAGGTTTTGATATTCAATGGAGATTTGAAGCCAGGGGAGACGCTCCCGTCAGAAAGGGATCTGGCGAAAGCCTTATCTGTTAGCAGAGTTTCCCTAAGGGAAGCCTTAAATGCCCTGCAAGGTATGGGGCTGTTAGAGATTCAGCAGGGGAACCGGACCTGTGTGCGTCCCATTACCACCCGATCCATACACGATCCATTGGTTTCATTTGCCAAGAAGTCTCTCGCCAATTTTATTAAAGTGTTCGAGATCAGGAAATATCTGGAAATGGGCTGTGCCTCATTGGCCGCTCAGCGGGCAACGAGTGAAGAAATCGAGCGGCTTGAGAAACTCTTGAAACAAATGGAGGAGGATCTCAAGAGGAATCGTTTAGGCGCCAAGTCTGATTTTGATTTTCATTCTGCTATCGTAGCGGCGACGCACAATGTGGCGTATATTCACGTGATGCAAACCTTATACGATTTGTTGCAAGAAGAGCTTCGCATCGCGTATGGTGATATTTTTAGAAAGAAAGACATACGGAAAAAATTGTTGCTCCAGCATCAGAATGTGTTTAAAGCGGTTAGAGACCATGACGCTGAAAGGGCATCAAAGGAAGCCTTAATACATCTTTGTTTCGCCTTGGAGACTTGGGAAAGCGGCCTTATTAAGAACATTGAGAAAAGTTGAATATCGATAGACCTATGAAATATTAGCCGTTTCAAGATCAGGCTTACTCTTCAAATATTAGAATTGGGATGTCTACTTGACTCCAATGACCCCAAGATGTAGTGGTAAGACAGGCAACCTTATGAAATTGAAAAGCTTAGATTCAATAAGCTAAGGCTTATTTTAAGGTGTATGGTTCTTGATCCATGGATTAGCGTTATTCATGATAAATCAATAAGATAGATTTCTTATCGCAATAATTTTATCGAAATTACTATATGATATGGCAGCGGTTTGAGTTAAGTAGATACCCCATTAACAAAATTCTCTTTAGGTGGTGAGTAAGATGAGCGATTTCAAGGCGGTATTGGATGGTAGTGAGGTTGGCGGTCATGAAGGAATGACGATTCTTGAGGCCGCGGAAAAGATGGGTATACATATTCCGACGCTCTGTCATAGTGCGGATTTAACGCCGGACGGAAATTGCCGGATCTGTGTGGTTGAAGTGGAGGGATCACCGAGATTAGTAGCCTCCTGCCACACGCCTATGGCTGATGGTATGGTCATACATACCCGTTCACCGAAGGTCCTGGCTGCGCGGAAGGCCATTGTGGAGCTTTTGTTATCCGGTCACACGGGGCCCTGCGTGACCGATGAATGTGCAAAGGATTGTGAACTGCACAACCTTGCGGCGGAGCTGGAGGTGGGTCCTCCGCGGTTTCAGGTGAGGAAGCGACGGTTTTATCCTGTGGAAGAGGTCAGTCCCTATGTGCGACGGGACATGTCACGCTGTATTCTCTGCAGGAGGTGCGTTCGGGCCTGCGCCGAGATCGCCAAGAAGAACGTCTTCAGCATGGCCTACCGGGGGTTCCAATCCAAGGTGGTAGTGGACTGTGATGTGCCCCTGGACAAAGAGTTCTGCCGGGACTGCGGCATCTGCATCGACTACTGTCCCACGAGCGCGTTGACAAAACCGAACAAGGAGGTTGCGTGATATGGAGAGACATCAACTCCTGGGGATGATCAAGGAAGAGCAGGAAAAGAACGGGTATGTATCTGGAGAGGCCATAGCCGACATGGCCCAAATCCTGCGGTTGCCCATAGGGGATGTCTACGGGGTGACCACCTTCTATTCTTTTCTGTC
>JADHXI010000094.1 GCA_016783065.1 Desulfobacteraceae bacterium | reverse complement strand
AGTGTTTTCGGGATTTCAGGGACGATTTCCACCTGACGCGGATACTTGTAGGCGGCCATACGCTCTTTACAAAAGGATATGATCTCTTCGGGCGTAACAGTGCCCTCATTTTTCTCTTTGAGTGCCACAAAGGCCTTTACGGTCTCCCCCCGATATTCATCCGGCACGCCTACCACAGCCGTCTCTTTTACGGCCGGGTGCTGGAAGATAACATCCTCCACATCGCGAGGCCAGACCTTGTATCCTGAGGCGACGATCATATCCTTTTTCCGGTCCACCAGATAGAACCACCCATCCTCATCCATCTTGCCCACATCCCCAGTGTAAAGCCATCCCTCTCTGATGGCGTGCCTTGTTTCTTCCTCCTTTTGCCAGTACCCGGGGATCACGATGGGTCCGGAATCAACAATTTCCCCCACTTGCCCCGGGGGAAGCTCTTTGGCGCCATCTTCCAGATCCATTATCTTCATGACGCAGTTGGGGACGGGGACACCCGCAGAAAGGGCCCCACTCTCCGCGTCCACGGGGGCCCTCTTCCCCCAAGGTACGATGTGAGAGGGGGAGTTGGTCTCTGTCATGCCGTATACATTATAAAGGTAGAGTCCGGTTACCCCTTCAAACTGCTCCACAACGGCCTCTGAGACGGGTGCCCCTCCGCTATATGCCTTTATGAAGGTGGACAGATCTCTCTTCTTGAAATCGGGGTGATTCATCAAGGCGATGTATACCGTAATAGAGGCAACGGACATGGTGACCTTCCACTTTTCAATGAGCCGCAGCGTCTCCCCGGGGTCAAACCGGTAGTAAAGGACAACAGGGATACAGGCCAGAGCGGCTATGGCCAGATGGGCCACCTCGCCTGTCACGTGGAATAGGGGGGCGACCCCCAAAACCACATCGTTTTCATCAATCCGTTGCATCGCCCGGTACACCCGTGCGTTAAAGGCGATGTTTCCATGGGTGTTCATGGCACCCTTTGGGGGGCCTGTGGTACCGGAGGTGTAAGTCAGATAGGCAACATCATCGGGTGTCACTATGGGGGCCTTTATGATTTTGCCCTTGTGACGCTCCAAAAGTTCACGCATATCCAGGGCACCTGCGACCTCAACCCTCTCAATTCCCTTTAACATACTGGGGGGGGCGTGGCCGGTGGGAAGCATATCCAGAGGAGAGGTGGTGATGATGTCCTCAACAGAGGTCTCCTTCAAAAAGGTCAGATCCAGCCCATTTGCGATCTCATCGAGTGTGAAGAAGAGCTTTGCCCCCGAGTCCTGGCAGAAATAGGCGAGCTCCTTTTCTTTATACATGGGATTGAGCGGCACGGCGATGGCGCCCAGCTTCCAGGATGCATAGGTCGTCACGAGAAACTGGGGCACGTTCTGGAGATCTATGACAATGCGGTCTCCTTTAGTGAGCCCCAGTTCTTCAAATGCGGCGGCCAAGCCGTCTGAGGCCTGGTCGATCTCTCCAAAGGATAGGGCGTGATCAAAATAGTATACTGCCGGGGCACCAGGGCGACGGGCAGCGGAAGCCCTGAAGTCACCTATGGCGGTATCTGACGTGATTTCCAGATCGTGAGGCACGTTTTCAGGGTAGTTTTTCAACCATGGTCTGTTTTCATATATGGATTTCATCTTACCCCCTTTGCCCATTACCAGGCGGTCCAGCCGCCATCGATAAGGATGGTTTGCCCGGTAATAAAGTCGGATGCAGGGGCTGCCAGGAAGATGACAATCCCTTCCAATTCATGCAGACGGCCCCACCGGCCCATTGGTGTCCGCTCATTTATAAAATCAAACCTCTCCGGGTCATCTCGGATCTGAGTGACCAGCTCTGTCTCAAAGTAAGTAGGACCAATGGCGTTTACCCGAACACCCCCTTTGGCCCATTCCAGTGCCATGACCTTTGTCATCTGGTCTACGCCCCCTTTTGAAGAGGCATAAGCCAGTTGATTGGGTAGACCGATCATCCCCAGGATCGAACTCATGTTGATAACTTTACCGTAGCCACGTTCCAGCATCTGGGGCGCCACGGCCTGTGTCACCAGAAAGTATCCCTTGAGATTGGTATTAATAATAAGGTCCCACTCCTTCTCGGGAAAATCCAATACAGAGACCCGGTGGTTGACACCTGCGTTGTTCATAAGGATGTCGATCTTTCCAAAGTGCTGGAGAATCTGGTCTACCCCTGTGCGGACGCTCTCCTTTGAGGTGACGTCCAGGGCAAAACCGGCCGAGGCCCTCCCCAACTGTTTGATGGCAGACGAGACCCTCTTGAGATCGGTCTGGCTGCGGCCGCACACCGCCACGTCCGCCCCGGCCTTTGCCAAGGCCGTGGCTGCCACCTCGCCCAGACCCCGGGTGCTTCCCGTTACCATGGCCACCTTGCCACTAAGATCAAATATTTCCAGGGTCATCATTCCTCCTTTAGAAATGTGATTACCTTTTGAGTGAACTCATCAACCGTATCTATAAAAAAGCAATACCTGCATCCGGCGAAAGAGTTGAGCCCAGCCCAAGGCATGAACTCCTATAGTCCACAAAAATTCTCAGAAGACACGGAACAGGCCTGTCATTTTTTCGCTGATATACCACCCCGTTCATATTTTTTCAATACGGTATCCTGCTATCAGGACAGTAACCACACCTGACACCTTTACGGAAGAAAGGATTAATCGAATCTCTGGTTGGCCGCAGGATGACAGACGTTTGAAGCTGCGCAGTCTTCTCTGTGCCTTTAGAATCGGTGAGTTGAAAGGGCGGTTTGTTCAAGCATCGGCGGGAATGAAATCATTGAACTGCACAAGAGGAAAGAATGAGACCTTTAAAAAACGCCCCCTTTTGGCCAACCCTGTTAAATCGGCTTCGCCGTCTCGCATTGCGAGAATTTCACAGGGTAAATCTCGGCGCTTGCCCCGTAGCTCCGGAAGATGGTACTGGAGTCAGGCTTAAATTTCAATCCTCGAAATATTCAATATATTCGTGCCTGCCCCGTGGAATGCACAGCCTATTCCTCTGGGGTGGTTGAAATCCTCGCCTTCCCCTCCGGGCCGGAGGCTTGACCTTGACCAAAATTGACCATTTTTCAAAGGTCTCAGAATCAAAATGGCGGAGAGAGAGGGATTCGAACCCTCGGTAGAGCTTTCGCCCTACACTCGCTTAGCAGGCGAGCACCTTCAGCCAACTCGGCCATCTCTCCGCAAGTTTTTAGCTCAATTTAATTGTAACACCTTTGAAAGGAATCCGGAAGGGGAAAAGCGTCAATCTCTCAAATCGCTCTTAATCAACCGGAAGTCCAGGGGGGGTGCCGGTATTGGCGGAGGGAGTAGGATTCGAACCCACGGTACCTCTCGGCACAACGGTTTTCAAGACCGCCGCCTTCAACCACTCGGCCATCCCTCCTGATTACAAATTCTACTACTCTAATGATATTCACCTTGGCCAGGGCGTGTCAACCCCAAGGTGGCATAACTGCACATCGGGAACAAAAAAAACCGCCAGCAGGTTGTGCCCATTAAAAAAAATATCCCAGGGAGCAAGTGAGAGATGCCTATGGTCACCGCCGTCTTACAGTTCTCTATTATTGAGGGGCTATCTTTGCAGGCAACAATGAGGCGGCATCCCTGTCCAGGATCCAGGTCAAGTTTCCCTCTGACGAAAATATTTTTTGGGCTGGCAGTAGCGCCTCGCTGTCCTCAAATATTGCCTTGAGAATGCGAGCCTTCCCCACGCCGGTGGCCAAGAATACGATTCGCCTTGCCTGGTTGAGGACGGAATAGGACATGGTGAGGCGAGCGAGATAGGGGTCACCCCCCGTAACCGTCTCCAAAAGCTTATCCTCGCCATCGGAAGAAGTGTTACCGGGAAAAAGAGACGCTATGTGCCCATCTTTGCCGACCCCTAATGATATCAGATCAAAGATGGGAACTTCCCCCCTTTTGAGACAAAAAAAATCCATTAATTCTGTCTGGTATCTTGAGACCCCAGTCTCAGGGGGAAGTCGACCCGGCATTGGATGTATCTGCCCCGGGAGAAGGGGGAGCCTGTCCAGAAAGTCTCTCTTGGCAGTACCATAGTTGCTGCCCGGATTATCCTCTGGGACGCACCGTTCGTCTACCCAGAATATATGGGCGCCAGCCCACTCAACCTCAGACAGAAATGGTTCTTCCGCCAGGATCCTGTGGAACAATCTGGGGGTAGAGCCACCAGAGAGTACCACGGCAAAACGTCCCCTTTTGGAAATGGACTCTCTGCATGTGTCGGCAAAGATAGTCGCTGCCGTCAGAGCTGCCTTGGCCGGGTTGTCTTTGATGACCACGTGACGTGTATCCAAAGGAGTAACCGTTTACGGGTTCAAAGGTTGTATTCTCATCACCATACATCATTTTGTAAATGTTTTGTAAGGGAAAACCGATCTCTTCCACATCACCGCAAACCTGGAACATGGTATTTGGCAATTATGTGGCAAAACCAGCATTCTTTACGACGACTTCACGTCGTAAATTTTGCCCTTGTCCTTAACCCTGAACGTTGAACCCTTGAACCTGTGAACGCTTACCCAAAGGAAAAGGACTCGTGCGAGATCTCATAGGGGTAAGTCGTCGGCGAAGACAGCCGCGGGTCACCCTTAATCAAAACGAATGAGCTTCAGAAAAGAGTCTTCCTTGAGACTGGCTCCCCCCACAAGGGCGCCGTCTATGTCTTGTTCCGACATAAGGTCTTTTACATTGTCGGGTTTTACGCTCCCTCCATACAGGATGCGAACCCGGGATGCGGTTTTGGTGTCAAAACTTTCCTCGATCCACTCGCGGATGAATCGGTGGACCTCCTGTGCCTGCAACGGCGTTGCGGTCTTGCCTGTGCCAATGGCCCATACGGGTTCATAAGCCAGAATAGTTGAATGGCGCATGATCCCGTCGGACCTGTAATTATTCAAAGAAAGATCAAGTTGCTCCTTTAGTACCTCAAATGTCTGGCCGCCCTCTCGTTGCTCAAGGGTCTCACCGATACACAAAATTGGGACAAGACCCAGGAGAGTTGCTGCCTTTACCTTGAGGTCAATCGTTTGGTTTGTCTCTTTGAAGAGGCTCCTCCTTTCCGAATGACCAATGATCACGTGGGTGCACCCTGCCTCCTTCAGCATCATCCCTGATATCTCACCCGTGTAGGCGCCACTCATTTCCCAATGCATATTTTGCCCGGCCAGAAAAATTCTAGAATCGCCAATCGCATTCCTGACGGCACCTAGGGCTGTAAATGGAGGGGCTACCAACACGTCAACCCCTTCCAATTGATCTGTGCCGGCAGCGATTTCCCTGACCAGGTTGATGGAATCATCAATGTTCAGGTTCATCTTCCAATTGCCGGCAATCAAAGGTCGCCTTTTCGTCATCTTAACTCTCCCGTTTCCGAGCAATCAGTTGTTTATTCCTGGTTCTGTAAATGCGAATACCGAAAAAAACAAAAGGGATAAATGCTAGGTATGGGCCATAAACAAAGCCAGATCTACCATTCGGTTGGAATAACCCACCTCGTTATCATACCAGGCCAAGACCTTGGCCATATCCCCAATGGCGGCGGTTGAAGGCCCGTCTACAGTGGAGGACACAGGGCTGCCATTGAAGTCAATGGAGACGAGAGGTTCGCTGCTAAATGCCAGGATCCCTTTTAGGTGATTCTCTGCAGCTTCCCTCATTGCAGTGTTGATTTCATCCGGCGTGGCGGGCTTACTCAATTGAACAACAAGGTCCACTACCGACACATTCGGCGTGGGCACCCGGATAGCCATTCCATTTAACTTGCCCTCCAGCTCCGGAAGCACCAGGGAAACGGCCTTGGCAGCACCCGTCGTTGTGGGAATCATGGATAGTGCAGCGGCACGGGCCCTTCTGAGATCTTTGTGAGGGAAATCCAATAACCGCTGATCCCCGGTGTAGGCATGCGTGGTGGTCATAAGTCCCTTTTCAATTCCAAAGTGGTCCAGCAGGACCTTACAGACTGGGGCAAGGCAATTTGTAGTGCAAGAGGCGTTGGAGACGATATGGTGCTTTTGTCCGTCATATTCATGCTGGTTCACGCCCATGACGATCGTCAGATCAGGGCCTTTTGCCGGTGCCGAAATGATGACTTTCTTGGCCCCAGCCTCAAGGTGAGCCGAGGCCTTTTCCCGATCCCTGAATAGGCCGGTACATTCAAAAACCGTCTCAACACCCAGCTTCCCCCAGGGTAACCCGCCGGGATCCCTCTCTGAATATATCTCAATCTCTTTTCCATCGACAATCACCGAATGGTCGGTAGAAGATATATCTGCCCCACGGGCGCCATGAACCGAATCATATTTCAGCAGGTGGGCAAGGGTTGGAGGGTCTGTGAGGTCATTTATGGCCAAGAAATCAATGTCTCCATTATGAATTCCTGCCCTGAAAACCATTCTCCCTATCCGCCCAAAACCGTTGATAGCCACTTTTAAGGACATCTCTTCCCTCCTTATTACTGTTGGATTGAACACGACGAAACAGGCGTTGAGAATATCATGCGACCTGTCTTACCCTAATGTCATCATCTGCCTCCCACGAGCCGACATCTTCCGGCATCAAAGAGAGGGTCATAATTATGGCGTCTTCATTGGTCTCTTTATAATAGTGCGGTCTGCGGCCAATCTCACTGAATCCGACCTTCTTATAAAAGGCTCGGGCAATGACATTTGAGGGCCTAACCTCCAACCATGCCCTCGTAATCCCTTGAGATAGGCCCACCTCTATCATCTTGTTCAGCAGGCAGCCCCCGAAGCCCCTTCTCCTTTTATCGGGGTGAACGGCAATATTCATCAAGTGAACCTCACCCCCAAAGATCCAGAGGCAGATATAACCTCCAAGTTCTCCATCTTCCAGCAAGACCCACAGGTTGGAGATGGACCTCTTTGCCTCTTCTTCAAAGGCCTTCAAGCTCCACGGAGACGGAAAAGAAACCCTTTCCACCGCTAAGATGTCATCTCGAAACCGCTGAAAATTTTCTGTGGTTACTTCTTGAAGGGAGATCATTCCTATTTCAGTAGTTTTCCTGCCAGAGCAATACTCCTTCTGCCCGCCTGCTCGGCCTTTTCACCGAGTTCACTGAGTGTCAACCGTTCCCGATCCTGGGCAACTGCAATAACCATGGGCAGATTAACACCGGTCAGGACTTCAACCGTTTGTTCTTTCAAAAAAGATAGGCTCAGGTTGGAAGGGGTGCCACCGAACATGTCTGTGAGGACGAGGACCCCCTGGCCGTGATCGAGGTTCTTTATTTTTTCATCGATGGCCTTTAACAGTTCTTTACTCTCTGATGTCTGGGTGATGGCGATGGCATCAGCACCTTTCAGCCGACCCACAATAAGTTCAGCGGCGTTCAAAAATTCTCTTCCCAAATCACAGTGAGAAATGATCAACAATCCTATCATAGCTTCCCCGCCGGTGTTTTATAGTAATCAGTATTCCTCGTCCGCTCGAACGATCGTCTGGTAGAGCTCTTTCTTGGTGCCTATTTCCATTAGCCTTTTGCGGAAGGTGTTGCTTTTCAATATCTTTGCTATTTTTGCCAATACGTGCAAGTGGATGCCGGAAGAGTTGTCGGGGGCCACAAGAAGAAAAAAAAGGTGGACGGGCTGCCTATCAATGGATTGAAAGTCGAGACCATCCTTACTCCTCCCAAATGAGATTAAGGGACGTTCAACCCCTTTAAGTTTCCCGTGGGGAATGGCGACCCCGTCACCAATGCCTGTAGTTCCCAGGTGTTCCCTTTCCACCAGTACCTTCACAAGGGCCCTCTTGTCTATTGAAGGCTCATGATCTGCTATGACCTGGGCCAATTCTTCCAGAACGCCTTTCTTGTCTTTGGCCTTCAATTCGGGAACTATGTTGTTTTCATCTATGATTTCAGAAAGTTTCATTTAATCAGTCCGAAAAATAGAATGTTTTTTGCCAGGTATTAGTTCACGGGCTCAATAAGCCCGAGATTACCGTCCCCTCTTTTATAAATCACATTGATTTCTCTGGAGTTTGCATTTCTAAAGACAAGAAAGTCCTGCCCCAAGAGACTGAGTTGCATGGCAGCTTCCTCCGGGTCCATGGGTTTGGCGATCATCTTTTCAACCTCAATCAGTGGTTCCTCCCCAGCAAATGCGGAGGAGTCATCCGCCTCTTCGGTCTCGAACCTATCCTCACTCTTGGGGTTCTCGGGTCTGTGATTCCGTATCTTTGATAGATGCCGCTTGACCTGCTTTTCAATCTTATCCATAACCTGGTCAATGGCGGAATACATATCGCCCGTCTCTTCAACCGCCTTGACCAGCGTCCCATTCACGCTAAGCATCACGTCCGCCTGATGTCTGAATTTCTCAACGGTCAGCACCACGTGGGCTTCCGCAGGAGAATCCAGGTATTTCCTTATTTTGGATAATTTGTCTTCAGCATAGGCCTTCAGGCTTTCAATGGGTTCAGTGTGTCTAAATGTCACGGTAATATCCATAAGGTCCTCCTCCCATATAATCGGAACTTAGTGAAAAAAACAATCAGTAGGGGTCTTTTCTCTTGCTCGAAGGGAGTACACCCATTGACTCCCGATATTTGGCAACTGTTCGACGGGCGAGTTTGACATTAAGGTCCGCCAAGATCTCGACAATCTGTTCATCACTATAAGGTTTGTCCTTTCTTTCCGATTTAATAATGTTACGCATATGCTCCTTTACACTCTTTGATGCAATAGCATCTCCGCTAACGCTCTTGATCGAGCTGTTAAAAAAGAATTTGAGTTCAAAAAGCCCTTGAGGTGTATGCACATATTTGTTTGTGGTGGCCCTGCTGACAGTAGACTCGTGCATTTGAATGTCTTCAGCCACATTTCTGAGGACAAGCGGCTTAAGGTGGGTGATCCCATTTTCGAGAAAGTCCCTTTGAAATCGAACGATACTTTCTGTGACCCTGTAAATGGTCCTCTGGCGTTGATGGATACTCTTTATGAGCCAGGCAGCGGACCTCAATTTTTCCTGAATATATGCCCTGGCGTTTTCAGACAAAGAGTCCCTTCTCCGAAGGATATCTTTGTAATAGGGGCTTATCCTCAGTTTTGGGAGGCCATCTTCATTTTGTGCAATTTCATAATCATCGCCAGCCTTGAAAACGTATATATCGGGGGTTATGTATATGGTATATTCATCCGAATAGCCCCTGCCAGGTCTTGGCTCCAACCCTTGAATCACTGATACCGCCGAAAGGACTTCGCCGAGAGGCACCGACAGTTTTTTGGCTATCCGATGGTATTTCTTGCCCTCAAACTCTCCAAGGTGATCCTTGATTATCTTCTCGACCAGTGTTCCTTTAAGGTTGTGAAATGCGGACTGTATGAGCAGCGATTCCCTTATGTCTCTGGCAGCTACGCCTACGGGATCAAAATTTTGGATAAGTTCGAGAGTGGCAAGGACCGTATCTAATTCGTAACCTGTAATGCGAGAGGCCTCTTCAATGGGGATGTCCAGATAACCATCATCATCCAGATTCCCAATGAGGAGAGCCCCGATCACCTTTTGTTTGTCGTCAAGATTGCTCAAATTGAGCTGCCACATCAGGTGCGAGGAAAGGCTTGTCCCGGTTGCCATGGAATTTTCCATGGGGGGAAGTTCTCTATCATCACGAGGTGTCGTACCCCATTCCGTATTATACTCAGAGAGATAGCTTTCCCAATCTACATCATCTCGTGTGTGCTCCTCCACCGTCACCTCGGGAAGCTCGGGGATATCCTCACCGGCGTCGCCTTTCTCGTCAGGGGCTATGTCACTATGGTCAGTATCGCCGACACCCTGTTCTTCCAGGACCGGGTTTGATTCCATTTCCTGGGAGATGTTTTCTATCAGCTCAAGTTTGGATAGCTGCAATAGCTTGATGGCCTGCTGCAACTGGGGGGTCATAATGAGCTGTTGCGCGAGGCTCACGGATTGTCTTAGTTCTAAGGCCATGGTAAACTAGTTGGCATCCTTGGGTGAAAAATTATAGATTAAAATTCTCACCGAGATAGACGTTCCGGACGATTTCGCTCTCAACGATCTTTTCCGGCGCGCCCTGTTCTATGATCCTTCCCTCATTTATAATATAGGCCGTATCACAAACGCTCAATGTTTCTCGGACGTTGTGATCCGATATAATAATACCCAGGCCCTTGGCTTTCAACTGCCTAATGATCTCCTGGATATCGTTTAGGATAAGGGGATCAATCCCGGCAAACGGCTCATCCAGCAGCATAAACCTTGGTTCAGTGACTAAGGCCCTGGTTATTTCCAGCCTTCGCCGTTCTCCTCCTGAAAGCGAAGAGGCCTTCTGTCTGGCCAGGTGGGCGATGTTTAATTCAGCCAACAGCCTCTTAAGCCGGGCTTTTCTCTCCTGAGCCGAAATATCGAGGGTTTCCAGGATGGCAAGGAGATTTTGTTCCACCGTCAATTTTCGAAACACAGAAGGTTCTTGGGCCAGGTAATTGATCCCTTTTCTGGCCCTGAGATACATGGGGTCCTGGGTGATATCCAGCCCATCCAGAAAGACCTTGCCTTTGTTTGGGCGCGCAAGACCCACAATCATATAAAATGTCGTGGTCTTGCCGGCCCCATTGGGGCCTAAGAGACCCACGATCTCCTCTCTTTTCAGCCCCAAACTCACACGATCAACTACCCGCTTACCATGATAGACCTTGACCAGACCCTCTGCCTGAAGCATCTCCTCTGCCACGGCCAAAAGCCCTATCTCTTTTTCTCTTTTGGAAAAATCACGGCCTTCACCTTTTTACCTTTTGAACTCTCAACAACGCTCCGGCTTTCTTTCAGGAACAAGGTGATTCGATCCCCTTCCACAAAATTCTTGCCTTGCCTCACAACCGGTTTGCCGGTAAGGACCATTTTTTCCTCGCTCTGGTAATAAACTGCCTTCTCCGCGGTGGCCACCCCCCCCTGGGTTCGTTTGATCCTCACCTCTCCCATCGCAACAATTTTGTCGATCTTGGTTTCGGCCTCCCCGCTCTTTTCCTGCCCGGGCGGGTTCTTGTAATAGACGAACATCTTTTGGCAGTCGAGGATAAAAACATCCTGTCTGGCATTGACTTCACCCGTAAATGTTACCACCTGCCGCTTATTATCCACTTCCAGAAGATTTGACTTTATGACTATGGGGCGGGGTTCAGAGGACTTTCCCTTCTCGCTTTCAGAATGTTTTTTTAGGCTCTCGGACCGGGCAACACCCTGCAACATAATCCCGGAGAAGAGGAAGGCGATAAGAAAAAACGTCTGGTATCTGGCACACTTCATAAAATCTAGGACTCCTTTCTGACGGTAGTGGTAACATCTGACATTATCTTAAGCTTCTCTTTATCTAAATCCACAAAAAGGCCCTGGCCCTCAATCGAAAAAAGAGGACCAAATATCTTGACCCGATCCTCCGTACGCAGGGTCCCCTTTTTTTCATTAATCAACATATGCTGGGTAAGGATCCTGTATCCGTTGTTGGAAGTCCCTTCCAAATCGCCCCAGAGGTTGATCTCCCCAGAAGCCCTGGAATAGTCCCCTTTCTTGCCCTTTAATCTATACCACGATCTGTTCTCTTGCTCCACTCTCAACCGAAAGTCGTGGAAAAAAATCCTGCTTTTGTCACCCGAAAACTTCACCTTTTTGGCATCCAGGACCCATTTCACCTTTTTATCCGGATCATTATGGGTATAGTGAATATCTCTCAGCATGAGCCCTTCCCCAGATATGAGATCCTTCAACAGGGGAACTTTCAGAAACATTCCACCGGATGTGGCAAGGTAAAAGGCTACCATCGCCAGCAGTGCCCCCAGTCCCAAAAGGGGCCACTGTCTCTTGAAAAATTTCTTCATAGGCGTCTTTATATTATATCAGCGCCCAATTTGTCATGTAAAGCCTATTTTCCGTGGAACTCGGCCACCAAAGCCGACCATTTCCCCTGGCACCTGAGGATCCAGTCACATGCCTCCCTCACAGCCCCATAACCGCCGTGGTTTTTTGTAACAAAGTCAGCAGATTTACGAAGTTCCTTGGCAGCATCCGCCACTGCTATCCTCAGGCCCGCCTCTTTAAACATGACCAACTCGGGAAGATCATCACCCATGCAACAGACCTCCTCCTTCCCCATTCCTTTGTCATTGATTAATCGTCTGCAAAGGGTCCCTTTGTCTGTTACACCTTGATAAAGCTCTTTGATTCCCAATTCCTCCGCACGAAGCCTGACCACACGGGATCTCCGACCCGTCATAAGGACAACGTCGATGCCACTTGACATGAGCATCTTCAAACCCAGGCCGTCTTTGACGTCAAAAGACTTGGTCTCTTCCCCGCGATCATTAATGGTGATGCGACCGTCGGTCATCACACCGTCCACGTCCAGGAAAAGCAGCCGGATTCTTGTTGCCTTTTCTTTCAACATGGTCTGCTTTCCTGCCGTCTTTGGGGTGTTGTCATTTTATCAACAAAGGCCCAGAGGGGGGTGGACCAAAGAAATACGCCGTCTCAGGACCTTAGAACGCTGTGGATCTCTTTAAGCATTGTCAGCAAGGGTTTGAGTTCATGAAGGGGAAGAGAGTTGGGGCCGTCGCAGAGTGCGGAATCCGGATCTGGATGAATTTCAGTAAATACCCCATCAGCGCCCGCCGCAACGGCAGCCCTGGAGAGGTGGCTCACAAATTCTCTCTGGCCTCCTGAGCATGTACCGCCTCCCCCGGGAAGCTGTACGCTGTGGGTTGCGTCAAATATCACTGGAAACCCGAATTCTTTCATCAGGGCTATGGATCTCATATCAACGACGAGGTTGTTGTATCCAAAGAAAGTCCCGCGCTCCGTGAGGAGAAGATTACGATTACCGGTGGAGGTCGCCTTTTCAATGGTCAGCTCCATCTCCCAGGGCGATAGAAATTGACCTTTCTTGATATTAACGGGGATTCCGCTTTGTGCTGCCGCAAGAACCAAATCTGTTTGGCGGCATAAAAAGGCAGGGATCTGGATCACATCAAGAACACGGGCTGCTTTTTCCACCTCCCCGGGGTTGTGTACATCGGACAACACCGGCAATCCGGTGGTGTCCTTCACTTTTTGTATAACTTCCAGTCCCTTCTCAATGCCTGGTCCTCTAAAAGAATTCAACGAGGTCCTGTTGGCCTTGTCATAGGAGGTCTTGAAAATGACCGGAATATCAAGCTCTTCCCCGATTTCTTTCAAAAAGCGGGCAACTTCCAAGGTAGTGGCCTCATCTTCGATTACGCAGGGCCCCGCAATCAAAAACAGTGGGCCATCCCCACGAATGGTCAAGCTACCTATTTTTATCACAGGCTTCATTGCAAAACGTTACTGGTGAATCACCTTGAACTCGATCCTTTAAAGGGTGTCCCATTCCTTGATGCGGGAGTTCTTATCCGACCCAGGGTCTTTATGGCGTAGTCATCTTATTGTTATATGAGGGCAAAATTAAAGTCAAGAGAAGCAGCCACTGCCAAAGCATGGAGTAAGTCCACTTTGGGAGAGCGCCCACAAGAAATACCCGAACCCCACTCCAGAGCCCCGGTTATTTCCCCCTGGTTTATTGAGAGGTTACGTAATTTTTTCTTGTCAGATAAACACATAAGCCTTATGATGCCCGCGTAAATGCATATTTAGGAGGGATAATGGCATGGCGAAGAAAAGGATATCCAAAACGATTAGCGATATCAACCGCAGGATAAAAGCGGGAAAGGCTGTGGTGGTCACCGCCGATGAGATGACCCATATCGTCAAGGAAAACGGATCAAAAAAGGCCGCCCAAGAGGTAGATGTGGTCACCACCGGGACCTTTGCCCCCATGTGTTCATCCGGGGCCTTTATCAATTTCGGGCATACAAAACCTACAACAAAGGCCGCTCATGTTTGGTTGAATGGGGTGCCGGCCTATGCAGGGCTGGCCGCGGTTGACGTTTACATTGGAGCGACCGAGCCTGTTGAGGACGATCCCTTGAACAGGGTCCACCCGGGACAATTCAAGTATGGCGGGGGCCATGTGATACGTGATCTTGTGGCCGGAGAAAAGGTCACCCTTAAGGCCGACGCCTATGGTACCGACTGTTACCCCAACAGGGAGTTTAAGAAAAAGGTAACCCTTGACGATCTTCCTTATGCGATGCTCCTAAATCCTCGAAATGCCTATCAAAATTATAATTGTGCCATCAACCTTTCCAAAAAGACCATCTATACATATATGGGGGTCATTAAACCGAACCTGGGGAACGCCAACTATTCCACATCCGGCCAGTTGAGCCCGCTTTTTAACGATCCTTATTATCTGACCATAGGCCTGGGTACCAGGATCTTTCTGGGTGGCGCAATGGGATATGTGATAGGCCCGGGAACACAGCATAACCCAAATGTCAAGAGAAGGAAAAATGGAACCCCATTGGGCCCTGCCGGGACACTTATGGTTATGGGAGAGTTGAAAAAGATGGCTCCAAAATGGGTAGCGGGGGCCAGTATACTCGGCTATGGGTGCTCTCTCGCAGTAGGTGTGGGCGTCCCGATCCCCATTCTCAATGAGGAAATGGCCAGTTTTACTGGCATCTCTGATGAAGAAATTCATACCCAGGTCGTGGATTACGGAAACGATTATCCAAGAGGGGAGGCTGTTAAACTGGGCCAGGTGAGCTATGCCGAACTAAAAAGCGGCACGATCCGCTTTGACGGGCAGGACGTACCCGCGGTTCCCCTCTCCTCACACGTGAGAGCCCTTGAAATTGCCCGTATTTTGAAAGACTGGATAGAAAAAGGGGGCTTCCTGCTCTCCGAACCACAAGAATTGCTTCCAACTTCTCCTTCCCGACAGAAGAGCTGACAAAGGGGAGGTCAAACTGCCTGATCTCCCTATGGCCAATGAAGTTGTCGAAACTACGTTCACAGTGATTACCGACCCAAGCTGGTCCGGTGTTTTCGTGTCTTTAGGTGGACAGAAAAAGGAGACAGAAAGAGGGGTGGCCATTTTCAACCTACAGGCCGGAGGCTTGACCTTGACCAAAATTGAACATTTTTCAAAGGTCTCTATTCGGGCCGGGTGGAACGTACCATGGGGTGTTACCAAAAGCGAACCTACAGAGATCGGGTCCGTGTCAAGGACCTGGTCACTTTTCATGTGGTGGTCAAGGAAACGGATCTATGGGTCAGTGCCGGGGAGAACCTGGAAAAAGAGACTCGGGACCTGGTCCTGGATTGTCGACACCAGCTTGAAACATACATTATGAGTCACCCGGGGTTTGCAGCAGCACTCTCACCCTGTATGGAAGATCCCCTTGCCCCGGCCCTGGTAAAAGAGATGATTGAGGCAACCAGAAAAGGGGGTGTCGGCCCAATGGCTTCAGTGGCGGGCGCCATCGCTCAGAATGTAGGAGAAGGCCTGCTGGAGCTAACGGATCAGGTCATTGTGGAGAATGGAGGGGATATCTTTCTGAAGGCCAATCGGGATGTGACCGTGTCTATCTTTGCGGGGAGTTCTCCATTGAATGAAAAATTCGGCCTGCTG
>JADHXI010000093.1 GCA_016783065.1 Desulfobacteraceae bacterium | reverse complement strand
TGACGGTTGAAAATTGAGCTAAAGGATTTCTGTTTAGGGCCAAACAAACCGGGTTGATTTTTTTCGGCAATAGTCAATATTCAATAGTCAATATTCAATTTCCGGTTTATCCGGGTTAGGGTTTCAGAAAAAGTTGGCGTGCGAAAAACTTTATCTTGAGGCTGTACAACCACTACATAGGCCGTCTCACGGGATTTGTCAATCTTCTAACTCGAATAACCCTTGCAAACACTTTTGCAAAAAAATGTGCAAAACCAGAACTTGTTACCCTGACAACGCCAAATATAGGCTTACAGAAAAACATTTTGTGGTTGTTGTGATCCGCCCTGAAAAGGAATTCAGGAGATAGTTGGGGTGCGATACTTGAAACTGGAAACTCGAAACTTGGGAAAGAAATGAGAATTCAGGTTGTTATCAAGTTTCAAGTTTCAAATTTCCAGTTTCTTGGAGTCATACAGGAAAAATCTCTTCGGAAATCGCACATCAAAAGCCCCCCAAAACATTTTCTTGAAAACTATAGATCAAAGAATCGGTTCTTATTGTTTTCGGCCTCTCACCGGAAAACAATAAAAATGCAAACCCCTGCGATCTCTGCGGCTTTGCGGTGAACAAATAGCTTCTGCTGAAAATCCTGCATGTTATCTAATCGCACAGGTCGATAAATTTTGAGTTGGACAAACCATTATGGATCAGAGAAGATGTTGGGCAGGGGATGAAAGAGGTCGGAATGGCACCGTTGAGGCATTTACAAGCATTTGTGTACAACCCTCAAAAAGCGAAAGGAAGACGGATATGAAAATCGTAGACGTTAGATCCTATGTCTTGGAATGTAAATTGACGGATGAACAATCGTTCACGTGGGCTCAAAATCGTGTTGACAAGCGCGTTACTACGATAGCAGAGGTTTATACCGATGAAGGAATCGTGGGTCTTGGAGAAGCCTTTGGATTCTCACCAATGGCCATAAAGGCAGTCATTGATTACTCCTTCAAACCACTTCTGTTAGAAGAGAACCCGATTGATACAAACAGATTGTGGGATAAGCTCTATACGGTTACCAGGATGGAAGGGCAGAAGGGAATTGCGATTCAAGCGCTGAGCGCCATCGATATCGCTCTGTGGGACATCAAAGGGAAGTTCTTCAATACCCAGACGGCCAACCTGCTGGGCGGAAAATACCGTGACAAGGTTGAGACCTACCCAACCGGGCTTTACAGGAGAGATGTGCCTGACCAGACACAAGCGTTGGTTGATGAGGCCCTCGGCTATCTGAATGACGGGTACACGGCCATGAAGCTCAAGATCGGGTTTGGGCTGCAGGATGATCTCCAAAAGATACGATCCATAAGGAAGGCCATCGGACCGGACGTCAGATTAATGCTTGATGCCAATTGTGCGTATAACGCCTCGGAAGCGATCTGGCTGGCAAAACGAATTGAAGACTGCGACATCTATTGGTTTGAAGAACCCATTCCCCCGGAAGATATCCACGGACATCTCGAATTCAAACGTCAGGTCAACATTATGCTTGCGGCCGGAGAAAGCGAGTTCACGCGATACGGTTTCCGCGATCTTATTTCTCAAAGGGCTGTTGACATTATACAACCGGATACCTGTGGAGCCGGCGGATACTCTGAAATGATGAAAATTATTGCCCTTGCAACGACCTGGAACATCCGATGCATACCCCATGTTTGGGGGTCTGCTGTGGGTCTTGCGGCAAACCTTCAACTTCAGGCTGCCATGCCCCACTACCCCACGTCACTGAAGCCGGAAGAGTCTCTCATCGAGTTTGACAGATCCCCAAACCCGCTTCGAGAAGAACTGGTTGAAGAAGAATTTGAAATGGAAGGGACCAAGATCATCATTCCAACAAAACCCGGTCTGGGAATAAGCCTCGACAGAAAAGCCCTGCAAGAATACATGGTGGCATAAGCGTATCAGCTCACCGCAAAGATCGCAGGAGGAAAATGGCACCGGTACCCGAAATTTTGGCCTCTTCATGCAACTTCTCAATAAGTCCGAGAGAAATAATCGGGTTTCTGGAGTGGGATTCGGCCGTTTCTTGAAGGCGCTCTCTAAACCTATAGTCGCAGCGTGGCTGACATTTGGGGTTTTGCCAAAAGCATGGAGAAGCTAATATGGCTTATCAGGAGAAAACCCCAAATATCAACCACTGCCAACGTGAGAAGTAAATTCACTTTGAGAGAGCGCCTTCAAGAAACACCCGAACCCCACGGTGCCCGAGTTTATCGAGAACTTACCTTTTCATGCCTTCACATCCTATGTCTTAAACTTGCCGCATGTGGAAGCCATATTTCTCAAACCGCCTGCTATGATCCCCCCGTCGGACCCGACAACAAGAAACGTAAACCCCTTGGCGATCCAATTTTCAAGATAGTCAAGAGTTGGTACCAGGATACCCGCAGCCTTGCCGTTTTTTCTGCAAGCAGCGACGACACGGTCCATAGCATCGACAAATTCCGGGTGATCAAACTGCTGTGCAATCCCGAGGCTGAGACTCAGGTCCAGGGGACCAATAAACAGGACATCAACGCCGTCAACAGCAGCGATTTCAGGAGAATTCTTGACGCCCTCCTCGGTTTCGATCTGAACGACCGTCAGGAGATTACGATTTGCCTCCCGAAAATAATCATCAAAACTCTTCCCAAACTCACAGGCCCGATTGAATCTTGCCACACCACGGATGCCTTCAGGCGGATACCTCATGGCCGCCGCGGCCTGCACGGCCTCTTCAACCGTACTGACCCACGGTACCATAATACCCACCGCGCCCAGGTCCAAAACCCTTTTAAAACGAGGGGCCTCGTTCCAGGCAATCCGAACGACCGGAGGGGCGTTGCCGATGCTGGCCGCCTGCATCTGGGGGATCAATTCACTGTAATCTCCGCTCCCATGTTCGCAATCGATCCATGTCCAATCAAACCCTGCAGTGCCCATCATCTCCACTGTCAGACTGGATCCAAGGTTTGCGCCGACACCAAACATCATTTCACCGTTCATAACGCGCTCACGGATAAATTCCATAAAAACCCCCTTTTTGAACACCCTTCAGGTGATGGGTTATGCTTTTTTCAATCATCGAGTGCCGAGACCTGACGGCTATTCTTTGATCCCGGCCAGCCTCTTGGCAGCCTTTTTCTTTGAGGCCAGATCGCTCTCGCGAAAGATGGTAAGACGATGGGCCTCGGGTGAACCCCCTCCGTGGATATCCGAAATGGTATCGGCACTTTCCATTACAAGTTTTTCAATAAACCTGTACATCTTTATCCGGTTTTCCACCGGAACATCGTCCACGCCTTTCAGATATTTCTTCACCAGGTTGCCGATCTCGGGGTTTTCAACATCTCTGTCCGATGGCAGATCCGAGACAAAACCTCCCGCGATATCCACCAAGAGACGGGCCGCTTCACTCAATTCCCTGCCTTCGTGGATTTTGGAGGCATTGGCCAGAACAGGATCGATGAAGTAGGCGCCGGAAGGTTCTGCCTTACCCTCGTAGGATGCTGCAAGGCTGCAGCCATAGAGCGTTTCGGCCCGGTGGATCATATCGATGACCTTTTGTTTGAGGTGTCCGGCTTTCCCGGTTCCGCTGTAGTCCACCATGGTCAAGGCCGCACCGATCATACAGTCGATCCTGCCCGACTTGCACCCTCCATGACTCTGCCGGTGGAAAGCGGAAAAACGTGCCACCATATCCGCAGCAAACTCCACTTCGCCGCACATAAAGACCCGTTCCCACGGCACAAAGACGTCATCAAAGATGACAGTGGGACAGTATTTGGAATATCTGACATTCCCGATATCGCATCCATCCAGTTCGCGGGTGTCCAAGCTCGATCGTCCCACCACGTGGATCAACCCTGAGGTATCCGTCGGCACGGCAAAGGCCACGGCATAGTCCTCATCCCCTTTCCCCAAAGCCCTGGTTGGTAAAACGATAATTTCGTGGGAAGAAATGGATCCGGTCTGGTGGGCTTTGGCTCCTCTCACCACCATACCATCATCCCGACGTTGGACCACGTGCAGGTACATATCTTTGTCAGCCTGCTCATGGGGACTGAGAGAGCGATCCCCCTTGACATCAGTCACGCCGGCATTGGCGGTCAGATCATTTTTCTGCATGTACTTCAAGAATTTCTGGAAGCGATTGTGGTAGTCTGTTTCGTACTTCCTGTCGATGTCATAAGTCACAATGGCCAACGCAGATAGACAGTCCAGCCCCGTACACCGCTGGTGACAGGTACCGACTCGATTTCCCAGGGTTCGATTGATTTTGACCCGGGCCACCAGATCTTCAATGGAAGAAGGCGGCAGGGTGAACCGGCTGACGGGCTCGCTGATCAGCGGACTTTCGGTGACGATCAGGTCACGGAACTCCTCCATCTCGGCCAGTTCGTAAGTAGCCCCCGTGGCTTCGATGGCCGCCCTTAAACGGGGGTTATCCACCACACTGGCAATCCGTTCGCCAAACATATAAACGGTGGGCTGCATCTGTCTCAAAGACTCAATATAGTCGCTTTTGGTTTTGAGTCCCATGTTTTTCTCCTTTCATAACACTCGATGTCACATTTAGACACCTTCCGGTTGATTCAGCCTATGGTCTCGAAAGGCCGCTGCGGATCATTTCCGATTCATCAGCCATTCGAGTCCCAGGCAACCAAGGGCTTGCGCTAAGCCTTCCGGCAGGCCTCTCATCAGACTCTCGGGAGATAATGGGAATATCACCCGAGCGCAGTCACTAAGCCGATCCGCCTCTTATCATGGAAACCTTTTCCGTTGCCGCTCGCGCGTTTTTCTTGATTGCATCCCATTTCTGGGCCGAAATCATATCTTTGCTTGCTATCCAGGTACCCCCGACAGCAAGTACGGATTTATGTTCAAGGTAATCCCCGAGATTATCCATATTGATTCCGCCCGTGGGAATAAATCTGACCCCAAGATGGGCGAACGGTCCTGAGACGGCCTTTAGCATCTTAAGCCCTCCGCTTGCCTCAGATGGAAAATATTTCATCAGTTCTATCCCCAAAGAGAGGCCTTTTTCGATTTCTGAAGGCGTCATGACACCGGGGAAAAAGGGGAACCCTATTTCTTGCGCCTTTTCCACAATTTCAGGGTTTAGGCCGGGGGCTACCCCGAATTCTGCCCCACATTCTTTGGCCTGAATCAGGTTATCTATTGATAATATGGTGCCGGCTCCCAGCAACAACTGCGATCGCTCCGTCTTCAACTTTTTGATCACCTCTCCTGCTGCGTGGGTGCGAAAAGTAATCTCGGCAGCCGGGAGATCCCCTTGGATTAGCGCATCCGCCAACGGCAACGCCAGGGCAGTTGATTCAATGGCTATAACCGGAATGACGCCAAAGCCTTCAATTTGTTCAGCCAGTCTCTTTTCTTCCATACGGTTCACCTCGTACGACTCAGGTTAATCCGAGACCCTTGAAAAACACCACCTTTTGCCCAATCTCTGCGTTGCGTTCGGATTTTAATCCTCGAAATATTCAATATATTCCTGCCTGCCCCGTGGAATGCGAAGCCTATTCCTCTGGGGTGGTTAAAATCCTCACGCGCCTTGATCTTGACCAAAATTGGGCATTTTTCAAAGGTCTCTTTCCATAGTTTCTTCCCCACCATGGCGGACTCTCCCTTCCGCCAGGGAGTGAAGCCCTTGTGGGTGTGGCGTTCTTTCCGCTGCAGCCCACTATGGATCGTTATTTTAGAATTGCTCAATTGTCAAGACATTGTGACAATTATCCACACGAAATTATGCTTGACAAAGGGTTTTGGGAAATATTAGTGACTTGATTCGAAGAGGAACAAACCTTTATCCTTTACCATTTATCGTTTATCCTTTATCCTTTGTCATTGGTTATTGCTCAGTGTCTTTCTCGTTTTTCAAGCGACAATCATCAATCATCAATCCAGAAGGTCATTGTGCAGGTTACCGGTTATTGTTTACCGATCACTGGATTTTGGCTGCAGCCAAAGGTCTGCACTGGGTTTCTTGTTTACCAGGATCTCTCGGGTGCACTGAAGAACAGCCCCGACCGGATCTCTGAAATTTATTCATCGTCTCCCTCTTTGTAAGACCTTCAATCAAATGCTCAAAGCGGTCATTTTTGATTACAACGGCGTATTGATCAACGACGTCCAACTCCACGAGACATGCTGGTTTCGAGCCGGGAGGGATATGGGATTTCCCGTTTCTCGGCAGACCATAAGCAAGTACATCTCATATGATCCCGGTCAAAAAAGGCACTTGTACTTTGGCGATATGCCCGATGAAAAATGGGAAAAGCTCTTCCAAGCCAAGACGAGATACTACTTTGAAATGGCTGAGAAGGGAAATCTTGTTTTCCCCTCGGTTGAGGGCGTTCTGACGTCGTTATCCAAAAGGTACGCCCTCGCCCTCATATCCAATACGCCAAGGAATTACTTTGACAGGGTTTTCCCCATGAGCCTTGCTGTATTGCTCAAGGAAACTTTGTTTGCAGATGAAGTTGAAAGGCCCAAACCTTCTCCTGATCCCCTCTTAGAGATAGTAGGCCGACTGGGGATCGGAAAAGATCAATGTTGCTATGTGGGTGATTCAGTCCTTGATATACGAATGGCCAAAACGGCAGGCATCCTCATATATGCAGTTGCAACGGGAGACAATTCCAGAAATGAGTTAGAGCGCGAAGGAGCCGATGATGTCTTGACGAATCTTATCGAACTGCAAGAGAGGTTAGAAACGGGGTAACCGTTCACAGATAAAGAGGCTCAAGGTTTAAGGGCTTGCGCAAGAATAACTTTGCAGAGAAGGGAGGTCGGGAAATGAGATTTGAAAACAAGGTGGCCATTGTTACCGGTGGAGGTCAGGGAATCGGAAAAGCTGTTGCCCAAGGTCTGGCATCTGAAGGAGCCTCGGTTGTTATTAGCGATATCAATAAGGAGGCCGCCGGCAAGACAGCTGAAGAAATAGAAGATTCCTGTCAGACAAAGACATTCGCTGTGGAAACCGATGTCAAAAAAAAGGAGGCTATTCACAACCTTGTGGCACTTGCTGAAAAGGAATTCGGGAGGATTGACATCCTTTTCAACAGCGCTGGAATCTGTAAAAGAATCGACATAGAGGATATCTCTGAGGAAGAATGGGACGAGATGATAGACATCAACATGAGAGGGGTCTTCCTATGCTCACAGGCCGTCATGTCGATAATGAAGCGGCAGCAACAGGGGAGAATCCTCAACATGGCCTCGTTGGCTGGCAAGGTTGGAGGGATTGCGGTTGGGGCCCACTACTCTGCGTCCAAGGCCGGTGTGATCTGTCTCACCAAGTCCTTTGCCAGGAATCTGGGTCCATACGGAATAACCGTCAACGCCCTTGCCCCAGGGCCGGTAGACACTGCAATGATTCAGGACTGGCCCTCGGATGTCAGGGAGGATATGGCCAGACAGGCCCCCCTGGGTCGCATCGCCATGACCGAAGATGTTGCTGAACCCGCTCTTTTCCTCCTCTCAGACGCCGCCAAACATATTACCGGAGAGATACTGGATATCAATGGCGGCATCTTGATGGATTGATACGGTTCCCGTCTGAAGCAAATGAGATTGAGACCAGGGAGGGGTGGTTTATCAGCTTCTTGACACAAAAAAGATGTTATTTTATGCTCTTTTTGTCCAAAGCTCAAAAGGACGGGCTTAGATGAAAAGCCACGGCAACAGGGTTGCCAGACAACAACCACTCTTACACAGAAGGAGTTCGGCCATGAAGGCGCTCAATTACATGATACAGACGGTGACGTTGGCATTTATCTTGGGGCTCATAGTACCCCTCTTTTCCTATGCAAAGGTGAGTGAGTCCCCCAATGACAATCAGATGGCCATTCGAAAAGTGGTGCTCTACAAGAGTGGTGTGGGGTATTTTGAAATGCGCGGTACGGTTGCGGGGGGTAAAGCCGTCAGGCTCTACTTTAGGCGCAATCAGATGAATGACCTGCTTAAAAGTCTGACTGTCCTCAACGTGAGCGGAGGAAAGATAAACAGTATTGTTTACGATAGCACCAAGACCGTCAAACAACTATTGAGCGATTACACGTTTGATCTCAAGAAGGGGCAGGGTCTACCCCAGGTCCTTCAACAGCTTCAGGGCAGTAAGATTGAACTGATGACGGGCAGTGCCACCACCAAAGGCATCATCGTGGGTGTTGAAAACCGGATCAAAACGCAGGATGATGCGGAAATTCCCACCTATTATTTGACTATAATGGACAATAAGGAGGACCTGCGCAGCTTTAATACAGATGAAATTACAGCGGTAAGGTTTCTGGATAAAAGGCTCAATCTGGACATCAAACGTTATCTGGAAATCCTGTTTCAGAGGTACCGCAAGGACGAGAAGGCCGTTACCGTCACTGCATCGGGTGAGGGTGAACAGGAACTCTTTGCAAGCTATGTGACCGAAGTCCCGGTATGGAAAGCCACCTATCGTATTGTACTCCCGGGACAACGTGAGGAGGCCAAACCCTTTCTCCAGGGCTGGGCCATCGTGGATAACGTAAGCGGAAGTGACTGGAGGGGAGTGCAGCTTTCCCTGGTGAGCGGCTTACCCATCTCGTTCATCCAGAATCTTTACGATCCCATATTCAGGAAACGACCCGTGATCGAAATTCAAGAACGGGCGGCATTGGCGCCCAGTATCCCCGAGGCGGCTATGCGCAGGGAGAAGACCGGAACGGCCAGGAAGGCACCGGCCCCAAAGGCGCGAGCAGCGGCAATGGCCATGAAACCCTTTGGGATGGCCGACCGGCTGGAAGCCGAACGTCCCGCGGAGGTTCATCTTGAGGAGAAGATGAGAGAACTAAGGGCCCAGGTGGTTACCCGGGAGTTGGGAGACCTGTTTGAATATAAGATTGGCCACCCCGTAACCATAAAGCAAAATCAATCAGCCCTGGTTCCCATCGTCGCCAGGGAGGTCGAGGGAGAAGCGGTTGATCTATACAATGAAAAGACGCTGGCGAAGAATCCCCTGGCAGCGGTCAAACTCAAGAATACCACAGGCCTGATGTTGGAAGGGGGCCCTCTAACAGTGATACAGGGTGACAGTTACGCTGGTGATGCCTTAATAAAGACCGTCAGGCCGGGAGAGGAACGATATATTACCTATGCAGTTGATCTGGGTCTCCATGTAAATACCAAACAGGGGAGCAAGAGCGAAAGGGTTGACAGGGTCGTTATAAACCGTGGTGTCATGCGTATTCATCGGGGAATTGTCGAGACAAAGACCTACAACCTGGACAACAAGGATGACCAGACCAAGACAGTAATTATCGAACACCCCTACCACGCAAACTGGAAGCTGCTTAATACAGAAAAACCCCTTGAAATAACAGATAACTACATACGCTTTAAAGTGACGGCACCGGGCGAGAAACTGACAAAGTTTGCTGTCCGCGAGGTGAGAGATAGTTGGGAAACCATCATGGTGACCAATCTGACACCCGATGATATCCTCATCTTTGCCCGGAAGAGATATCTTGATGAAAATTCCCAAAGGCAGCTGGAAAAAATCGCCGGGCTCAAGGCGGAAATTGTCGGCACCGACAGGGGCCTCAGAGAATTAAAAAAAGAGCGGAAACAAATATTTGAAGATCAGAAAAGGCTCAGGGAAAACCTAAAGGGCCTGGGGAAAACCGTCGAAGAAAAGAGTCTGCGGAGCCGGTATGTCAAACAGCTGGATCAGCAGGAAACGCAACTGGAGACAATAAAGAACAGACAGAGGCTTTTACAAGACCAACGCAACGCCAAACAAAAGGAACTTAACAGGTTGATCGCGACGTTGGCGCAGGACTTGAGGATGTAAAGATCCGGGTCCAGAGGGCCCGGCTTTGGTTTACCCCAGAGGGGATAAGTCTACCAGAACTTCATTGGCTCATGGAGTGGTGGAGTACTGGAGTGTTGGAGTGCTGATAAAGAACTTTGAACACATATGATGGATCGCACAAAACAGTTGTTGTTTCGGGAAAAATAATCGCCTTCCACGATGTTCCAATACATTACTCCAATACTCCATGTCAAACCATACAAACGCAGAGCTGTTTTGCTCTGACCCCCGCGAAGCGGGATCTTCGACAGTTCCAGAGGGCCGGGTTTTCCCTTCTGAATAAAACCGTGATCCCCTGCAACCCATCAGGGGAGTAGGGCTTTGATTCCTCTCCCAAAAGGCGGCCTGATAACCTTTTTCTCGGTGATTATGGCAGAGACATATTTGGCTGGTGTAATGTCAAAGGCGGGATTGAGGACAGAGACCCCCTCGGGCCCTATCCTCTTTTTACCAAACCGGAAGATCTCATCCCCTCCCCTCTCTTCTACGGGAATCATATCCCCATTCCTGGTGGTCTGATCAATTGTGGAGATGGGTGCTGCCACGTAAAAGGGGATCTTGTTGGCCTTGGCCAGCACGGCCACCTGGTATGTACCGATCTTGTTGGCCACATCTCCATTTGCGGCGATCCTGTCCGCACCGGTAACCACAACGTCAATCATTCCCTGCCGCATCAGTGATCCCGCGGCATTGTCAGCGATGACACTGACAGGGATCCCATCCTCCATCAATTCGAAGGCCGTCAAGCGGAGACCCTGGAGCCAGGGCCTGGTCTCATCGGCAATCACCTTTATCTTCTTTCCTTTTTCGTGCGCCGCCCGTATCACGCCCAGTGCCGTCCCATAACCGCCAGTCGCTAATGAACCGGCGTTACAGTGGGTCAAAATGGTCGCCTTGGCCGGGACAAGTTCTTGTCCATTCAACCCCATCCTCCGGTTGATCTCAATATCCTCGGCAAGGATCTTTTCGGATTCCTCCTTGAGGGCACTCTTGATCTCATCCACCGGATCCGTCTTCATCCTTTCAACCAGACCCACCATCCTCTCGACGGCCCACCTGAGGTTTACGGCGGTGGGCCGGGCCAGAAGCATTTTTTGGCCCATCTTTTTGAACTTGTCCATAAAAGCGGCGGTGGATTTCGTTTTGATGGAGAATCCCCCAAGGGCAAGTCCCATAGCCGCCGCCACGCCTATGGCAGGGGCGCCACGGATCACCATCTTTTCAATGGCCTTTATAACATCTCTGTATCCCCTGCACACATACCACTCAATCCTGGATGGGAGTTTTCTTTGATCAATCATCCTGACATATTGACCGTCCCATTCTATGGTGGGTATCATTTCATTACCTCTTGACTAATCCATGGTTTTCATCAAGATGCCTTTGGATTCTAATCAATTCTCTCGACCCATCCGTAGGGATCGGGTTTTTCTCCATACTGCATCCCCACAATTTCATCATAGAGTCTCTGGGAAAGTTCTCCCATCTTGCCCCCGGCCACGATATGGTCATCGCCTTTGTACGTGATCTGACCTACCGGTGATATAACAGCAGCGGTGCCCGTACCAAAAGCCTCTTTTAGTCTCCCACCCCTGGCTGCCTCAATTACTTCGTCAATGGAAAGGGATCGTTCCGACATCTTCATTCCCCAGTCCTTCACGATCTGGATCACGGAATCCCTCGTGATCCCAGGCAGGATACTTCCCGTCAAAGGGGCCGTGATCACCTCGTCGTCAACAAGGAAAAACATATTCATGGTCCCTACTTCTTCAACATATTTCCTTTCCGCCGCATCCAGCCACATCACCTGAGTAAAGCCTTTCTTTTTTGCCTCCTCGGCAGCCAGCAGACTGGAGGCATAGTTACCCGCGGTCTTGGCCTCCCCGGTCCCGCCAATGGCAGCCCGGACATAGAAGTCCTCCACATAGATCTTGATGGGGTTCAGCCCTTCTTTGTAGTAGGCCCCGACAGGGCCGATAATGATGAAAAAAAGGTAGGCTGTGGAAATTCTCACCCCCAAATGGGGCTCGGTCGCGAACATGGTCGGTCTTATATAGAGAGAAGTCCCATGGCTCCTGGGCACCCAATCCCTGTCCAACAAAATCAGTTGCTTCATCCCCTCCATGGCCAGGTCAACATCCACTTCCGGCATGCATAGCCTTTGGGCCGAGAGATTCAACCTTATATAGTTTTCACGGGCCCTAAAAAGGCGAATACCCCCATCGTTTCCACGAAAAGCCTTGAGCCCCTCAAATATCTCTTGTCCGTAGTGAAGCGCCATGGCAGCAGGATCGACTGCGATATCCCCATAAGGTTCAATACGGGCGTCAAACCACCCTTTCCCGGCCTCGTAATCAACCAAAAACATGTGATCAGCGAGAATTTCACCGAATCCAAGTTTGGTTTCGTCGGTCGGCTTTGGCTTTCGTTGACTCTCATCGGCTTGCACCACCTTGATTTCCATAATCCTCTCCTTTTTCAGTTCTTGAAATTGCCTTTCCCCTCCAGGGGTGCACTGTCCCTGGAAGACATCAATTCTAAATGCTAATCAGCTCGTATTCACGACTGCCAAGTCCCAATGCCTCACCATAATCCAATTGAACAGACCAGTCAATTTTTGGGTAGACCCCCTTGAATTTGTCCTCGCCCGCTTTGGTGTGAGTCTTAAGGCAACTCCCGTCAGAGACCACCTGACGGTTGACGAGATCCACTGATGCCTGGTCAATGGCAACAGGGTCCTTCGATGCCACAATGCCAACATCATTTACGATAGGGGCATCGCTATGACCGCAGCAGTCACAGGCCGGAGAAATGTCGGTCAGGAAATTAAGGAAAAAGGCCTTCGTCTCTTTCCCCTTCAAAACAGCCAGGGTGTATTCAACCATTTTTTTCTGAAAGGCCGCCGCATCCCCGCTCCACCGAACATCGATGGCCTTGTTTGGGCAAATCAGGATGCATTCACCACAACCCACACATTTTTCGGGGTTGATGACCGCCTTTTTTTCTATCAGCGCAATCGCGACTTGGGCACAGTGTCGAGTGCAATCCCCGCAACCCACACATTTCTTGCGTTTGACCTTTGGGCTCAGATCGGAATGTTGTTCCAATTTCCCCTTCCTTGACGCACACCCCATACCCAAATTCTTGATGGTGCCCCCGAAGCCCGCCAACTCGTGCCCTTTGAAATGGGCAACACCGATAAGGGCATCGGATTCGACAATTTCGTTTCCAAGGTAAGCGGTTTTTATAATTTCCCGGTCGATGCTGACCCTTGAAAAAGAGCCCCCCCTTATGCCATCGGCGATGATAACGGGCGCGTTCACAACCGAGTAGGCAAAGCCATTTTCAATTGCCGTGTTGATATGGGCCACGCTATCTCCCCTTGTCCCCGCATAGAGGGTATTTGTGTCGGTCAGGAAGGGTGATGCCCCCAATTCTCTTACACACTCCACAATCCGTCGAATAAAGATCGGGCGGATAAAGGCGGTGTTTCCCTTCTCACCAAAATGGAGTTTGATGGCAATAAGCTCTCGAGGTAAGATAACCTCCTTCAGGCCGGCACTATCCATTAGCCTTGCTAATTTGGACGGCAGGTTTTCTTTTGGAGACGCCCTGAGATCTGCAAAATAGACATTACTCACGGCCATAATAGATTTTCCCTAAAGGACATCAGAAGGGTTTCATCCCCCTTTATCTTGTCTCCGAACACTGCATCATGGAAAATGTACTGTAGGAATGTTCATTTCTTGATGACTAGGAGGCTGTCCGAGAATGAGAGATTTTTCCCAAGGTCAAGGAAGGCGAAGATTTTAACCGCAGGAATACATTGAGTATTTCGAGGATTAAAATCTGAGACTGACCCCAGTACCATCTTCTGGAGCTACGGGGCACGCGCCGAGATTGGGGAAAATAGCCATTCTCGGACAGCCTCCTAGACCGTTATCCAGATCAACGGGACTGCCCGATAAATGGCGACAGATATTAAGCTTTTGTTTTATGGGTGTCAAGAAAGTTATATCAGTATCGATGTTTTTTCGTTGACAAACAAAATGGTGTTGGACTATTACTTTGTTTCGAAACGTTGGGTATTGTGGGCATGGGTTTGGACCAATTGGTACTCAATCCGCTCCTGTCGGCAAGATCGAAATCCTCTACCGAACGGTCCAGGAATTCGGGCCATCACAGACAAGAGAAGAGGAAGTCATGAGCCAGAAAGCCTTGTCGTCTGTTCTTGTAGTTCTCTTAGCGTTCCTCCTCACGTTATCACCGACTGGAGATAGCTCTGCAGAGGAACCCAAGAAGATTTTGAGTATTGAAGCATATGATATGCTAAACACGGTGCCGGACACCTACCTCATAGATGTCAGGACCAGGGCCGAATACCAGTTTGTTGGCCATCCGATCAATGCCCACCTCTTTCCTTATCTGTTCATGACCAATAAGTTCCAAAAAAAGAATGGAAAAGCTGGGTACAAATTTAGTGAGATAAACAAGGATTTTGTTAAAGAAATAAGCAAGGTATTCAAGAAGACGGACAATTTGCTAATTCTTTCCCGGGATGGAACGCGAAGTGCCTTTGTTGTCAAGGCGCTTTTGAAGGCCGGCTTTAAAAAGACCTATGACATAGAGGATGGCTTTGAAGGACCTCAATTCCCCACCTTCAAAGACAGCAACAAGAACAAGTTCTACCGTCAGTTGGCAAAAAGAAACCAGGTTCATGGTTTTAACAAGAGAAGGCACTATGGATGGCAATGGTGGGGCCTCCCGTGGACCTATGATATGGCTCCCAAATTTATCTATCCGCCCGACCAAAAACCCTCCAAAAAGAAAAAATAAGGGGTTTCGTTATGGAGTCTGAACAGCTTATCGAGTTAATGACACAGATCAAAGAAAAGGGAATAGAACCGGAAAAAGTAGAGGAAGGGATCAAGGTACCTTATCAGCTCCTGGATCTTTATACCCGTTCAGGGCCTGTTCCAGTCACCATTATCAATAACCTAAAGTCTTTCCTGGAGAAGGGCGACCAGTAATCCTTCGAGATACAAGACCTCTTGTCTTATCTTTCCCCCCTTACCGTTCTACCTGTACAAGAATTTATTGGGCCTATCCTGTAAAGATCCGGGGCCAGAGGGCCCGGCTTTGGTTTACCCCAGAGGGGATAAGTTTACCTGAACTTCATTGGCTCATGGAGTGGTGGAGTATTGGAGTGTTGGAAAAAAGATCTTCCAGAATACTGAACACATGAGGCTCAAGAGAGAAATCTCTTAAGCAGTTTCCCGGATTTTAGAGATTTTTCTTTCAATTCCATCACATTACTCCAGCACTCCAATACTCCAACACTCCCGGAATCTGAAAGCTATTTTTTGGCCCCCTTTTAGGGGGCAAATCAAAGCCACGTCCTCCGGGCGTGGATTCTTTACTGAGCCTATCTTGTAAACACGGGTGGAGCCTTTCGGTTGACAAAACCATGGGCCCGTGTTAATCTTTTTCCAAAAATATTGAGACCTTTGAAAAATGCTCAATTTTGGTCAAGGTCAAGCCTCCGGCCTGTAGGGCCTACGGCCCGGAGGGGAAGGCGAGAATTTCAACCACCCCAGAGGAATAGGCTTCGCATTCCACGGGGCAGGCAGGAATATATTGAATATTTCGAGGATTGAAATTTGAGTCTGACCCCAGTACCATCTTCCGGAGCTACGGGGCAAGCGCCGAGATTGGCCAAAAGGGGGCGTTTTTCAAAGGTCTCATATCGTATTGAAAGGAGGGAAAGCATGTCCGATCTGTTACAGGTAACGGATGGAAATTTTGAAGAAGAAATTATCAAATCCGATATTCCGGTCA
>JADHXI010000006.1 GCA_016783065.1 Desulfobacteraceae bacterium | reverse complement strand
TTCCTCACGGTTTCCCGCGAGTTATCCAATGACCACAAATAGCACGATTTCGGGGCTCAATAACACGGCCTACAGACTTGATCCATCCGGCTTAGGACTCCCGTTACCGGGCTTACCCTCGGATTTCACTACTAACCTGCTGGCTAGCCTTTAGTCAGGTGGGACTTCCCCGAGAGGTTTTCCCAGGGGCACCCACTGGGTAACAATGTCGAATTTCTTGGGCTTATGCCCATTCCCAACGACCCAGGCTTACCCTGGCGCGACCAGGTTACGTGCATTATACTGGAATTTGTGAAATTTTCAATATGCTTTGCATACGAACCAATTTCAGCCCCATTTCAATCCTTTTTATCTTGCCAGAAATCAAAGATTTCAGCAAGTTAAAAGACTGTGATATCATCAATTCGGGTTGATCGAGGGAACCTGTGTTATCTGATTCCATATCTCTCGTTCACCAGACCGTGTGATAACTTGACAATCTCTCAAATAATCCGTGTCAACAAAACGTTGTGATAAGCCTTACATATGTGGCTCCGGTCGAAGATAAAAACCGAGATATTACCTTGGCCACAAACTAAGAGATCAGATACGTCTAAACAATCTGAAAAAATCAAAAAATTGGCCGATATGTAGGCTATAGAGCGATTCAATCCTTGCAAGCCCCGGTCGGCATTTCGGCATAATCAAGCTGGCAGACACAACTGCATCGGGATAACTCCAGCCCCATTTTGTTCCAAACATCCGCTGATTCCTTGCAGAGAGCAATCCGGCAGTCCGAATGCTTCCTGATTTCATCAATAACAAACCTGAATAGTCTCCTGCGTTTCACCCCGCTAAAGCTGTATTTTCCTGCCTTGGGCTTTGTCTTTTCTGAGAACAGCTTAGGCGGGAACATCGGCTTCCTTCCAGCCCTCGATAGGAACGATCGGGTCAAGCCTGATTCGTAAAGGGTACTCGGCTTGTTCCACCTTCCGGGCAGCCTCAAGCCTTCTTCTAAAGGGTGGTGCCCCAACCTCAAACTTCCCTGAGACTGCTTCATTATTCATGCTCCATGCAACAACCGTGTGACCGTTGTGAGGCAAATCCAGAATGCCATTAACGTTGTCGCTCTTTGTCAGCATAAATAAATAGCCATTTTTCCTTTTGCCAAACCACGGAATGAATTCCCTTCCCGCCCTGGTCAGGTGTTCCAGTGCCAGGGAATCCGCCAGTTCCCCACTGTTGAACATGATTGGGGTTTTGCTTGACTGCACAGTTTCTTGCTGAGCCGCCGCTTGATCTTGTCGTATTCCGCCCTGATCGTGATAAAAGGAAATGTGCGGCCCGGTAAGTCAGCTTCAAATAACACCAATCACACTGATAGAAACAACCGTTGGATGCTAGTTTCAGCCGGTCAAAGTGAGGGCACATCATTCGCTCATCAGGCATTGTGAAAAGATCCACCACATCATTGCCAGCAGGGCCAATGTAAAGCAGCTTTTTCCCCGCCAATATCTTGTCGAGCATGGTTTGAGCACCCCTTAAAACCTTGGATGCCCTAACGATTGCTGTTGCGACCCCACTATTAACATGTCTGACAGGAACCCCTTTGCATTTCCTCAAGATGTATTCTGTCACAGGATCATCCCTTATTTTTTCATGTACAATAATTTCTTTGGGTCTCCAATTGGCCATAACAAACCTATATTTTCAGTCTGGAAGCGGTCAGTTCATGATCCAAAGATTACAATTCGAATCATATTTTTTTTCACATTGGTCATATTTTCAAGATTACTTATACTTGAAAAGCGTTTGAAGTCAATAATCTTTCCATGATTCAACTCTGTGATGGGTTATAACCAGTCACGGAGAAACTGTCTTCATATTGGGCTATCGGAGGAAATAAATGGCCAACGATATGAGCACCCTGAACAGGTATATCGCCCTTTAGATCCCCAGGCCAAAGGCTGGGATATCAGAAAGAAGGGAAGAGGTCATTTCTGGAGCGCCGGTCAAAAGGGATCGGGGGATATCATCCGTTCCATCGGCTCCCTGGTCAGCAAGATAAAGAAAAGGAAGTCTCGGATTGGTAGCTGAACCGCAAGGGCAAACCTTTCAAGGGTCGAAATTGTGCCAGGAAAGTAGCCCCGAAATTTAGATATATGGAAGCCGATCTCTATAATGTGGTCACGGTCGTAGGGAGATAAACGGTCTGAGATCCAATTACAGCTTCGAGATGATATCTGGAGAGAAAAGGGAATTTGGAAAATGTGACATGGAGATTGAAGGGAGAAAGGCTGAACCGCCTCCGGTGAAAAGGGGTAATATCGCCAGGACCTACTTTTATATGGAGCGGAGCCGGTGGAATCGAACCCCGACATCTGGACCGGAAGCCCAGTGCTCTACCATTGAGCTAGCCCCGCTTAGCCAAAAAACGAACCTACATCTCCTATCACCCAACCATTTCCTTGACTTTCTTCAAGGGACGGATCTTAACAACATTGCGGGCCGGTTTTGCCTTGAAGACCGTTTCTTCCCTGGTGAATGGGTTCATACCCTTCCGAGCTTTTGTTGCTGGTTTCCGCTTGACCTCAATTTTCATAAGTCCTGGCAGGACAAGTTTACCCGGAGCACGTTTCTTGATATGACGCTCGATGAGGATGGCCAGTTCATCGAACACTGATGAGATTTGTTTCTTGCTGAGTTCTGTATTCTGGGCTATCTCACCGATAATGGCTGACTTGGTCATGGGTTTCTTGACGGCGGTTATTTTTCGGACGGGGGCTGATACTTTGGGGGACTTCTTGGATGGTGCCTTTTTTGCGGTTTTCTTTGTGGCCATGTGATCTCCTTTCGTTGTTGGGTTAACGGGTGGATGTTTCAAGACGTTGTAATATGGCGAAAAATCCATGATGTCAATTCTTTATTCCTATATATCTGCGGTTCTCAGAGAGAAAATTGATTTCTTGCAGAACTTGATAATGAGGAGAATTGAAAGACAGATGGAATTTCATTCGGAAGGTGGGTACTGAGGATAGGTTTTGATTAGCGAAATCAGATTATGCGGGATTGCCTGTGTGAGAAACTGTGTGAGAAAAACTTTCCAAAATCTGCTAAAATGTAGGATATCTGCTAAAATCGAAAAGCATGAAATTCAACAATATCAACAAGTTGTGTTATTTGAGGAGGTTAGGAATCTCGGAGGTATTGACTGAAAATCCCCGTGTCCGCAGTTCAATTTTGCGTCTCGGCACCAGAAATATCAAGGGGTTACAGGAACTTCCCATAAGCCCTTTTTCTTTCTAAATGTCTTTAGTAGAGTATTGGCACAGGTTTTTTTTAAAGCCCATATCATCAACCTCAAAACTCGTGTTTTCTCCCTGCAGGCTGATATGCAGGAAACCAGGGAGATGCCAACATCTATCCATCGGTAAGGTACCGGTAAATGACAATAACCCGTTTCGTTTGAGGCACTGAATCTAAGGTGGTAAACGAACGAGCATGAATTATTAAAAACCTTTTGTTCGGGGCCTTGTGAAAATACGAAGCGTATTTCATCCGGGTAGTAGTTTGTGTGGGTCCGCAGCTGGGATCAGGTTGTGGGGTTCATCAGCACTTGGATTTATGTCTCTTACGCGGCACAATACTCAGCCTTCATTTTCCTTGTCAACGCTTCACTGGTAATGATACCCTTACAACAAAGGCCAAATTAATGGACGCTCAAGGACCATTCACCGTGATGAGCCGTACGTGAAGCCGCCCTATCAGGTTCGCCAGGGGCAAGAGATCGGCCAGGCTCTCACCTTCAATGATTTTGACATGCGTCGCATCAACGGGCAACTGTCCAAGGGTAGGATCCACGCTTACCCAATGGCCATCTATCCGGCTCTCCGCCCAGGTATGGTAAAGAAATCCCCCGTAAGCCTTGGAATAAACCAAACCATTGACAACACGGGTAGGGATTTCCACGGCACGGGCAAAGGCTGCATAAAGATATGTATGTCCCTGGCACTCGGCTTTCCTTTCAGAAAGCACGTCCAACGCCGTAAAGACGTCAATCGGCTCCTGTTCGATGTTGTATTGAATCCACTGTACCAACAGACGGATCTGTTCCAGAGGCGTCTTAGCCTTTTCAGTAATCTTTTTTGCGGTTTTTCGAATTAAATCGTTCCGGCTTGGAACGGTGTGTGTGGGCTGGAGGTAGCGTTTTGTCTGGAAAGGCTTTCCCTTAGCACATGCTTTGGCATCACTTAATCTCTTCGAACCGATCCTGCAAATCACCTCCCCCCCTTGACCCTTCCTGCACTGTTGAACCTCATCGGATGGCATAATCAGTTCCTCCCCAATCCCTTTCAAGGCCACCTCCATAAATGCGACCCGTTCCGGCTCTTGAATCGGAATCTCTGTTTTTATGAGGCTAAAATTGAGCAGCGTCTCATCTTTATTTATGCCTGCCTGCGCCAGGTGTTGTTTTGCCATAACCTCACTTTCGAGCCCGGAAATGAGTACCCCACCGAGTGATATCTCAAGCAGCGGCCTCCCTTTCGCGTCGATCCACGTCGTCACCTCTTGGCCATGGAACCTAGTGCTGACCTTAAACGCTTTTCCTGAAAAGAGGTCACTTTCCTCGTATGCCAGAATCTGCTGGGTGACCGTACTGATGCTGTTTGTCTCGCCATCGTAGACCTGGTATTGATAATGTCGACCCAGTTCAAGTCCATGAAATGCAGGATAGAGGCCGATAATGCTGGCGGGATAAAGCCTTTCCTCCACCGGAATGTTCTTGCGATCAATTTGGCCACGAGTGGTGGTTTGTACCTCAAGTTTTCCCTCTCTCACTCTGCCAGACAGTCTCTGTCTGTTTCCGTCGAGGGTGTAGTTGTAAACAAAACGTTCCAGGGAAAGGTCAGCCGAAACCAGGTCAGATGATGTGAGAACGACCTCTTTGTCGAACATAAGAAAGCGAAATCGAAAGGCAGCTTCAGAGTGAATTTCAAATTTGCGAGTTTGGTCTTTGGCAGGTGAAACCGAAAGATGGGTAAATCCGATCTTTTCGCCATTGAACACAATGCCGGTCCAGTAGTCGTGGTACGGCCATTTTTCAAGGGTGTACCGGATAGCCGGCAAAGGTGGCCTACCAGCATCCCTAAAATATATGCCCGCACAGCCGGTAAACAAAAATGAGAGTGTTACAACCGATAAACAACATCGCCAGCCAAGACAGGCCATTTTCGAGTCACTCCATCTCCACAATTCTGTCGAACCGAAGATAATGCTTCATCAGTCTCAGAGTATTTAGCTCCGTTTATGACCCCATGGTGATCTAAGAAGTTCCATATGTCAAGAAATGGAGAACAGCGGCGCACAGGCTCGCATCTTGAATTGTGACTCGTGCTTCTTTACACTGACATAATTTTCCAAATACGGGCCTCGGCCGCATTGCGCATGAGGCCGCTAGAATTCTGAGTTTACGGACAAAGCGAGAAATGGTAGAAGACGTCGTATGCCAACATTAGCATGACTTGATGCACCCGGGGGGTCGCCTCATTTTATGCTCAGATTGTAGATTGATGATTGAATTTAGTCAGTGGTTAGTCGTCATTGACCATTGGTCAGCGGTCATTTGTCGTTAGTCATTGGGTTCAGTTTAGTGGTTTTTGGTTGGCGATCGCTGGGTTTTGGTGGCGGTCAGATCTCATGAGGAATAAAACGAGAATGTCAAATATTCCCACGATCAATGATATCCGAAACACAGAACGGCGTATTCGTCAACATATCCATCGAACCCCGGTCCTTACCTGCAACGGAATCAACCGGATGGTGGGAGGAGAAATCTATTTCAAGTGCGAGAATTTCCAGAAAGTAGGTGCGTTCAAATTTCGAGGTGCAGCAAACGCCGTATTCTCACTGAGTGACCAAGAGGCTTCTCGTGGCGTGGCAACGCATTCATCAGGCAATCACGCAGCCGCGTTGGCGCTGGCTGCCCGCTCAAGGGGCATTCAAGCATACGTTGTCATGCCGGAAAACGCCCCCCAGGTCAAGAAGGATGCCGTAGCGGGTTACGGGGCACAGATAACCGTCTGTCCCCCTACCCTTGAAGATCGAGAAAAGAGCCTCGACCAGGTGGTAGAACGGACAGGTGCGGCATTCATTCACCCTTACGACGATTACCGCATCATCGCCGGACAGGCGACTGCGACCATGGAACTATTGGAAACGGTCCCGAATCTCGATGTCATCATGACACCCATCGGCGGAGGGGGGCTCACAAGCGGAACCGCATTGGCCGTCAGGTACCTTTCCCCCAATACCAGGATGGTTGCTGTTGAGCCTTATGGTGCTGACGATGCTTATCGTTCCTTCCAAACCGGCCGCCTCGTTCCCTCAGAAAATCCGCGAACCATCGCGGATGGTCTACTAACTTCGCTCGGTGAAAAGACCTACCCGATCGTCAGGGATTATGTAGACCACATTGTGAGGGTGACCGAAGATGGAATTATTGCGGCGATGCGGACCATCTGGGAACGAATGAAAATCGTGGTTGAACCATCAGCGGCAGTGCCACTGGCTGCACTCCTCACCCGATGTTTTGATATGAAGGGAAGACGTGTGGGAATAATCCTTTCGGGGGGCAATGTTGACCTGGACAGGCTCCCCTGGCTCAATGAGGCGGGCCTTGGGCAACCCTTTAAACCTTGAACTTTGAACCCGTGATCTGCGGTAAGTTTCTGAACCGCTACCCCAGATAGGCCTCTTTTACCCTTGGGTTTTCCAACAGTTTGCCGGCCTGATCTTCCAGCACCACCTGACCCGTCTCAATAACATAGCCGTAATCACCCAATTCCAGAGCAGCCTGAGCATTTTGTTCCACAAGGAGAATAGTCAGGCCTTCGTCCCTGATGCGGCGAATAATATCCATTATTTGCTCCACCACCAGGGGCGCCAGACCCAAAGACGGCTCATCCAGGAGAAGCAGTCTGGGGGTTCCCATCAAGGCCCTAGCTATGGCAAGCATCTGTTGCTCTCCCCCTGAGAGAGTCCCCCCGAGTTGCCTGAGACGTTCCTTCAGGATAGGGAACAGGGCAAAGGCCTTTCCCATGGATTCGGTGATACCGGCCTTGTCCTGCCTCAAATAGGCCCCCAGTCTCAAATTCTCTTTCACCGTGAGGTCCGGAAAGATGCGCCGCCCCTCGGGGACCTGAACGATCCCTCTTCGAACGATCGCCTCGGGTGGAAGCCGGTGAATGGGGTTCCCTTCATAGTGAATCTCACCGGAGGAAATCGGCTGGATTCCGCTGATGGACATGAGTGTTGTGGACTTGCCGGCCCCATTTGCCCCTATCAGACAACAGATGCTGCCCTCCCGTACCCTCAGAGATATGTCTTTAAGGGCGTGAATCTTTCTGTAATAACTGTTCACATCCTCAAGTCTTAGCATGGGTTCCGCCCCCACCCAGATAGGCTTCTATGACCTTGGGGTTTGCCCTGATTTCATCGGGTGTCCCGTGGGCAATGAGTTCCCCATAGTCAAGCACGTAGATTCGATCTGCCAGGTTCATCATGACCTTCATGTCGTGCTCAATAATCAGGGTCGTGATACCCCCGTCACGGATCTTGAATATGAGTTGGATCAACTGAGACGACTCCTGCGGATTCATGCCTGCAGCGGGTTCATCGAGCAGCAACAGTTGGGGGTTGGACGCCAGGGCACGAGCGATCTCCAGGCGACGCTGTTCTCCGTAGGCCAGGGTACCTGCAAGATCAAAGACCCTATGCTCAAGGCCCACAAAACGGAGTTGTTCAATGGTTCGCTCCTCGGTTAACATCTCTTCTCTGCGCTGGGAGGCGGTCCGGAAAAGGGTGCCCCACACTCCGGCACGCATCCGGCCATGAGCACCGATCTTGACATTATCCAAAACACTCAAATTAAAAAAAAGGCGGATGTTTTGAAACGTACGACCCATTCCGAGCCTGCTGATGGCATCCGGTCCCAGCCTGAAACCGTATAGCTGACGGGTCTTCCGCAGGAGCAGTTGCCAGATGAAATACAGGCTGAAGGGGACCACAAGGATGCCCCAGAGAACAGCCCCATAGGCCAGGGATATCTTGGCCCCGGGGAAATTCCCCAGTGATGAGATGTGGCTCAACCACCAGATCGCCAGGTAGAGATCACCTGAAAGAAAAACAAACATGATTCCCCATGCCCATATCTCAAATCGCTTGAGTTTTTGAAGCACCAACAGACGTATGCTCAAGATAAAAATGGTCAACAAAGTCAGCTCAATCTTGTAAAAGGTCCCAGGGAGAAAAAACGACCAGAAGAGGGGGGCCCAGAGCAGGGTAAAAATAAGAGACAGGAGAGTGCACCAGTGGATCACCTTTTTCTTCCGGGTGGACAGATGGGGAATAATGGAGTTGTCCTGGAAAACGATCTGCCCCTCGGATGGCTGGTAGAGGCTGCTGAGGCAGTTAAAGAGGGTCGTCTTCCCTGCACCGTTGGGCCCGATGATCCCTACTATCTGCCCTGGTTCGGCCTGCAGGTCTATATCGTGAAGCGCCATAAGACCCCCAAAGACCTTTGAAAGGTTATTAATTTTAAGGATAGGCTCCATAGGATAGCCGGTTCCGGTTACTTATTTCCCTCAGACGGGTTCAGCCGTTTTCGAATCTGTTCGGCCTTACCGGCCTGGGCCCGCTCAAATGGGATCAGGCCTTCCGGGCGCCATCGCATCATCAACACTAAGATCAGACCATAGATGAGGTAACGGGCGCTAAAAAGGCTTTGGGGTAAAACGGCCCTCAGAACTTCCGAGAGAGGGATGAGGATGAGGGCCCCCAGCATGGTACCCGCAATGCTCCCCATCCCCCCAAAGACGATCACGCATAAGATCAGGATCGACTCCCAGAATTTGAACATGTCCGGGTGGATGAACTTAAACCATTTTGCATAAAAGGCACCGCCCATGGCACCTATGGAGGCGCTGATGGCAAAGGCGGTAACCTTGTACCGAATAAGATTGATGCCGGAGCACTGGGCAGCGATTTCGTCTTCACGTATGGCTAACCAGGCCCGTCCCACCCGTGAGTCCTCCAGCCGGGTCACCACTAACAGCACCACGAGGACAAGGAATATGGCCAGGTAGAAGAATTCCCACTCTTGGATAAGGACGTGCCCGAATATGGAAGGGGGCGTGATGCCGGGAAGTCCCATGGGTCCCCGGGTAAGCCAGAGTTCATTTCGGATCAGGAGCACCACCAGCTCCGAGAACCCGAATGTAACAATTGCAAAATAGTCTCCGGTGAGTCGCAGGGTCGGCGCGCCCAAAAGAATGCCCCAAATGGCACCGTTTAGGGCGGCGAAAGGGAGTATCAACCAGAGGCTGAGGTCGTAGTGGATGGTCAAAAGCCCGGCCGTGTAAGCCCCAATACCGTAGAATCCCACATAACCCAAGTCAAGGAGGCCGGTAAATCCGGGTACGATGTTCAACCCGAGGGCCAGGATCATGTATAGAAACGCGGTCGTTACGATCCGCAGTAGATAGTTGGTGGACGATCCCAGAGGAAGCCAGGGCAATAGGAGGGCCAAGAGAAAAAGACCCAGGAAGATCAAACGGGATCGGTCTCCTGACCACCGGCCCTTTATCATACCTTCTCCCCCATCTGTCTCCCGATCAGGCCTGAAGGCTTGAAAAGAATCACCGCTATCATGACCGCATAGGAAATTCCATCGCGATACTCCGATGAGATATAACCGGCGCCCATGACCTCTGCAATCCCCAATACCCCGCCCCCGAGCATGGCTCCCGGCACGCTGCCGATCCCCCCCAGTACGGCCGCGGCAAAGGCCTTGATACCTGCAATATACCCCATGGTTGGAAAGATGGCATTGTAATACAATCCCACCAGAATACCGGCCATGCTCCCCATGGCCGAACCAATGGCAAAGGTAAATGAGATCACCCGGTTGACCCCGATACCCATCAAGGCCGAGGTGACCTTGTCCTGAGAGATGGCGCGCATGGCGGTTCCAACTTTTGTCTTGTGAATAATCAGGTGGAGGATGATCATGGACACAACGGTTATTGAAAGGATAAAGATCTGAAGCCAGGTCATGGAGACTTCACCAAAACTCAACGCAGGTCGATAAAAGAGGGCCGGCAGGATCTCACGTGGATAGGACTTGATCTGGGATCCCCAAATCATACGGGCCAGATTTTGCAAGAAGATGGACATCCCAATGGCCGTGATCAGGGCCGCCAGTCTGGGGGCCTTTCGAAGAGGACGATAGGCCACAAAATCCAAAATGATTCCGAAAGAGGCGCAGATCAGAATGGTCAGAAGAAAGGCCACAAAGAAGGGAAGCCCCAAAAACGTCACCATGGTATAAGCCAGGAAGGCCCCCAGCATATAAATCTCCCCATGGGCGAAATTGATCAGCTGAATCACCCCGTAGACCATGGTGTAGCCCACTGCGATAAGGGCATAGACGCCACCAAGGGTGATCCCATTTACCAATTGCTGGAGAAACAGGCTGGACTGTTCGAAGAGATTTTCCACTCGGACCCTACCTCCAGAGCCAACTGGTCAGGATTTTCCTCTTTGGAAACTCAATGCGTGGATGAAGTTAAAAAAAAGGGCAGACCCATAACGGGTCCACCCTTACAAACTGGCTTCGGGGTTCACAATTAGATGGATTCTCAAATGAGATGCCAAGGCAGAGAAATAGGCTACTGAAGTTGTTTCTCAGCACTAACCCACTTGCCGTCCTTTATCTCTTTGACAAACGCGTCTTTCAGACAATCCCCATTCTTGTCAAAGTAAGTCTTTCCGGCCACCCCGTCGTAGGCCTTTTCCTTGGAGTTAATGGATGCCAGGTATTCACGGATTTTTTCCCGATCCTGTCCGACTGCCTTGATGGCGGCTGCGGCCAGGCCCACGGCGTCGTAAGTGTTGGCGGCAAACCAGTTGGGATCCTTGCCGTACTTCTTTTTGTATGCCTTGATAAATCCGGCTGCCTGCGGTCCTGCCTTGTCCGGCAAAAATGGCGTCGTAACAAACAATCCTTCGGCATCCGGGTTCTTGACCATAACGTCATCGTCAAGACCATCAGCCCCAAAAAAGGCCACGTTTTTCATGCTCAAGCTCCGCGCCTGGGATACAATGAGGGTCCCCTGGGGGGCGTATCCCGGAATGAATAGGGCATCGGGTTTCATCATTTTGAATTTGGTAAGCTGAGGCTTAAAATCGGTCGTGTCGGAGGTGTATGCCTCCGTCCCCAGAATCTTAATCCCCAGCTTCTTCGCCTCTTTCATAAATGCGAGCATCAGGCCCATGGAATAGTCGTTTACTTCGTAGAAGATGGCCATCTTCTTGAAACCCTTAATCCGATCCGCATACTTCGCTAGAAAAAAGCCTTGAAAGTCATCCTTGTAAACATTGCGAAAATAGTACGGACTCATCTTGCCGATGGTCACATTTGTGGCGGAAGGGGAAATGGCTGGCATCTTGGCCGTCCTGTAAATGGGCAGAGACGCCAATGTGGCGGAGCTGCAAAGGTGTCCCACCACGATGGAAATGTCGGGATCATTGGCAAGCTTGGTGGCCACCGTGGCCGCCTCTTTCGGGTCACAAAGCTCATCCTCCAGGACAATTTCAACCTTTTTCCCGTTGATGCCGCCGGTCGCGTTAATCTCCTCGGCCTTGAGAAGTGCTCCGTTCTTGACACCTTCACCAAACGAGGCCAGTTGCCCCGTAAATGGCGCAGCAACAGGAATTTTGATGGTATCGGCCCACGCCACACCGGTCAGTAGGCCAAAAGCAAGCAAAAAGCTCAGAATTCTCTTCATAGCCCCCTCCTTCTCAATAGTGATTAATAAAGGTTTTTGAATAGAGACCTAAACCAGTTTCCGAGACCTTTGCAAAACGCCCTCTTTCGCCCAAATCTCGTTTGTGAAACCAAGAGAGTTTATCTCGTCCTGAAAATATCGGAACCACCTACTCATGTCAAGCGGGAAAGGCGTGCCTTTATCTCCTTTGATGGCTCTGCAAAAGCCCCATGTTACTCAGGTTAGATAGCGGTTCTGCCTGAACCAGTCCACGGCATCACGCAAGGCCTCTTCCACAGGGCGGGTAATATAGCCCAGTTCGCGTCTTGCCTTTTCCGACGAAAAGAACATCCGTTTTCTGGCCATCCGGATACCATCCACGGTGAGGAACAGCTCGCTTCTTCGGGTCAGCCGTCCCCAGGCCTCCGCCAGGTATACAAGCGGCAGAATCAGATTGTGGGGAAGTGAAAACCTCGGCACCGGTTTTCCGGTTATGGCAGCAAGCTGGATGAGGATCTCTTTTAGTGTCATGTCACTAGCCCCGAGAATATATCGCTCCCCGATCTTGCCACGTTCAAAGGCCAGGAGGTGCCCCGTAGCCACATCGTCCACGTGGACCACATTGAGTCCCGTATCAACATAGGCTGGCATGTTGCCTGCCGCGGCCTCAAGGATCATGCGCCCTGTTGGGGTAGGTCTTATGTCTCTCGGGCCTATTGGGGTGGACGGATTAACAATAACCGCGGGAAGACCTTCCTGCTCAATCATCCGGAGTACCTCGGCCTCTGCAAGGAATTTGGAACGCTTATAGTGGCCGATCATGTCATCAATGGTCGCCGGAGTCGTTTCGTCGGCCGGGCTCCCGTCTTTGGTGGGCCCCAAGGTAGCCACACTACTGGTATAGACGATCCTTTTCACCCCTCTCTCGGCCGCAGCCAGCATAATATTCCGGGTACCTGTCACGTTGGTACCGTACATGTCTTTCGGCTCAGGAACCCACAGGCGGTAATCCGCGGCAACATGAAATAGGCACTCGCAACCGTCAACCGCAGGGTCCAGCGAACGCCGGTCGTTTAAATCCCCGATGACAACCTCAGCCCTCGTCCCCTCGATATTGCGGCGATCACTGTTGGTCCGAACAAGGGCCCGCACATGGTACCCTTCCCCCAGGAGTTTTCGCAAGACACCCGAGCCGACGAATCCCGATGCCCCGGTGATCAAAGCTCTCATGGCACCTCCCTGATTCCGTAAACCCGGATGTTTTGAAAATGAAGAATCCAGGCCCTAACGACCTGGTTTTGGTCCCGCGTCCTGAAACCGGGCTTGGTTACTTGAACAATAAGCCCCCAGGCCAAAATTTACTTTCCTTATGAAAAAACTGTAGTATAAAGCAATTCTTCGGTCAAGATAAACACCATTGGAGACAAGAGTGGAAAGACGTGTCCTTTTTCTGAACCCTCCATCCTATGAGGGTTTCGATGGGGGTGCCGGGAGCAGATATCAGGCAAAGCGGGAGGTCAGGTCATTTTGGTATCCCACCTGGCTCGCCCAGGCCGCAGCGCTCTGCCCAAACAGCAAACTGCTCGATGCGCCAGTGGAGGATATGAACGTAGAGGATACGGTGGCGGCCGCCAACGGATTTGATGTTCTGATACTCTACACCAGTGCACCGGGGTTTCGCAATGATGCCGGGTTGGTAAAGCGTCTAAGACAAACGTATCCAGCGATGCTTATGGGAATGGTTGGGCCTCACTGCACCGCGCTTCCGGAAGATACCCTGCTTGGGTGCAGTTCTCTCGATTTTGTTGCAAAGGGGGAATTTGATTACTCTGTCGCCGATATTGCGAAGGGAAAGCCCTTATCCAAGGTGGAAGGAATTGCTTTTTCCAGAAACAATAGGATTATTCACAACGAGGACAGGGCGCCTATGGAGGATTTGGATGCCCTCCCCTCAGTGCTTGATGTCTATAAACGGGACCTGAACATCAAGAAATACTTCATTGGCTATCTTCTCCATCCATACCTCTCATTTTATACCGGCCGGGGGTGCCCCGGCCGCTGCACATTCTGCCTTTGGCCGCAGACCATAGGGGGACGCAGATACAGGACCAGGACTCCGGGAAGCGTGCTCGATGAAATGAGACGGGCCAAAGATATGTTTCCCGAGGTCAAAGAGTTCTTTTTTGATGACGATACCTTTACGGCCAAATTGGATCGGGTGGAAGAAATCGCCAGAGGGCTAAAAAATCTTGATATTACCTGGTCCTCAAGCACGAGGGCCAATGTACCCGAAAAGACTCTCAGGATCATGAAGGAGAGCGGCCTGCGTTGTCTAATGGTGGGAATCGAGTCGGGCAGCGACAAGATCCTCAAGAATATAAAGAAGGGGATTACGACCTCACAGGCCCGGAGGTTTATGCGGATCTGCAGGGACCTGAAGATTTCTACCCACGCCACCTTTGTGCTCGGATTGCCGGGGGAGACCAAGGACACCATCAAACAAACAATCTCTTTTGTGAAAGAGCTGGACCCGGAGACGATACAGGTTTCCATCGCAAGCCCTTATCCCGGCACGGAGCTATATGAGCAAGCCCTTAAAAGCGGGTGGTTTGTCGAATCTGACCTTGTTTCATGTTCCGGCGTGCAACAGGTCTCTTTGGAATATGAGGATTTGACAGGTCAGGAAATATACGATGCAGTGGAGACCTTGTATAACAAATTTTATTTTCGTCCCAGGCCCATCATACGCATCCTAGGGACGATGATCAGAGACAAGGAAATTTGTAAGCGTAGGCTCCGAGAAGCCAAGGAATTTTTTGGCTTTATGCGCGACAGGAAAAGGACGGGTACGGGATCGTTATCACAATGAGCAGCATTGCCATAATTTTGCTTATTATTACCCTCTGCGGAAGCCTGTACCATGTGATGGCTGCCGTGTGCGGAATCTTGTTTTACCTGAGACGGAAGCGGGATATCCCGGTCTCTATTTGGCCCAAAACGGCTTGTCTAAAGCCGCTTTGCGGATATGATTTCGGGACCTCCTTAAACCTGAAAAGCTTTATTGATCAGGACTATCCAGACTACGAAGTGATCTTTGGCACCGCCAAAAAGGAAGGCGGGGCCTACGAAAAGGCGTATTCCATCTGCAGTGAAGACGGCAATTCCCATTGTAAGGCGGTATTTGGCGAAGTAGGCCATGGGGGCAATCCCAAGGTGCGTAATTTGAGGAACATAGAGGCCCACATATCCCCTGATGCCGAGGTCATCGTGCTATCCGATTCGGATACCAGGGTCACAAGAGGGTATCTGAAGGACATGGTTCGTCCCATAAGCAGTGATCCGACCGTGGGGGCCGTCACCTCAATCTACAGGGTCGAAAACACCTCCAGCTTAGGAGGAATAATGGAGGCACTCTCCGTTGAAGCCACATTTGTGCCGGGGATACTGGTTGTTTCAACCATCTCCAGGTTAAGATATGCCTTTGGCGCTTCCATCGCCATAAGACGTTCGGACTTCTCGGAGTCCGGAGGATTCAGGGCCATAGAGGACTATCTGGCCGATGACTATAAGGTTGGGAGCATCCTTCATGAGAAACACAAAAGGGTTGTCCTTTCACCCTACGTGGTCCCGGTAATCTCATCAAACCAAGGGCTCAAGGATACCTTTGCCCATCTATTGCGTTGGAGCAGGACTATCCGGGCGTGCGAGCCGACCGGCTATTTCTTTTTTTCACTCTCCTATTCAAGCCTCTGGGCACTCTTGGCATTCATGGCAATTGGTGCCAATCAATTGGGCTGGATGATACTTGGAGGCAGTTTTCTCCTAAGGATTTTTTCTGGCGCCTTTGTTGCAGCTGCCATGGAATCTCGAGGGGGTCTCATACGATCTATCCTGGCACCTGTTGGGGACCTGTTGTCCTCTCTTCTCTGGTTAGGCGGCCTTATGGTCAATCAGGTAATCTGGCGCGGCGTAAGGTATAAGGTCTTTTCAGACGGTCGGATGGCCGAGATTCAATGAATAAGGCAAACGCCACATTTCTGATTGTTACAGCGGACGACTTTGGGAGTTCTATTGAGGTAAATCGGGCCGTAGAAAGGGCGGCCCGCGAGGGTATATTGACCTGTGCAAGCCTTATGATTTCCGGATCAGCGGCATGCGATGCCGTGAGGAGGGCCAGGCGTATTCCAACCCTCGAGATCGCTTTGCACGTGACACTTACGGAAGGGAGGCCTCTATCTCCCGCCAGACTTGTTCCAAATCTCGTGGCAAGGGACGGGCACTTCAAGGATTCCCTTACTCAACTGGGGCTGGCATTGCAATTCAGCAAAGCAATACAAAGACAAGCGCAGATGGAAGTGGCTGCCCAATTCAAGGCCTTTGAAGAGACAAGACTGGGGTTTGGCCATGTTGATTGTCACCACCACTTTCATGTCCATCCAAGGCTTTTTGACATTATTCTCCAAAACGCCTTGGGGCATGGCTTAAGAACCATCCGCATCCCTTATGAACCCTGGGAAATATCAGGCACAATATGCAAGGGCAATAGCGTACGTAACCGGTTTTACCGAATGGTCTTCACGAGGCTATCCGCCAGATGCAGGGACAAGATACATCTCCACGGCATGATCTCGTCTGACGGCGTCTTTGGCCTTTACCAAACAGGTGAACTCACGGAAGAATGGGTGGCAAACCTCCTGGACAGATTAAAACATCGGCCCGGCTTTTTCGAACTCTATTCCCATCCCTCCTCTGAGACCGGCAGCCCCGGACATAGGGAATTGAAGGCGCTTTTGAGCCCGGGGGTTCGAGAAACCATTAAGAAGAACGGCATTCGATTAATGAGGCATATGGATATGGTCCGCTCAACCCCAATGCCATTATCGGGGATTTGACAAGACCTGGGTATTTATATTAATTTTGTAGCGTGAGCAGGTTTGAGGGCCGGGCACCGCGGTGCCCGAGATTAATGATTTACAATAATGGAGAAGAGATATGTTCAAGGCAGTTATTGTGATGTTCATAGGGACCATCATTGTCTCCATGGGAAACGGCCTCCTCAGTAAGGGGTTGCGTGCGCTGCAGGAGCTTGACTGGTCCGGTCCGTTCTGGTCAACCGGCCTCCATTACATAGGGACTGCGGCAAGAGACCCGATTATTGTAGTGGGGGTTATCTGTCATGCAACCTTTTTCGCCTTGCTCCTCGTGGCATTTTCTTTGGGTGACCTGAGCCTGGTATTGCCCATTACCTCCCTCACATACCTATTTGCCGCCATAATTGGAAAAATCTACCTGAATGAGGATGTCAATGCCTTGAGATGGATAGGCTCCATTATTATTGTGGCAGGTGTGTTTGTGGTATTGGTGGGTGAGGGAGCCAAAGAAATGAGGCAGGACAACAAGGCCAAAGATAAGGTCGAAACGGCCCTTTATGCAGGGCACCAGAATTCTTGATCCCTAAGCGGCGGGGAATCTTTCCCGGTACCACAATTATCTATTGAAATATCAAATAGTTATGGAAGAAAAACATTTTGGGCCTGTCTGGTTTATTCCTGGCGAAAACAAAGGGAAATATCCCTTTTGTCATTCGATCTATATTGAGCGTGCGGGTGTCTTGATTGATCCTGCTTCCGACAGGAAAAGACTCACCCAAATCCGAGAAGACCACGGGGTTGCGACGGTCTGGTTGAGCCACTGGCATGAAGACCACCTGACGCACTTGGATTTATTTGATGATAGGCCTTTTTCTCTCTCGGAGGCGGATGCGCCCCCCCTGTCAGATATTGAGCTGTTCATGGACGCCTATGGTATGTACGAAGAGGAGGAACGCCAATACTGGCGAGCCACAATGGAAAAAGATTTCCATTTCCGGCCCAGAAAACCATCTTCATTTTTGCAGGATGGGGACCTCCTCCAGTTGGATGGTATAACCGTTGAAGTAATCAACACCCCCGGTCATACGCCCGGCCATCTATCCTTCTGGTTTCAAGAGCCTGGCATAATTTTCATGGGCGATTACGATCTAACCAGGTTTGGACCGTGGTACGGCGATATAGATTCAAGCATCGAAGAGACCGTTAGGTCAGTGAAACGCCTGCGGGATATCCCTGCCAGGGTGTGGCTCACCGGGCACGAAACCGGGATATTTGAGGAACAACCCGGGGATTTGTGGAACCAATACCTCGGCGTTATATATGAAAGGGAAAGAAAACTACTGAAACTCCTTGAAAAACCACGGACCCTAATGGAAATCGTTGGCGCCTGGATCATCTATGGGAAGCCAAGGGAACCCAAGGCCCTCTTTGAGTTCGGTGAACGGGCGCACATGAGGAAGCACCTGGACAGGCTCATAAACAAGGGTATTGTTACAAAAGATGGAGATAGATACAGGAAATTGTAGCGAGGATAGGACAAAATATTTCGAAGGAATGTTGCATTATCAGAAAGGGGATTCGTTTATGAAAACAACAATGGTCATTCCATCTTATTGGGCGAGGGAGAAGACCGAGGGTGAAAAGCCTGGAGACGCGGTCTATGATCACCCCACCCCTCTTGACGAAGAAGGGACACTCGGAAGGGCACTTGAAAGCCTTGGCATCCTCAAGGAAAAGGACTTTGAGCTTGTGATTATTGCTGCGGCCAATGCTGAAGATATCGAGGAAAGGGTTGAGGAAAAGGTCTCTCACATCATCTCATCGGGTCCTTCCCATGTGAAAACCCTCCTCTTCAGCCACTCTCATCTGAGACAGATCCATAAGGTGATGACGGAGTCGGGTGGGGGAAAATTTGTCAATCTCTTGAAACTTCGTGGATATTCAAACATCCGAAACCTCTGCCTGTTTCTGCCCCACCTTCTCTCGTCAGACGCTGCTGTTCTCATTGACGACGATGAGGTCTTTGAAGATCCGGCCTTTATGGGCAAGGCGCGTGAATTCATAGGCAAAAACCTAGACACCGGGTTTGCTGGTGCCGTTGCCGGGTACTATCTTCAGCCCGACGGCGATTGGCATGTAAGACGCGACAAGGAACCGTGGATGGAGCATTGGGACAAACTGGAGAGGATGAATGAGGCCTTTGAGAAGGTAATTGGTAGCGGCCCGAGGCTCAAGGAGACCCCTTTTGTTTTTGGGGGGAATATGGTCGTCCATCGGGAGGTTTTCACCCGTATCCCCTTCGACCCGATTGTGACAAGGGGGGAAGATATCGATTTCCTGATAAATATAAAGATGTTCGGATACAAATTCTTCCTGGATAACACCCTCGCTATCAAGCACCTGCCACCATCCAAATCCCACCCTGTCTGGAAGCAGGTTCGCGAAGACATTTACAGATTTGTCCGTGAGAGGGCAAAGCTAAGGGATCAGGAACCTCGGAAGGATATGGCCCTCGTCTCAGTGGAAGAACTTGAGCCCTACCCCGGGGCGTTCCTGGGTGACGATCTGGAAGATAAGATAGAGAGGGCGTGCGGGATTCTGGCGGATGACTACCGTGCCCAAGGGAACGGCGTTGACGCCGATGAGACCCTCAAAAATATCGAAATTGCAAGGGGCCCGGCAGTTCCCGAAAAGAATGTCTTCCTCGAGTTTCTCAACATGAAGAGCTTGTGGGAGGAAATGATGGGTTTCACGGCCCGGCAAGATATAAGGGCGGGATTGAGATCCCTCTTCGTCTGACCCTAAGGGCCTGCGCAGGCCCTAAGCCTTCTGATTGCTCAATACTACCCGCAACCCGAAATTTGTGGGCCGATCACAAGACATTACATTAAAGTGAAAGGAGAAAAGGATTTGAACTTACTCTTCATACCCAAAGTCTTCCCCAGGGCCAGTGTCATAGGAGGCCCCATTCTCATTCATCACAGGATCAAGAACCTTTCCAAAATGGGACATCAAATAACGGTCCTGGCACCTGCCGCCTCAGGTGAGGACATCGAGGATAAGAGCCTTGAGCCTTACTGCGAAGAGATCATCCTTGTTGATTGTCCCAGGGGGAGAACCTCCCAAGAAATCAGGGAACTCTCCGCCAAACTGGGGCGCCCCCCCTTCTTTGTTTCGGGTGATGGTGGATATGACCCGAACCTGGATGAGACCTTCAGGTCTCTCCTTCAAAGATACTCCTATGACGCCATAATCGCCGAATACTCGATGATGGGTCAATATCTTGAGGGAGCAAAGGAAATCATTCCCCGGCGCTCCATGACGATTATTTCGGTTCACGAGTGTTATACACAGGCCTTCCGGCAGCGGGCCAGCAAAGGGGAACCCATAGCGGAAGAGACAATTGAAGCGCTATTCCAATATGAGTTCCAGATGTACCGTTCGGTCGACCATATCCTATCCCTTACGCGGGAGGATATGGAGATCCTCCTTCGCCTGGAACCAGGGCTCAGAGGAAAGACGGCCGTCGTCCCCCATGGTGTGGATACTGAATTCTACACCCCCCCTCCTGAAAAGTCCTGGGAAACAAAAAACATCCTCTTCCTTGGAAATTTTCAGCATCCCCCCAATGTCGATGCGGTCCAGAACTTTATGACCCACTGCTGGGGAATGATATCAAGCCAGGTTCCGGACGCCATATTCCATGCCATTGGATTCTCGCCCCCACCTGAACTTCTTTCCCTCAGGAGCGATCACGTTATTGTTAGGGAGGGAGGAGCGCACGCCGATGTGAGGCAAACCTACTGGGATAGCGACCTCTTTGTGGCCCCTATCGAGCTGGGCGGAGGATTCCGGGGAAAGATGCTGGAAGCCTTGGCCTGCGGGCTTCCCATTGTCTCAACCAGCCTTGCGGCATTCGGCATTGAACCGGTAAACGGAAAAGAGATGTTTGTGACAGACAATTATGAACAGTTCACCCAATATACCATACGGCTCCTAACCGATGTCCGGCTCAGAAAGGCCATGAGTGGCAAGGCTCGGGCCCTTGGTGAACGCTTCGACCACAAAAACGCAGCAAAAAAGCTCAATGAGACCATAGAGGCCTATCATAGGCAGGAATAGTGCGATTTCCTGGGCATCCAGGGCCAATTTGTTCAGTTTTTTCTTGACCAAACAAGGATTCACAGGGTAGAAGTCTATCTTAGGAAAAAATAGTTGGTCCCATGTAGTGAGGATAATGCTGGTTACCATCACTCAGAGGCTTCACTCAACCCGCCCCGCCCGTAGGGGCAACTTTCGGTCATCACATGCGGCTTGCGCAACTTATATCGTAAATATTTCAGCAATTTTAATTAGTTACAGAAGCACCGGTACCTTTCTTAGGTTACATTGAAGAAGAATGTTCATCAATAATTTCGAGAAAAGGAGGTAAAAAGAAATGAAAAGGTTTTTCTTGCTTCTCTTGATCGGCCTGTTCTTGTCCGGGTGTGGTGCAGCGGCAAAGGAATCTGGATTTTGGGAGCACGATACTATGTATAAGAATTGGGCTCACCTCGGATACAGTTGGTACGGGTACAAGACCCCCACAGTAAAAACAGGAAAGGAATCGATCGAACAAAAGTGGTGGGGCATACCAGAACCTGGTCCCGCCATAGAAGAATAACAGTTCTGGAAAAGCGTGCATGAGAGTCTCCAAATGTGGAGATTTGGATAAACCACACTGACCGGCTTATTGAACTTTGATAATCTTTCCGTAAGGGCCTAACGGCCCGGTTTCCCGCCTTTTGGGGTACGATGATACTGATATATCCAGTAATCATAAAGGGTATAGGCCTTTGGTTTGTTGGGTGTCTTATTCTAGGAGTAATCGTAAGGGCAATTTTTGACTAACCACCTAGGCGAAAGGAGGAAAGCAGATGAACAAGGGAGATTTAGTCAACGAGGTGGCCAAGGTCCTTTGTACCAAGAAGGAGGCTCAGGCAGCAGTGGATTGTGTTCTTGCAAGCATTACCAAGGCATTAAAAAAGAAGGACACGGTGACACTTATCGGTTTCGGGACCTTTAAAGTGGCAAAACGAAAGGCCCGAAAAGGCAGGAATCCGCAGACCGGTGAAGTGATAAAGATCAAGGCCAAGAGGGTCCCCAAGTTTGTGGCTGGGAAGGCCTTGAAGGACGCTGTGTAAGACCTTAGACGAGATCTTTTTATGGCCCTCACCGGTAGTAGGTTATCCTGGTGGGGGCCGTTTTGTCTTCAAATCACCCGCCCCCTGTAGCCCGCTACAACCCGCCTTGTTAAGGTCTTCAAGCATTACGATGGCGGTCGTTCATACGCCGGTAAGGGTATCCCCTATCCCCTTAGATGTGGCCCGCGCCCCGGCGGCGGAGCCGGGGTTTACCTCCCCATACGCCCTGCTCCCATCTCCATGCGTCAGTCAAAACCACACCTATCGCCACGCTCCCACTTTAGGTTTGGAGAGCGGTTGAAAGAAACAGCCGAACGCCACGGTACCCGGGTTTATTGAGAACTGACGCATTCAAAGCTTAACGACCCGGTTTTCCTTTATTTTTTGTTTTTGGGTCGAGCCCGAGTCCCTTTTTAGGCTGATCATTCGGGTGAGGTCATGCCTCCCTATATTGACAAGAACCCGTCAATTTGGGTACGGTGGGCTTTAGAATTGGGGAAAGGCCGCAAAGAGACACAAAATTGATTGACATTCCCTGAAAGCCTGTGATAGAGACAACCCGATTTTCCCCAAATTGGGGGAGGTCGCCGGCCCTGCCAACACGAATGGACAAGGACCTCAAAAAAAGCATCAAGGACTTGGGTTATTTTAGCACCGTTGGTATGGCCATGGCCTTCTCTATCGGGCTGGGGGCCCTGATCGGCTATTACCTGGACCGATGGCTTGGCACCAAACCATGGTTATTTTTTGTATTTTTGGGTTTCGGCATTGCCGCTGCGTTCAGTAACCTTTACAAACTGTACAAAAAGGCCGACAAATTATAATGGAATGGCGAAAACTATCCAAGGTGCTCAGGACCTTTAACTGGGTCATCCTTTTTGTCTTGGCTTCGATCAGTTTTTTTTTCATGAGTTCTGCCTTTACCCTGGGTATAATCCTTGGGGGCCTGATCATTATCGCCAACTTTAATGTTCTTCAACACACCGTGAGAAAAGGCTTTTCCTCTGACGGGTCATTGCAGGGAAGGAAGGCGCCCATCATTGCAAAATATTATCTTCGGCTTGCTGCGATGGGGTTTATTATTTTTGTCTTGATCAGGCAACAGTGGGTTCATCCTGCAGGGTTGGCAATCGGACTTTCAATAGTGGTCGCAAGCATCGTTTGCCTTGGAATTCACTTGATTTGGAAAACATCATCCGGGGAGGCAGTTTAGGCCATGGGACACCATTATTTTTTCTTGAGCGAATTTGGCTCAGCCCTCGGGCTTGAGCATTTTTTCCACGTACACGTTCACGTTGTACACTCTTGGCTGGTTGCGCTCGCCATAGTCATTGGTGCCCTATTCCTGGCCAGGAGCATCAAGATCGTTCCTGGCAAGCGGCAAAATGTACTTGAGGCAATCGTGGGCGGGCTTGAAGATTTTATGGTTGAGATCACGGGTCCTGAAGGAAGATTTTTCTTCCCCTTCATAGCCACCGTGTTTCTCTACATCTTGATCTGTAACCTCATTGGGTTGATACCCGGCCTTTACTCTCCCACCGCCAACCTAAATACTACGTTGGCATTGGCCATCTGCACCTTCCTTTACACACACATCATCGGGATCAAGTTTCACGGTCCCAAGTATATTAAGCACTTTCTGGGACCGGTATGGTGGTTGGCGCCTCTCATGTTTCCCATTGAGGTTATAGGGCATCTTGCCCGTATCATGTCACTGAGTATCCGGCTCTTTGGAAATATCTTTGGAAAAGAAACTGTCCTTGGTATCCTTTTCATGCTGGCAGGCATGTACCTGGCCCCGCTCCCCATCCTGTTTTTGGGTATCCTGGTAAGTGTGATTCAGGCCCTTGTTTTTATGCTTCTTTCCATCATCTATTTTGTGGGGGCGATGGAAGAGGCCCACTAGATAGCACATGTCTTGAGGGTTTTAGTAGTATTTTTGCAAAACAAAGTTCTTGGAAGAAGGCCGAGAATATTAAACAAGAAAGGAGGCACACATGACCAAGAAGAGGTTAATTGGGGTTCTCACAGTCGCACTGGTCTTGGGGACGGCTTCAATGGCAATGGCCGGTGATGAGTCGGCTGCGGCCGCGGGGTTGTGGATATTCTTTGGAATCGCCATCGCCTGCGGATTCGGAATCGGGGTTGCAGCCCTGGGGACCGGCCTGGGTATGGGAAATGCCATTAACGGCGCTCTCCTCGGGACGGCCAGAAACCCCGAGGCGGGTGGAAAGATCATGACAACCATGATTATCGGTCTGGCCCTGATCGAGTCGCTGTGTATCTATGCCCTGGTGATCTGTTTTATCCTGGTATTCAAGATTCCGGATCTTGGAGTTATCATCGAGAAAGCCTTTTAGGAATCAATAACTGAAACTGAGGGTCCATTCATTGGGCCCTCTTCTCGGACCTACTATGTGCAAAAATTCACAATTGAACTTCGTATGGCTCCTCTTGTCCTATGTGCTTCAGCGTCTTCTCAGGCCTAATTTCCAGCCCATTTTTCAAGCACTAATAAAGCAAAACGACCCATGAACAAGACATCAAAAATACCTGTTCCCACCATTGAGCGCCTTGCCCTTTATTCAAGACCATTGGAAAACCTTCTGGATAATGGCGTGCTGGTGATCTCATCTGTTAAGCTTGCCGATCTTTGCGGCGTGAACCCGGCCCAGGTCAGAAAGGACCTGGCCTATTTTGGGGAATTTGGAACCCGGGGGGTAGGATATGATGTTCAGGACCTGTTGAAGGAGATCAAGAGGATCTTGGCCACCGATCGGGAATGGGCGCTTTGTATCGTGGGGATAGGCAACCTGGGAAATGCACTGGTGGAAAATGAAAATTTCCGTAAGAGGGGTTACAAATTCCTGGCGGCGTTTGATTCAGACCCCAGGAAAGTGAATAGGGTACTCTATTGCGGGCTCACGATCAAGCCTGCCAGCAAGATTACACAACTGGTCCGGGAACTTCATATTGAAATTGGAGTTATTGCCACGCCGCCTTTTGAGGCACAGAAGGTTACGAATCTGCTTATAGACTCAGGGGTTAAGGCCATCCTCAACTTCGCACCCGTCCAGGTGAGGGCCCCGGAGGGCTGTCTGGTTGAAAACGTGGATTTTACTGTGAGACTTGAGAACTTGGCTTATCATATCAGAGAACCCCTCTAGAGAGGGTTTGTCTTAGAAACCGGCCCGTGTATGAGCCCTCGATCTCCGCGATCTCTTCAGGCGTCCCTGTTCCCACAACGTATCCCCCCTTTTCTCCGCCCTCCGGTCCAAGATCAATAACATGGTCAGCCGTTTTTATTACTTCCAGGTTGTGCTCGATGACCACAACGGTATTCTTGAGTTCAACCAGGTAATTGAGGACCTCGAGGAGTTTTTGAATGTCGGCGAAATGAAGCCCTGTGGTAGGTTCGTCCAGCAGATAGAGGGTCCGACCTGTATCTCTCTTGCTGAGTTCCCTGGCGAGCTTGATCCGCTGCGCCTCCCCACCTGAGAGAGTAGTGGCCTGTTGTCCCAGTCTGATGTACCCAAGCCCCACATCCACAAGGGTCTTTAACTTGTTCCTGACTTTCGGAATATTTCCGAAAAACGAAAAGGCCTGATTTACGGTCATATCCAGGACATCCGCAATGGTGGATCCTTTGTATCTAATTTCCAGGGTATCTCGATTGTAACGGAGTCCCTTGCAGGCCTCGCACTTGACATAGACATCAGGAAGAAAATGCATCTCAATCTTTATGATGCCATCCCCCTTGCAGGTTTCGCATCTTCCCCCCTTCACATTAAAGCTGAACCTCCCTGGCTTGTACCCCCTTGCCCTTGATTCGGGCAGCATGGAAAAGAGTTCACGGACGTGTGTAAAGGCCCCCGTATAGGTGGCTGGGTTAGAGCGGGGCGTCTTTCCGATGGGACTCTGGTCGATGCTGATGACCTTGTCGATTTGGTGAATGCCCTTGATGGATCGCACCGGACCGACTTTTTTCCTGGAGCGGTATAGTTTCAGGCAAAGGGCCGGGTAAAGGATGCCGTTGATCAGGCTGCTCTTGCCGGACCCGGAGACACCTGTGACGCAAGTAAAAGTACCAAGAGGAATTTGGACAAAGATCTCCTTCAGGTTATTCTCCCTTGCCCCCTCAACCACAATGGCCTCCCCGTTCCCGTGCCTCCTTGAGCGAGGCACCGGGATAGCCCGCTTCCCCGAAAGATACTGACCGGTCAGGGATTGCTTATCCGCTTGGAGTTCTCCAGGTGTCCCCTGGAACACCACCTGCCCCCCCTGAAGGCCGGCTCCTGGTCCCATATCAACCACATGATCGGCCGACAAAATGGTCTCAGGGTCATGCTCCACCACCAGGACCGTGTTTCCCAGATCCCTCAAGTGCCTCAAATTCTCCAGGAGCCGCAAGTTGTCTCTCTGGTGGAGACCTATGCTGGGCTCATCCAGGACATAAAGCACACCGGCCAGCCCGGAACTAATCTGAGTGGCCAGCCTGATCCGTTGGTCTTCACCCCCTGATAGAGTTGCAGAGGACCGATCCACAGTAAGGTAATCCAGCCCAACGCTCTTTAGGAATCCGAGGCGGTCCCCGATCTCTTTCAGGACCCTATGGGCGATCTGCTTCTCCTTGGGCCCAAGTTCCAACCCCTGGAAAAGCTTGTAGGCCTCTCCAATGGCCAATGCCGTGATCTCGTTGATAGTCCTCTCTCCCACTCTAACCGCCAGGCCGCTCGGTTTTAGCCTGGCTCCTTTACAGGCAGGACACTCTCTTATGCTCATGTAGTCTTCAATCTCATACCGAACCTGGTAGGACTCTGTCTCATGATAACGTCTCTCCAGACTCGGGATAACCCCCTCAAAGGGGCGGGTGTAAGAATACCTCCTGTCATCCCTCTCAAAGTAGAAAGGGATCTCATCTTCTCCCGACCCATAGAGGAAGGCCTCCTGGATCTTTTTTGGAAGGCCCCGAAACGGGCTGTAGACATCAACCCCATAATACTGACAGAGGGAATCCAGCATCTGCTGAAAATAGACGGAGTGCCTCTTGGCCCAAGGGGCAATGGCACCTTCTCTCAAAGAAAGGTCGGGGTCCGGCACGATCAGATCCGGGTCAAGATATCGCTTGGTGCCCAGACCGCTGCATTCAACACAAGCACCCTGGGGATTATTGAAGGAAAACATCTGGGGGGTCAGTTCGGGAAGGCTGATGCCGCACCTGGGGCATGCCGCCTTTTGGCTGAAAAAGATCTCCTCCGACCCCACAACATCCAGAACGGCCTTGCCATCGGAGAGGGACAAGGTAAGTTCCATTGAGTCGGTCAGACGCCTTTGGATATCCTCCTTGATGATCAACCTGTCCACCACCACGCTGATCTCATGTTTCTTGTTTTTTTCAAGAGAGATGCCCTCCTCCAGGAGACTTACCTCGCCATCGACCTTGATTCGGGTAAAACCGTCCTTTCTAAGCCGTTCAAACAGCTGGATATGCTCCCCCTTGCGCCCCTCTACCAAAGGCGCCAGGATCTGCACCTTTGTGCCCTCCTCCAGCCCCATAATCCGGTCAACGATCTGCTGGGTCGTCTGTGAACTGATCTCCAAGTCACACTTCGGGCAATGGGGCTGCCCGATCCTGGCGAACAGGACCCTCAAATAGTCGTATATTTCTGTGACCGTTCCAACGGTGGACCGGGGATTCCGGCTGGAGGTCCTCTGCTGAATGGATATGGCGGGAGAAAGCCCTTCGATAGACTCTACTTCCGGCTTGTCCATTTGCTCCAGAAACTGCCGGGCATAGGCAGAGAGTGATTCCACATATCTCCTCTGACCCTCGGCGTAGATGGTATCGAATGCAAGCGAGGACTTGCCGGAACCGGACAGTCCTGTGATGACAACCAGCTTGTTCCTCGGGATGTCTAAAGAGAGATCCTTGAGGTTGTGCTGTCTGGCTCCCCTTATCTTTATGTATTTAGTTGACATGGAGTTGATTCGCCACTTCTATTTCTAACCATCGTAACCGCCATCCTGATGGCAGCCTTCAGACTGGATGGATCAGCCCTTCCTGTCCCGGCAATATCATAGGCCGTCCCGTGGTCCACCGACGTCCTTACGATGGGGAGACCCAAGGTCACATTTACCGCATCGGAAAAGTGGAGAAGCTTTAGAGGTATCAGGCCCTGATCGTGATACATTGCCACCACCGCCTCGAACTGGCCATTGGCTGCCTTGCAAAAAAGTGTGTCAGAGGGCAACGGCCCCACCACGCGATACCCCTCATCCCTGGCCATGTGGACTGCGGGACGTATGATCTTCTCGTCTTCCGCGCCAAAGAGGCCTGACTCTCCGGCATGGGGGTTGAGCCCTGCCACGGCCAGTCGAGGCCTTTTGAGACCCAGATCTTCCTGGAGGCCCCTGGCCGTTATGGTGATCGTCTTATGGACCAGCGCAGTATTCAGAATCGCGGGGACCTCGCTCAACGAGCAATGAATGGTCGCCAGCGCCACCCTCAGCCTTGCCCCTGCCAGCATCATCACACAGTCAGGGGTCTCCGTAAGTTGGGATATCAGTTGTGTATGTCCCTCGTAGGGATGCCCGGCCCGGTGCATGAGGGCCTTGTTGATGGGACAGGTCACCATGGCCCCTAGCTTCTCTTTCTTGATCATTTCCACGGCCCGAATGACATAATTCACCATAGCTCTACCCCCCTCAACCGTGGGCCTACCGGGCGCTGTATCATCACCTTTTAATTCAGATAGGGATAAGAGATCGATTTTTCCCGGGGTGGATTTGGCCTCGGAAGGAGTCGGGACAACTTCGAACGACATCTTTTCTTGACTCCTGCCAATGGCCAAGGAAAGGATCGCTTCGTCTCCCAAGACCACGGGTCTGCAAGATGCATAAATACTGTCGTCAGCCAGTGCCTTGACGATAATCTCAGGCCCGACACCCGCTGGGTCCCCCATGGTAATCCCTATGAGTGGTAAATCTGACAAGATGAGTCCCTCAGAAGTAGAATCAGCCTGGTTACTGTTTCGGCCACTATCCTATACCAGACCCAAATAATGCTCGCAGAACAGCAAATCGGGAATGTACATTTGCCGATTGTTCACGAACAGCTTGACCGGTTGTGTATTATTTGCAGGCTGTTTTATAGCTCACAAACACCCCTGAGTCCAATATTTTCCATTTACAGCGGAGGGGTCTTGAAATATGATCCTTACAACTCAAGATTGCGTGATGATGCCCCAGCCCCCTGAAATCGATCCTATTTTATATTGACACCTTTGAAAAATGTTCAATTTTGGTCAAGGTCAAGGAATGCGAGAATTTCAACCACAGGAATATATTGAATATTTCGAGGATTGAAATTCGAGCCTGACGCCGAGATTGGCCAAGAGGGGGCGTTTTTCAAAGGTCTCATATTGTCTGAAAGGAGTACAAGATGAAAACCTACCGGAAAGAGCTCTGGTTCGATATACCCACCAGACGGGCATTCATCAACATTACCCCTCAGGTGGAGGAATGCCTGAGGGAGAGTGAGATTAAAGAGGGCCTGCTCCTCTGTAACGCCATGCACATCACCGCATCTGTCTTTATTAACGACGATGAATCCGGCCTCCATCATGACTATGACCTCTGGCTCGAAAAACTGGCGCCCCATGAACCCGTATCCCAATACAGACACAATGTGGGTGAAGATAATGCCGACGCACACATGAAAAGACAGATCATGGGCAGAGAAGTGCTCGTTGCCGTGACGGGCGGCAAATTGGATTTTGGTACCTGGGAGCAAATCTTTTACGGAGAGTTCGACGGCCGCAGGAAAAAAAGGGTCCTGGTCAAGATTATCGGAGAATAATGCCGGACGGGAGGAGGCATAGGTTTCATTCCTTGGCGAAAACCAAATCACAAGACTGTTCCATTGACAGATATTGCGGCAGGCTCCTCTTCAGTCGTTTTTCCCATAAGCTGCGCCAAAGGGTCCAGGAGTGCATCTCCGCGATCCGGGCCATGGAGCAATTAAATGGGCCCGTCATTCCCTATCTTTCTGCATGGAAAGGAGATGAGAAGATTATCTGGTATGAATATATAGGCCGGGGTTTTATTGAACTCCTGGACTGTCCCTACGAACAGGCAGCGGAAGTCTTTGGTAAATGCGTTATTGACCGCAGGGCTTACCGGTATATCGACCCCGAGCAAGGGGTGGTGGAGGAGGTTGTCACCCGTGACGAGTTGGGGGGCCATCGCGAAGAACTAAGGGAAGAAGGAAAGCGATCAGGGACTATTGATGCGGTATATAAGATAGCCGTTCCCGATGGAAGGATTGTCTGGCTCAAAGATCAGGCCAATATAGAGAATTTTGAGTCGGACAATGTCTGTATCTCCATCGGTTTTTTGACCGATGTCACCAAGGAGATGGAACAGAAAGACCTGTTTGAAAAAATTGGCTATTTTGATGAACTGACCAAGCTCCCAAAACGATCCATTATGAACCGGATCTTTGATATAAATATAGGCTATCTAAGGCGTAAGCACATTGACGATTTTATTTTCATGATGATTGACGCCGATTCTTTCAAGTCCATTAACGATACCTTCGGGCACCAGGCCGGCGACTATGTCCTGTCGGAATTGGCTGACGTTATGACGGCTACCAAGCGAAAAGAAGACGAGATAGGTAGATATGGCGGAGAAGAATTTTATGGCTTCTCTGTGGGTAGTATCGAGCATGGTTTTGAGTTTGCCGAGCGCCTGAGGAAAACCGTTCAAGAACACGGCTTTATTTACACAGGCGAAAAGATTCCGGTGACGGTATCAATAGGGCTGGTGGCGGCCACTCAAATATCCGGGCACGAGGAATTATCACCAGACCTCCTTATAAAGGTAGCAGACGAGAGACTTCATGCTGCCAAGCATAAAGGCAAGAATCAGGTGGTCTGGAAGGATGGTTAACCAGTGAAATGGTTTTAGGCAATCAAACACAGGATTGCCGGCCCAACCAGGACATGTCTAAGGGAAGGGCCAAAAAATCAGATATTTCGGTTTCACTCTTCAGAACAATGTGGTAGAACCCAAAAACCCAAAGGTCTCGGTTCGAGATTGGGAATTCCCACATAACCGCATGCAGAGGGGACCAAACATAGGAATAAGGAGGGAACGATGAGTTCTATAAATGTTGATCAGGAAAAATGCAATCAGGATGGCATTTGCGCGGCCGAATGTCCCGCTCGGATCATCCGGATGGATTCAAAGGAGGACTATCCAAGCCCAACATCGGATTTTGAGGATGTCTGTTTGAAATGCGGCCACTGCGTGACGGTCTGCCCCGCGGGGGCACTCAGCCTGGATTGGCTCGCCGCCGAAGACTGTAAACCCATCAACCCGGAATTGGCAGTGACACCGGAACAGGCTGAGCAGTTTTTGTGCGGACGGCGATCCATCCGGACCTTCAAGGAAAAGACCGTGCCTCAAAACACCCTGGAAAAGCTCCTGGAAGTGGCCTGTTCCGCCCCGTCGGCCAAGAACCAGCAGCCCTGGCACTGGATAGTGGTGCAGGAACCTGCGGAAGTTGGACGGTTGGCCGCGATGGTTATCGACTGGATGCGCGGGATTATCCGGGACGATCGGGAAACAGCGGAATCAATGGGGCTCATACGGGTTGTGGCTTCTTGGGATGAAGGCTATGAGCGCATTTGCCGGGGTGCACCTCATCTCATCGTGGCCCATGCCGACAAAGAATGGGGCTTTGGCGCGGAGGACTGCACGTTGGCCCTCAGCCTTCTTGATTTGTATGCCACAAGCATAGGCCTGGGAGCCTGTTGGGGTGGTTATTTTTACAGAGCCGTAAATGCCTATCCACCTTTGTTCGAGGCCCTGGGTGTGCCTTCTGATCACCGTGCGTTCGGGGCGATCATGGTGGGTTATCCCAAGTACAAATACAAAGCCATTCCTGTCCGAAACCGGCCTCGGGTGACTTGGAAATAGTTGAGATCGGAGATTTTTCCACCAGGCGGGTGGCCGGTTGGCAAAAAGATTCAGGCCGTCAGGGCCTACCACACCTTGAGTTCGATAGAGGTAGAGTCTTTGATGATATCACCCTCCTCTGCGTTGACGGCCCTACGAACTGCTGTGCCCACTCCTCTATGACCGCCTCTACGTGCGAGTACCAGGTCAAGTCTTTGATATTCAGGAGGCTCTGCTTGCCCCTTTCGCGATCAATGAACTTGACGATAATTTCCGAAGTCTCCCCGTCACGAATGCGGCCCTCCATTGCATGGAACCTTTGTCAATCGCCATAAATATACCGGCGTAGGCCACTGTATTCAGCCATGCGTTTGTGGGGACGACTTCAAACATGACCTGAAGATGGTCTGTGAAAATGTGAAGTTATTTTTGCGTAAGCCCTTAGACAATTACCGTTTCCGATACGGGTCTATCCCGGGTAAAAAGCAGGTACAAACAGGGGACCACCAACTGCGAAATCAACGTGGCTGAAATCAGGCCAAAGATAATGGCATTGCACAAAGGCATCCACATGGGATTACTCAGGGAAAGGGGGATCAGGCCCGCCACCGTGGTGATGGTTGTGCTTACGATGGGCCTGAGTCGGTCGGCAGCGCCGCGTGCGGCCGCTTCCCGGACAGAAAGGCCGTTGCCCCGATGTGTATTCATGGTTGCAATCATAACAATTGCGTCGTTTACAACAATTCCCACCAGGGAAATGATACCGATCATGGCCGGAAAAGAAAAAGGGATCCAGGCAAGAAAAAACCCCCCCAGGGTCCCGATCATGGCAAAGGGGAGTGTAATCATGATGATAAAAGGTTGGGTAAAGGAGCCGAATTGAAGTGCCAGAAGCGCAAAGACTAGAAAGATGGCCACAACAAACATCTTCCCGGCTGATGCATAGGTCTCGGCCGCAGACTCGGCCTCACCTCCAAAGTGATAGCCATAACCCGTGGGCCAGCTTGTCTGTATTTTCTCCAACATAGGCTCCAAATCGCCCAGAATTTCGTCCACTGTACGGTTTTCCGTCTTGGCCATAACGGTCACTCCACGCCGTCCACCCTTGTGGGTAATGCAAAGAGGGGCTTCCCCTACGATGGGATTGACGATCGCAAGCCCCGAAACGGTCCGACCGTTTGGGCGAAAAGGCCGAACCAGAGACATCTCATCAAAGCTCGTCGGCCCACCTGGGTTGCCCTGTCGGCTGGGCCACGCAATTCCAAGCCGGATCTCCAGGTCATCCTCTGTCCCCTCCAAGGGAAACTTTCCTATCTCCTCATCTGTCATGGCAAAACGCACCTGGTAGGCAAGATCTTGCTGGTCAATCTTGTAGAAATCAAGGGCCTCCCGGTTCGGTACCAGCTTTATATCGAGTTTGGGCGGCCCCAGATTGTCGCGGACATCAGAGGCCCCGGCAATTGACCGCAGGGCTGATTGTACTTGGAGGGTCATCTCACGGAGCTTTTCCATGTCATCGCCAGCAAGCTCGATTTGAATGGGGTCCTCTGTGGTTGAACCGCCTGTTTGGGGGGTTAGTACCAGGAGACTGCCTGGATATGACCTGAGCGCCCCTGCAAGTTCATCCCTAAGCTCCTTCAGGTATTGGAAGGCCATCTTTTCTCTCTCTTTCAATTTCGTAAAGATGCAAGAGAATCCAATGTAATTGCTGTCTTCATACGGCACGAGTGACTCACCGATGGAGTTTCGCGACAGGGGGCTTTTCTGACCCACAAATTTTACAACACTCTCAAAATAGGGTTTTGAACGAAGTATTTGACCCAGTTTATCGGCGGCTTTTTGTGTGGAGGCGAGTGTGGTGCCCGGGGCCAACTCCACCGTTACTCCCAGGTTCCGACCGTCCGACTTGGGATAAAGCAAACCCGGCAGGAGTCCTGATCCCATTAGCGTGACGATGAACAGGAGCAGGGCGATCGCAGTGCAGAGGAGCGCTGTCCATCTATTCCGTACTGTCCTGCGGAGACTCCAGTCGCACAAGCGGCCTGAAACGATCTCGGTCAGGCGGTCTATACGGCTTTTCTTGTAACCTTTCTTTATATTTGAAAAAACAGCGCGGGACAGGGGAATGTCTACAAACAGGGCGATGATCAAGCTTAGGACAAGGCAAGAAATGGCGGTTACCGGGATGATGCGGATAAACTTGCCGTCGATTCCGCCTATCCCGAACAGGGGAACCATGGCCAGGATCGTTGTTGCCTGACCGGCAAATGCCGGTAAGGCATATCTTCTTACCGTACCGAGGGCCGACTGACCAAATGTCAGTTTTTCCAAAAAGATTCCCTCGTGCATCCCCTCCATCATCAGGATAAAGACATCCACCAGGAGTCCCAAGGCTATGACCATACCGATTATGACCAGTTCATTGAGGGAATACCCCATGACGGAGAGGACGGAGAGGGTCCCCAGGAAGGTGACGGGGATCGAAAGTCCGGCTATGATTGCCTCACGCCACGAAAGCATGAAAAAGAGGACCACAAATACGCATAGCATGGCCTGCCAGCCGTTGTTAAATACGTCTCTCAGTTTTTCCCAGATAAAGTCCGACTGATCTGAGGTAATCCGGTAAGCTATCCCGTGGGGCAAGTGAGGGCTTTTGGCTTCCTCTTCAAGAACGGCTTTGATACGGTCGATGGTCCTGATGGTGTCAACTCCGGGGACCTTCATCACCGACACGTCAATGGACCGTTTAAACTCAGAACCACCCCAACTGAGAGCCACCCGGGTCTTTTCCCTTTCCAGGTCCCGGCGGACTGTTGCGATTTCGTCCAAGTGCACCACCCGACCGGTTCTCATACGCGCCACCGGGAGGGCACCCAGATCCTTTACATCTCGAAAACGGCCGTAGAGCCTTAGTGTTGCCCCCATCTGATCGTTTTCGATCTCGTCCCAGGGCATGTCCAGGTTTGCACCCTGGATCTTGTCACGCACCGTCGTGGGAGAGATCCCCAGGGAAACAAGCCGGCCAGGATCCAGTTGAACCTGGACCACCTCTTTCCGTCGCCCCCCAAGTTCAACCTTTTTAACGCCGGGCACCTTTTCCAATCTATCCTTGAGATATTTTGCGGCATTTCCGAGCACGGCAGGGTCCACGTCCCCAAACAGAGCAATGGTCAAAACAGGGGTGTCATCAATAGAAACCTGCTCGATCTTTGGTTTTTTGGCATCACGGGGCAATCCGGGTTCCGCGTCTCGAACCTTTTCTCTCAAGAGCTGCATGGCTTCGTTTAGGTTCGCGTCCGACCGGAATTCCACGGCGATAACCGAAAGGGAGTTAAAGGAGGCACTCCTGACGCGTTTTAGCCCTTTGAGAGACTTGATCTTCTTTTCGATCTCATTGGTTATCTGTTTTTCAATGGTTTCTGGGTCTGCGCCGGGCCATTCGGTTTGAACGGTGGCCTGCGGGATGGCAAGATCAGGAGCTGCCTCCTTGACGATGGACTGGTAGGCCATCAGGCCTGAAGCCACGAGCATGAAAGTGAGGAGGATGGCAAAGATCGGACGGATGAAAAAAAAACGTGCAAGAGGGGATGTCCCGGCTGCATCAGAGACATCCTGGTGTTTCGATTCTCCTGTATTGGTTTCGGGGGCCGATTCCCTTTTGTTCACCTTTTATTTCTCTCCGGTTATTTCAATAACCTCCACCGGCGCCCCGTTACTCAAACGATGCCGGCCGTCGGTGACAAGGAGAGCCCCTTTCTCGGCTCCCTGAAGTATCTCCTGCATGGACAGCCCTGCTATGCCTTCAAGGACCTCGCGTTGTTCAACAACACCGCGGCTTTCGTTCACCACAAAGATGTAGGGTTTGTTCTGGCGGTAAATAAAGACATCAAACGGCACCACCACGGCATCTGTCTTTTCTTCCACAGCTATCCAGCAAGTGACAAACATGCCGTCTCGAATTTTTTTTGCCCCCTTCTTTGTGCGAACCTTGACCTGTATGGACCGACCGCCAGGGCTGATGGCTGGACTCACTGAAAAGACCTCCCCCCTGACGGCGCCACCTTGAATCGTTTTATCAGAGTCCAAATCCGATAGAGAGGGGGGGCGGCTCGGTGAGGTCATGATGATCGCTTGCTGTCCGGGTTTGACCAGGACACCTTCAAAGGGTGGAAGTTCCATGGATATTTCGAATTCATTGGGATCAATGATGACCATGGGAACCGTTCTGAGGGCAGCCTCCTCGCTGCTTGTATTGATCAAATTGGGAGCGAAGTAATCTCCCTTCTTGATGTTGACATAGGTGAGTATCCCGTCAAAGGGCGCGTAGATGCTGCTTCGTTCAAGGGGGAGGCGGGACTGCACAACACGAGCTTTAGCAGCTGCGACGCCGGAGGCAGCGGCGTCCAGACTGGCCCTGGCGGATGCTACCGTACTCTCCGCGGTCTTGAGATTTGTGCGTGCCACATCCAGTTCATATCTTGAAATGGCCCTTTTTTTGAAAAGCACCTTGTTGTTCCTGAAGGTGTCCTTGGCAAGCTTCTCCTGTGCCTGGGCCTGCCTCAGTCGGGCTCTGGCGGCATTTACGTTTTGCTCGGATTCAGCCAGGCCGGACCTGACCACTTTTGACTGTTCGATATAATCCCGCTTGTCCAGAGAGGCCAGGAGTTCCCCAAGTTTCTCACCTTTTCGAGGACCACGGACTCTATCACCTTCCCGCACCGTGCGACCGTCCTTTTTCACCTTTACATAGGTCACCTTACCCTGCTTTTCAAAGGTAAGGAAATCGCGCTTCACGGCCCTGGCTGTGCCCTCTCCGAAGACAAAGGCCTGGATAGGGCCTAAGGTGGCACGGACGCAACGGACTGGAAGAGGTTGGCGTTTTGTTGGGGTGAGGGCCGCTTTTTTCTTTTCACGGTCGTTGACCCGCTTCACAGCCAGTCCGCCGACCGCCAGAATCAGCAACAGCAATGGGATCAGGAACAAGGCCTTTCGTTTGATGGAATGAGCCACGCGCAGATCCTTTCTACTTTTTATCCCTCTCTATCCCCTTGCAATCACCCTTCCAGATCGCTTTGACTACCTCATGTTTTTTATTTATCTCGAAATAGGTAATGCAGTAGTCCATAGAAGGACGAGAGCTTCCAACGACGTCTCCGAGTACCTCGGGACCACCTTTTCGGGGGTCAATGCGTGGGGGATACTCTATGAGTGCGGAATGGGCCAGGGGATTGAGCGTATACTCATCTCTCGTCTCAACGTATACAAACACTTCCCCTTTATCGGGCCTCTGATAGGTCCTTCCGGGCTGGCCCCACTGTTCGATCAGGTCCTTGCTGTCATGCCCCACGTAAGTCTGGCATAACTGGGAATATCCTTTGGCGGTAGGCAACGTGTACTTCCCGCAAGCCCCGAGCAAACCCACCAAAAAAATAAAAAAGAAGGGTGACATTATCTTTATAAATTTCATGCTTTCCTCCTAATGATCCACTCATCTTATTGATAAACACACCGCCCCCGGTGACCAGTATGCCAGGTCCTTTGGTATTATACCTGAAGGCCGTTAAAACATTTCTTTGATATACAAAAAGAGCATGACGCCGGTCAAGGCCAGCTTTAGACTGGCACTGAGCATGTTTCCCACAAAGACACCCCAACCGGCCCGAAGCGCACTTTTCCCCTGTCTTCCTGCCAATAGCTCTCCGGCAACGGCCCCCAGGAATGCCCCGATTATCATACCCCACGGTGGGAAAAGGAATAGCCCAATCACCATTCCCGCCATGGAAACCCACAGGCTCAATCTGGAGGCCCCGTATTTTTTTGCCCCCATGGCAGGCAACAAGTAATCTAAGATACTCACTAATATTGTCAGACCTGCCATAATAATCAAAAAGGTGGTACCAAATGGCTCCCAACCTTTGGCCCAGGACAGGATAATGAGAGCCAGATAGCCGAGAGGGGGGCCGGGGATAATAGGAAAAATGCAACCAAAGACACCGGCCAGTGCGAGAAGCAATCCAAGGATTATCAATAAAGTTGTCACTGTTCAGTACCTATTGGACTATCCCTTTGGGCCGTGGTAGAATGTTTGGGTCATTTGAGGGTCCTGAAGCCACCTATCCAGCATTTGTCTATACATAGAAGCAATGGAGTTTGCAAGGGTATTTACCCCGTTGAAACAACACACTATCCATGGTGGATGATTGGAAGAACAGCGCCGTGTGCCTTGGGGCTGCTTTGAGAAACAGAAAGAGCTGAATATGGCATCCCTTACCCTTAGGGCGATCGCCAAGAGTTTTGGCAAGGTGACCGCACTCGCAGGCGTGGATCTTCACGTGGAGGAAGGCGAGTTCTGCGTCTTGCTCGGGCCTTCGGGCTGCGGAAAGAGCACTCTCCTCAATATCATTGCCGGCCTGATCCCGCAGGACCAAGGGTCGGTGGTGCTGGACGGAGAACCTGTGGACCGACTTCCCCCCCGAGACAGGGATGTGGCAATGGTCTTTCAGAGCTATGCCCTTTATCCCCATATGACCGTGGCCCAGAACCTGGGTTTTGGTCTCCGGATGCGCAGGATCCCCAAACAGACCATCAAAAACCAGGTCCTGGAAGCAGCCAGACTCCTTGGAATAGAAGACCTTCTGGATAGAAAACCCCGCGAACTCTCCGGGGGCCAGCGACAGCGGGTGGCCATGGGGCGTGCCCTTGTGCGACGCGCCAGGGTCTTTCTCTTGGATGAGCCTTTGAGCAATCTGGATGCCCGCCTGCGCGCAAATGTACGGCTGGAGTTACGACGGTTACACCGTCAGATACGGAGCACCATAATCTATGTCACCCACGATCAGGTGGAGGCCATGACCCTTGGGGACACGGTGGTTGTCATGCGGGAGGGAAGGGTACACCAAATCGGCCCTCCGGAAAAGATCTACTCACGTCCGGCAGACACCTTTGTGGCCACCTTTATCGGATCGCCGGAGATGAATCTCCACCGCGGCCGGCTTGTCCGAAAAGATGACTGCCTCCATTTCCAAGGGTCAGGCTTTACCGTGGCCCTCATCGGTCTGAAACCCGGTTTACAAGAGGGTGAAGTGGAACTTGGGACCCGCCCCGAGGATATTGGAATAGGCAGGGGTGATACCACGGATCTGGAGGGCAAGATAGAAATGATCAGCGATGTGGGCTCTGAAAAATACATCCATGCCCGTGTGGGGCAGGAGAGGCTGACAGTGCGTGCCCACAAGGAGATAGCTTATTGCACTGGGGATACTGTCCCTCTGACCATCCATCCCGGCAGGGTACATCTTTTCCGGGAGGGGCTTCGGATCTGAACATGCCCTAAAGCCGTTTTTCCGGCCTGAGAAGGATATCCGACACCAGGTTTACAAGACCCCAGATGGCATCAGGAGCAAGGTGTTGTTCTATGGACCGGTCAAAGAGGACGGAAAGGATTGGGGGAAACTCCCGGTCCCCCTCCCACAGCAGATAGCAAAGGGGCACCTTCGGAAAGGCCCAAAACCTGTACGCCCCATCTGCCAGATCCAGAGATTCACCCCCCAGCGCCTCCGCCGTCCTTTTAAAACCATCCAGATCATTCCCGTAACGCTCCAGTACCGGCCTAACCCTGAGTTCGTGGGGCCCCCTGAAAAAGTATGCGCTTTTTAGCTCCTTTACGCTGATGGTCTTTTTGCCGAGGGGCTCAGGGCCCGCATTGAGCAGATAGACCAGCGAGACCAATTCCAAAAGAGGACTATCAATGGGTTCCCACTTATCCGAGCCTTGCCGGCAAAGACATCGCCTTTGTTTGTCGACCAGCAAATATTCCTTCAAAAAGGGGAGGATAAATCCGGCGGGGGGGTATTCCTTGACCAGGGCCCTCCTGCAGAGTGCCTCCGGGTCCCTCTTCTCAAGGTCTTCCCAGTGCTGGGCAGGGACCTTTACAAGATTGCCTGAAGGTGTTCTTGTGGGAGAGCCCTCGCTGTGGCGTCGCTCTTGCATATCCAAAAATCCATGGCTAAAGGGATAGGGGCCTGACCTGAATCCCGATGGTTGTCATTCGACGACCGTTGGGAGAAACTGCCTCGCGATCTGCCGTGCGATAAGCGGGGCGTTACCACCCGAACGGTTGTTGACGATTACATTTATCTTGACGTCCTTGTGGATCGCGGTCTTCATCAGGTCGGCTGTCTCTTTCACCATCCGGGGATCTACCATCCCATCCACAAGTGCGTTGAAGGGGTGGGCCTTGGCGTAGGCATCCTCATAACGCATGCCTCGCGGTGTCATCAGACGGATGATGCAAGCCTTTCCGGCGTTCAAAAACCTCCCCCCGGAGAGGCCGAACTGGCGGGAAAGGGGAGGAAGCCACGTCCAGTGCGAAAGCACCTGGCCCACCCCGTACTTCTCAAAGACCTCAAAGACCGGGGCAGAAAGAAAGGTTTCGGTGCGCAGCTCCACATGGTAGCGGTTGTCCCTGGGGATTTGGTCAAAAAAGGTATCCAGCTCTTGTGCCAATCCTTGAACGGAGGATTGTTCCTCCTTGCGTTGGTATTCCTGTTCAAAGATCAGGCCATCCAGCCACGGTTCCAGCAACTCCAGGGCCGGTTCGTAAAATTGGCGGATAAAGGTCTCCGGGTCCAGGTAATGTTCGTTTTGGAGATATTCCCTCCCCCTTCGCACTTTTTTTGCAAATGTGGTCTGGGGCACTTTGAGGATGATGCGATCTCCCTGCTCAAGATACTGCCGGTAGGTGCCCAGAACGTGGAAATTCCGGGTGGGGTTCCCCTCCCCGTCCTTGAGGGCCTGGTAGAATGTAAAATCCAGTTCAAGTGTCCGAAAGTGCCGGAAATACTCTTTAACGCTCTGAACGGGCAAAACCTCTTCTACAAAACTCTTACCCTTTATCTTTTTTGAGCGGCGGCTTATTCGACCCGTATAGCGCCCCTCTGAATAGACCTGTCCCATCCAGCCCGAATACCGATCGCTGGCAGTCCCCAGATAGACATTGGGGTGTAGATTTCGGAACTGAAAACGTTCCGATTTTGAGGCACCTTCGGGATTGAGCGTCATATTCTTGACCGATCCTTTGTCTTAATAATCAAAAAACCACCATCACAGCAAGCAAAACCGTCATCTCACCCAGGGACCACCCCCGGTTACCCCGACCGTTTTTGCTTGACTGGAGGCACCCAATTCCCTATTTATCTTCGCAACAGTTGCATGGTAGAGATATCTCTTTGCCTGGTTTAAGCCGGTTCCCTGGGCGAGCCTTTTGAGGAATTTTCCCATGACCATAAAGAGAGCCCTTATATTCGCACCCATAATCCTGATAATCTTTCTGCTCCAGTCCTATTTCTGGGTGCCCACTTATGAGCAACAAACAAAGGGCAACCCCGAACGCCTCCACGAATACATCACGGCCTCCACCGGCGATGCAACCCTTTTGAACCCCATTCTGTCGACCGATGCAACTAGCAGTCAGATAGAGGGTCTGGTTTTTGATGCCCTCATTGACTATAACGAGGAACTGCAATTCAGGGGGCGTCTGGCCACCTCCTGGGAAGTCTATGAGGAGGCCTATTTCTACGTAAACGAACGGGTCAAGATTCCGGGCTCCCCCGACAACAGCGCAGGGGCCGTGGTAGAGGTCCTCAGAAAGGCCATGCGGACAACCGGATCTCTGGCCCCGGGTTTAAAGGGCTCGCTTGAGAATATCGAAGAGATCTCGATTGAACCTCCCAGGGAATTCACCACCGTTAAACAGGAAAAACCTGCCAAGAAGGACAAAAAGGGACGTGAACTAAAGATTCTTGTGAAGGCCCCGGCCAGGATCAAATTGAGGTTGAGCAAGGTAGACCAGGATCTCTTCAAGAACCTCGAAGGGCTTCTTGGCAGCACATATTTCTCTTCCCTGCCGGGGGCAAGCTGTCTCAGCATATCGCCTCCGGTTGACAGGGAAGAACTTGCTGCCTGCGCCATGGAATTCCTTCCCCCAACCGAACACAACCCGGTGCTGGTCTTTTATCTGAGGCCAAATGTCAAGTTTCAAGACGGGCACATCTTTGACGCCTATGATGTCAAGTTCACGTTTGAGGCGATCATGAACCCCAAGAACCTCTCGCCGAGGGTCGCCGACTATGAGCCGGTAAAAAGCGTTGAAGTCATTGATCCCTTGACCGTTAGAATGGTCTACAAGAGGCTTTACTCACCGGCACTGGGCACCTGGGGCATGGGGATCCTGCCCGAACACCTCCTGAACCAAGCGGCAATTGAGAAGGAAGCCGTCCGCCTCGGAAAGGACCCGAAGACCTTCTCTCTCCGCCAGAGTTCTTTTAACAGACACCCCATCGGGTGCGGCCCCTTTGTCTTCACCAAATGGGAATCCGACCAGTTTATCAATCTTACCCGTTATGAAGATTATTGGGAAGGTCCCCCTAATTATAAACGTTTTATGTTTCGTATTGTACCTGATCTGCTGACCCAGGAGATGGAGTTCTACTCGGGGACCCTTGACAACTACAGTGTGCAGCCCCACCAGGTCAAGCGACTGGCCAACGACCCCAAATACCAGAGTTTCTCCGGAACCTCTTTTGGCTACAGCTATATCGGCTATAACATGCGGCGAAAGCCCTTTGACGACCAAAGGGTCCGGAGGGCCTTGGGCATGGCCATCGACATTGGCAAGATCATTGATTATGTCCTCTATGGTCAGGGGGAACGGATAACGGGTCCCTTTGTCAAACAGACCGATTTTTACAACCACAACATCAAACCCCTTCCCTATGATCCGGAGGGCGCCCTGAAACTATTGGGCGAGGCAGGCTGGAAGCGGAACCAGAGCGGATGGCTTGAGAAGGATGGGAAAAGACTCCAGTTCACCCTTATTACCAACAGCGGCAATGACATACGAAAGGCCATACTGGCCATTGCCCAGGACGCCTGGAAACAGATCGGCGTGGATGTCCGCACCGACATGCTTGAATGGTCCGTCTTTATCCAGGAGCGCGTGCACAAATTGGATTTTGATGCCCTGATCCTGGGCTGGGTTATGGGCATCGATCCGGACCTCTATCAGATATGGAATTCCAGCCAAACCCATCCCAACCAGCTCAATTTCGTGGGGTTCAAGAACAAAGAAGCCGACAACCTGATTGTCAGGATCAGGCGGGAATATGACCATAAACGGCAGGTGGAAGATTGTCACAAACTACATGCCATCATCGCTAAAGAGCAACCATACACCTTTCTGTATGTGGGCAAATGGACGGCCATTCTGGACAAGCGAATTGTCATTAAAGACCTGGACGATGACGGCAACATGCTTTACAAGAAAATCAAGCCTACCAAGACCGGAAACTATAACTTTCATTTTAACAGGTGGATAAAGATCCCGCAGATGCCTGAAATGGCACTGGATGGGTAGCCAAATGGGTGTAAACCCAACCCGGATAAACCGGAGCCGAACAGGTTTCAGGTATTGCCTATGTTATCATTTATCGGACGGAGTATCATACAGAAAATTGTCACCCTCTTCTTCGTTTCGGTGGTTTCATTTCTGATCATCCATCTGGCCCCCGGGAAACCGAGCCAGATAGATCCGCTCAACCCCAAATTCACACCGGAGATCCTGGAACGTTTTCGTCAGGAGTTTCATCTGGATAAGCCCCTGTATGTCCAGTACCTCCTTTTCTATAAAGGTCTCTTCACAGGGGAGACCGTATCGTGGAAAGACAATCAATCGGTGCTGAAAAAGATTTGGGAGCGGTTCTTGAACAGCCTGCCCCTTTTTATCGTAGGCACCATCCTGACCTGGACCCTTTCCTTTCCCGTGGGAATACGTTCGGCCATCTTCAGAGGGGGATTCTATGATCGGAGCGCCACATTCATCTCCTATCTGCTGATATCCGTACCGGGGTTCTTTGTCGCTTATATCCTGATCATCCTTGTGGTGACCCAGCTCCATGTGCCGGTCTTTGGAATGGAGACCTTCGGGCTCCAGATGGCCTCCTGGCCGACCAAGCTCATGGACCGGGTGTGGCATCTCTTACTCCCTTCTGTCCTGGGTGCAACCGGAGGGATTGCGGTACTTTCGCGATACGTACGAAGCCAGATGCTTGAGGTGGAAGGCCAGGACTACGTCCGGACCGCCAAGGCAAAGGGGCTTCCACCGGATCAAGTACATTACAAACACGCACTCAGAAATGCTCTGCTACCTTTTGTAACCATGTTTGGACTCATTCTGCCCGGTCTTATCGGCGGGTCGGTAATTATTGAATCCATATTTGCCTGGCCGGGTATGGGCCGAATGGCCTATGAGGCGATCCTGGCAAGAGACTATCCCGTGATCCTGACGGTCAATTTTATTTCAGCGGTGCTGGTCCTGGCCGGCACCTTTGTCTCCGATCTCCTCTACCTGGTGGTGGACCCAAGGATACGGCTTTGATGATTGATGATTGTTGATTGGCAAATGATAAACATCCAACGACCAATGACAAACCAGTAACCAGTAACCAGCAACCAGGAACCAGCAACGAGCAACCGGCATCCAATGACCAATAACCAGGAAACACTAGAGGGGCTTCTGGCTCCAAAACGGACACGGATTCAGGAATTCTGGCTGCTGTTCAAGAAAAACAGGTTGGCGATCCTGGGCCTGGTCTTTTTTGTCCTTTTTTTTCTGATTGCACTGGCAGGCCTCTTTCTTACGTCCGGTCATGACCCGGTCTTTAACCCAGCGTTAATCCGTCTTCAGGAAAAACTCCTCCCCCCGCTTTCCACCCCAAACCCCAACACCCTGAGGCCCGATGAACACCCCACCCTTGGGTTCTATCTGTTTGGGACGGATAACCTGGGTCGGGATGTCTTTGCTCGCATGTTGCAGGGGGCCTGGGTTTCGTTGACGGTGGGGTTTGTGGCGGTCGGCATCTCTCTGGTCGTGGGGATTTTTATGGGGGGTATCGCCGGTTATTTCGGACAAAACCACATTCGCGTGCACCATATTCTGGCTACATGTCTCTTGATTGCCGGGGCGGTATTTGCTGTTTTGGGACACGTCTACCCGGCAGCGCTGCTGGTGGCCGGTGTTGCCCTGTACATCCTGGGAATGCTCCGGACCAAACAACCACACAAAAATGGCCCCCTGACATCGTGGCTGGCTCTCTTTCGCATGGAGGCCGTTTCAATTGACACCCTGATCATGCGGATCGTTGACATCATGCTTTGTTTTCCGAGCTTTTTTCTGATACTTACAGTGGTGGCGCTCCTCCCTGCCAGCATGTACAACATCATGATCGTTATCGGGTTGACCAGCTGGATGGGTTCCACACGATTTGTCCGTGCTGAATTCCTCTCTCTGAGAGAGCAGGATTTTGTGACCGCTGCAAGGGCACTCGGGGTACGGAACTTACGGATTATTTTTCGTCACATGATGCCCAATGCTGTGGCACCGGTCCTGGTGTCCGCAACAATCGGTATTGCCACTGCCATCCTCACAGAGGCCGGGTTGAGTTTCCTGGGTTTTGGGGTCCCACCTCCGCACGCCACCTGGGGCAATATCCTTTCAGACGGCAAACGTTTTATCTTTGATGCGCCTTGGCTGACCTTTATTCCGGGCATCACCATTTTGCTTGTGGTCCTCTCATTCAATCTGTTTGGTGAGGGTTTGAGGGACGCCCTGAATCCAAAGCTCAGGGAGAGATAGACAGCATGGAAACACCCCTCCTTTCAGTACAGGACCTGAGGGTCAATTTTATCGGGGACAATACAGTCGCCCGAGCCGTGGATGGCGTGAGTTTTGATATTTTTCCAGGAGAAACAGTTTGTCTGGTTGGGGAATCAGGATGTGGGAAAACCGTTTCAGCACTCACCATACTGGGTCTGGTCCCCATGCCGCCCGGGAAGGTGATGGGGGGAAAGATACTCTTTGAGGGCAGCAACCTACTGGAACAGGGTGAGGAGGAGATGCAAAAGATTCGCGGCAACCGGATCGCCATGGTATTTCAGGAGCCGCTGACATCTTTGAACCCGGTTTTTACCATAGGCGATCAGATTGAAGAGGCCATAAAGGTCCATGAAGACATTGAACCCGAGATATTGAGACAACGGTCTATCCAGATCCTCAAAGATGTCGGTATCCCATCGGCTGAAACCCGCCTCCGGGATTATCCCCACCAGTTGAGCGGTGGTCAACGCCAACGGGTCTTGATCGCCATGGCCCTCTCATGCTGTCCCGATCTGGTCATCGCAGACGAACCCACAACCGCACTCGATGTGACCATACAGGCCCAAATCCTGAGCCTCTTTGAATCACTCCAGAAAAACTGGTCAATGTCCGCCCTCTACATCACCCATGACCTGGGAGTGGTCGCCAATATCGCCGATCGAGTGTATGTCATGTATGCCGGCAGTATCGCTGAACAGGGAAACACCCTCCAGATTTTTAACGAGCCCCGTCACCCTTACACACAGGGCCTACTGGCGTCTCTCCCAAGCCGTTCAAAAAGAGGGAAGAGGCTACACAGTATACCGGGCGCCGTGCCGAATCCGGCCCACAAACCCCGCGGGTGTCCATTCCATCCCAGGTGTCAATTCACCGTCGAGAGTTGCAGAAGTCGCTTTCCGGAGGTATGTGACTATGGGAAGGGGCATCTCAGCCGCTGCCCGGTCCTGTACGAAAAACAGGAATAGAGCCTATGATTTCGTTGGGTTTCACAGATAATTCTCATGTTGTCAAAACACTCAAACCTGGCAGGGAAAACCACAGGGTCACCCTCAAGGTTGAGGGCCTGAAGAAATATTTTCCCGTGCACAGGGGTTTTCTTCAGCGGATATCAGGGTGGGTAAAGGCCGTTGACGGTGTCGATTTCGAGGTGATGCAGGGAAGGACTCTGGGGCTGGTGGGCGAAAGTGGATGTGGAAAATCTACGGTGGCACGTCTTATCCTGAGGCTCCTGGAACCCGACGAGGGAAAAGTAATCTACCAGGGTAGCGATATCAGCGAATTGTCAGACAAGGAAATGGTGCCTCTTCG